>NZ_JABBGL010000019.1:0-80434 GCF_012927365.1 Sphingobium sp. TB-6 | reverse complement strand
GCGGCGATCAACTTGCATCGACCGCGTAGACGACCCTGTACCCGGCATACGCTTGGCAACAGTTATAAATGAATGAACGAACGAATGATTTGGCTGGCTTGACAGAGGGGCGATTAGACGACCCGCTGACGCGGGATCGGTGCCTGGACATAGGGCTGCCCCAATCGGGTGGAATGTCGCTTCGGTTGAGCCTCGTCGATCATAGGTAGAGCATCGCGCCTCCTTTCAGCCAAGGAGTCGAACGATGATTGATACCACTTTGGAGGTTCCCGCCAGCCCGCTGCGTCAGCGCCTGATCGACGACATGAACATGCGCGAATTCACGCGGGAGACCCAGCGCAATTATATTCGCGATGTTGCGCGGTTTGCCGCCTGGCTCGGTCGCCCTCCCGATACAGCGACGGCAGAGGATCTGCGTCAGTTCCAGATCGACCAGCGAGAGATTGGGGTCGGCGCACCTACGATGAACAGCATCGTCGCAGCGTTGCGCTTTTTCTTCACGCATACCATCGACCGGCCCGACCTTGCCCGCAAGCTCTACAAGGTGAAGCATCCCCGTTCCTTGCCCGTCGTTCTCAGTCCTGATGAGGTTGCGCGGCTGCTCGAAGCGACGACGTCCCTCAAACACCTGGCAGCTCTGTCCGTAGCCTACGGTGCCGGCCTTCGTGCCGCTGAGGTGACGATGCTCAAGGTCCGCGATATCGACAGTGAGCGTATGCTGATCAGGGTCGAACGTGGGAAAGGCGGCCGATATCGCAACGCGATCCTGCCCGCTGATCTGCTCACCTTGTTGCGCGAGTGGTGGAAGGTTGGCCGGGCGCAGGGCGTCATGCATGCCGATGGCTGGCTATTCCCGGGACTGCATTATCTCAAGCCGCTCAGCACGCGGCAGCTTCAGCGCATTGTCGTTGATGCGGCACATGCGGCAGGTATCACCAAGCGGGTTGGCCCACACACGCTGAGGCACAGCTTTGCGACGCATCTGCTGGAGGACGGGGTAAACATCCGCGTTATCCAGGCATTACTGGGCCATGCGAACCTGAGCACGACGGCGTTCTACACTAAAGTCGCGACCCGAACCGCGCGCGCCGTCATCAGCCCGCTCGACCGGTTAGCTATCTGCGGTCCGAAACCGGTGGCGCCTGACGGCTGAGCCGATGCGCGCGTCATTTGAGGTCGCCGACATCTTCCGCACTGCTGGGCCCGCCTATCGCGCAATCCATGCCAGGCACCTGAGCTTCATCCAGCTAAAGGTCATGACGGCGATCGAGAACTACCGCACCGCTGCATTGGGCGGCCACGTCGAGGCCTGCGAAGACTGCGGGCACTGGCGGATCGCCTATAATAGCTGTGGGAATCGGCACTGCCCGAAATGCCAGGGCGCGGCTGCGCGCTCCTGGCTTGCCGAGCGCGAAGCCGACCTGCTGCCGGTCGGATACTTCCATGTTGTCTTCACGCTCCCTGCCGAGGTCGCCCCCGTCGCGCTCCAGAACAAGGCGGTGGTTTACGATCTGCTGTTCCGGGCGGCATCGGAAACAATGCTGACCATTGCCGCTGATCCCAGGCACTTGGGTGCCCGGATCGGCATCACCGCCGTGCTCCACACGTGGGGCTCGGCTCTGACGCACCATCCCCATGTCCATATGGTTGCGCCGGGCGGCGGCATCGCGCTTGACGGGACGCGCTGGATATCCTCGCGTCCCGCCTTCCTCCTGCCGGTGCGCGTCCTGGGCAAGCTGTTCCGCCGCCTGTTCCTGACCCGCCTGGTCCAGCTTTATGACGCCGGGAAGCTTGCGTTTTACGGATCGCTGGTATCACTCACCGATCGACGGGCCTTCCTGCGCCATCTGGCTCCGGTGAGGAAGAATCCATGGGTAGTCTATGCCAAGCCCCCGTTCTCTGGTCCTGAGGCCGTCCTGGCCTATCTTTCGCGCTACACCCATCGGATCGCCATCTCGAACCGGCGGCTGATCAGCTTCGACGAAACCGGCATTACATTCCGCTACAAGGACTACCGGCGCGACGGGCCTGAACGTCAGAGTGTCATGACGCTCAACACCGACGAGTTTATCCGCAGGTTCCTGACCCATGTCTTGCCCCGCGGCTTCCACCGCATCCGCCACTATGGCCTGCTCGCCAGTTCATCGCGCAAGACCAGTCTCGCGCGCGCCCGTGAACTGCTCGATGTTATCCCACCCCCGCTCAGGGAGGATGAACCGGAAAATCCTGTAGGCCTGCGTCTGCCCTGTCCCTGCTGCGGTGGGCGCATGATCATCATCGAAACCTTCGAACGCTGGCGACAACCGCGGGCACCGCCGAGCATCAAGGTACCGATCCGGGAGATCGCGCCGTGACCTGGCATGGCCTGCCTTCAACCAATCCCGCGAGCACCATGAAGCGGGAAATCGTGATGCGCGTGCCGAGCATTATCCTTATCCCGACTTACCCCACCCATGGCCCCCGATCGTGCCGATCAAGCTTCCTGAGCCGCTTAAAATACGCTCCGCCTACATCGACCGCATCGCTCGGCAGCAGCGGTTCCGCCAATCCCGACAGCCGCCAAAATCCGAAATCCCCATAGCCCATCGCCTGGACCACCGCGGGTCGTACATGTCAGGCTTTCGTACGCCTGCTGGCGCCCGAAACCCATAGACTTTTTGGTCTGTCCGCTTCGGGGGACGGGGTCCACTATTGCTGCCGTTCGCGAGACAGTTCGAATGCCTGCATGTTGCCGCTGGTGTCGCTCAGCGAGAATAGTGATCCTCCATAAGGCTGCCGCCGGCTGTGAAGTTCCCTCAGCTATGTGTGCTGCAGCAGGTTACGCAACGGGACGAATTGGGGAACGCCGGGTCCTCGATGCCGATTCCATAATGCCGCAAGGGTGGCGGCCCAGGCCTGTAGGACCGCCACATGTATGCCCGCGTCATCAATCGCGGGCTAAATGCGCTGGATCAATAGTCGCCAAGCCCCGTCAAAGGCGCGGGGGCGGACGAAAGAGTCCGCCAAAACAGCATTAGTCCGACAACCCCTGCCAAGCTGCGCTACGGTGAAAGGACCGGTCAACGCGCGAGAAATGGCGCAGCCGCAAGGCCGTCGAATATGAACTGGATGGCGAGACCGGCGAGAAGGACGCCAGAGATGCGACTCACCACGTCGGCCCCGGTGCTGCCGAGCAGTCGAACAAGACGGTCCGCGGCCAGCATTGCCAGCCAGGTCAGCAGCGCACAGACGATGATCATGCCTAGCACGCCGCCGGCTTCCACTAGGTTGTTGGTACGGCCCATGACGAGCACCGCCGCCGACAGGCTGCCAGGGCCTGCGATCAAGGGAAATGCCAATGGGAATACCGCGATATCACGGGGCTGTTCGGCTTCGTGGCGCTCACCTTCGCTGATCGACGACAGCCCTGGGCTCGAGAAGGTGAGCGTTAAAGCCTGGAGGAAAAGGAGCACGCCGCCCGCGACCCGGAAGGCAGGCAACGAGATGTGCAGCAGCGAGAGGACGATGCCGCCGGCAAGCGCAAAAAGCAGGAGGACGGAGGCGGCTATCATAACGGATCGAGCAGCAAGGCTGATCCGGTCGCTGCGGTGAATGCCGGAAGTCAGGCCGGCGAAAACGACTGCCGTCTCGACCGGACCGATCGTCACGAGCAGGGTAATAAAGCTCGAAAGAATGCCAGGTGGCGTGTGCATGATCATCACGTCTGAATTGTCCCGTGGGAGAGTGACGGGGCGGAAGCGGCATTCGCGCGGTTCCCGGCGATCGTTCTTCCGCGCTGATGTTGGCAGTTGGAAATCTGTTCTGCTGAACCGACTGCCGATGACCGCATGGCATGATCGTCCCACCGAGCCATAGCGAGCAGATATTCGCTGCAGAGTTGCGCATGGAGACCGGTGGGCCAGCAGCATAGTCGCGGCGGCACTTCGCCGGTCAGACAAGCCCGCACCCACCGACGCAGATCCGGCGATCCCTGCAAATCGAAGGGCACGCCCTCGCGCCGGCAATGGCGCGAGGCCGCTTCGAGGTCAGGAAAGTGAAGCTCGATCTGCGTGAGCAGATCGCCCCCGCCCGTCCACCCGGTCAGCGGATCGACGACGCGCGCGCGCCAGCGCATGGCGAAACGCAGGCGCCATGTTCCTACGCGCGCCCGACCGATCTGGTTGACCGGGAGCGACACGGGCTCGATGATAGCCAAGACATCGGACGGCAATGCGCTCGTATAGCTTGGGCCGGACTTGCAATTGCCATTGGCTGCGATCGCCCCGACCTCCCGCACCATCCCGGGCGGTTTAGGGCTGGGCCCGGGACCGAAGTCCCGGGCCTGACTTTCATGCCTCCTTGCCATTGACGGGGATGCGGCGGATATTTTCGTTCGCCGCCTCCGTCTTCGGCACGGTGACAGTCAGCACGCCGTTCTTGAAGCTAGCGTGCGCCTGGTCGCGGTCGACGCCCTTCGGCAGGCCAATGCGTCGTTCGAAGCGTCCATAACTGCGCTCGGTATAGCCGCGATCCTTGTCCTCGACCTCAGACGTCTTCTCCCCGCGCAGCGTAAGCGCGCCATCCTCGACGGTGATCTCAAAGTCCTTTTCTTCAAGACCGGGAAGTTCGGCCGTGACTCGGATTTCCTTATCGGTCTCAGCCAGTTCGAGGTTCGGCCACGACAGACCGCGGTCGAACCCGGCAAGCGACGGCACACCGAAACCGCGAAAGACGTCGTCGAACAACCGGTTCACCTCGCGGTGGAGCGAGAGCAGCGGGTGGGTATCATTGTCGCGGTCGCGCTCCGCGCTGACCGGGACGGGAAGCCGGTTTTCCTGCCGGTTCCAAGGAATGAAGTCACGAATGGCCACAGATAATCTCCTTTCTTTGACGATGGGCAGAACCTGCCGGGCGCCGCCCGCTGGGTTGCAGGCGGCGGTGCCGGCAGGCCGGGTGTAACGTGGGTTAGGCAGCCTCGCCGACTGTATCGCCTCCGCCAATGCGATCACTAGCGGCCAGGCCAGGGCTGATGGCGATCCGGCGTGGTTTCATCGCCTCAGGCACGACGCGCTTGAGCGCGATGCTGAGCAAGCCGTTCTCGAAGCTGGCTTCTCCTGCTTCGATGAAGTCGGCAAGCTGGAAGCGTCGCTCAAATGGACGCATGGCGACCCCGCGATGGAGATACTCGCCCTTGCCGTCGTCTTCGGCATGCCTGCCGGTGACGGTGAGCAAATTCTGCTGTGCCACCACCTCAATGTCGTTGGGACGGAAACCAGCGACCGCCAGCGTGATGCGATAACTGTCCTCGCCATCTTTGAGGATGTCAAAGGGTGGGTAACCTTCGTCCTCCCGCGCACCTGCTTCAAGCAGGTTGAAGAGTCGATCAAAGCCCACGGTCGAACGCCGATAGGGCGTGAAGTCGAAGTTATTTCTCATTTCCAAATCCTCCTACGAAGCGATCTGGGCATGAGCGGCGCCGGAGAGAGCCGGCGCTCTCATGTGTCCCACCGGACCCGGTTCGGCGTCCGGCGGGTAGGAATTTAGGAGGTCATCCACCGCTTTCAAGAGGTATTTTTCTCACCTCGCTCTGCAGTGCGCCCGCAATTGGCCGTCTAGGATTTATTCCGGCGAACATTATGTTACGCGAACGAAACGGGCGTGGCAGGCGTTGGCTGCTTGGCGTTCGTCATGCGGGGCCACTTCATTCTCACTGCTGCGCTAGAAACCATCGATCGTCCTACATGATCTTCTCACCACAGCTCCTTATTGGGTGGAAACGGCCACCGAAGCGGCCGACAAGTCCAAGCGGTAAGTGCAATGCACAACCAGGATACCGGGTTAGTGACAGTCAAATTCCATATAATGCGCATACCGTAAAAATACGGTCAGACTAATGCCAGCTCATTTAACCTTTTTACACTTAAAATCTCTTGAAGCATTCACTGACTCTATGTGGTAAATATTTATTATCTATATATTTGACAATTGATGAAAATATCCACTGACGAGTTGAATAATTGGTAAAATATTATGTCCATTTTATCCGAGACAGCCTACAAGAGAGTTTCTCTAAAGGATTTATTTTCAGAGAAAATGCGAAAAAATTTTGATAGTGACTCGGTCGAAAATTTTGAGAACCATAATATCGATGATTGCGGGTATAGATCTCAAGTTATTATTGAAAGATCAATTAACCGCATTAGAAAAGAAAGAACAATTAAAATCTATCATAAGATAGATAGCTATCGTGAATAATGATCATGTTTATTTGACAAAAACATCTTAAAAAATAATATTTATAATATCGCTATGCCGGAATGTAATTGGCACTTTGTCTACGGCAGTGGACGGATTTCCCGCCGATCAAGCGCTTTCCCCAGGCGACTTCACTCGCCCTCCCGGTTTCGGCAACCACAAAGGATTGGAGAGAAGCTTACTGTCCCGGCGCAACGGGGCGGAGGGGTTCAAGCGTCAACTGACGCGCCGGGTATCGAAAGTCGCGCCTTTACCGGTCGCTTACCAAGTTGATTTAAGGCAGATGTGAGGGAGTTTCTATGCGGTGTCCTGATTCGATTGCCGGTGAAGGTGAGCGCCTGCTGTCGCTCGCCGACTATGGCCTTGTTGCAGGCGTCGAGCTTCCAAGCCTAACTCCCATTGTCGAAATGGCGACCCAAATCTTTGGAGTCCCTGCCGCCGCCGTTAACATGATCGGCACAGATCATGCGTTTCTTATCGCAAACGCCGGGGTCGGAGAGTGCGACATGGGCCGCGATATATCTTTTTGTGCCCATGCAATCACTCAGGATGACGTGCTGGTTATTGCGGACGCCACGCTGGACGTGCGGTTTCACGACAATCCCCTCGTGACCAGCGACAAAATTCGTTTCTATGCCGGTACACCGATCAAGACGCCGTCCGGACATGCTCTGGGAGCTCTCTGCATCATCGATTCCAGTCCGCGCTCTGAATTTAGCGAGGAGGATCGCAGTCGCCTTCGGGATCTTGCGCGATTGGTTACCGACAGACTCGAACTACGCCGCCTTGAAGTTGCGATGAAGATGCATTTGTCCGATCTTGAAGTTTGCGCCAGCGCTTCCCGGAAGGCGATAATCTGCATCGACCGCACCCGCAAAATTGTGATTTGCAATGATAGTGCTGCCAATTTGTTCGGATATGCACCGGAAGAAATCTACATGAAGCCGGTCGACCTGCTCATCGACGACGATGATCGGCAAATCTTTTCCCGAGCCCTGGACGGATATGTGGACAGAATCCATCTGGGTGACAGGGAATTCAGCACATACATTGCGAAGCGATGTGACGGCTCAAAATTTAAGATTGAACTCATCTGGACGACGACCAAATTTGCTGATGAAATTTACGTCAGCGCGATTGTTAATGATCTTTCATTTTGTACCGAAGACGGAGGAATTTTTGAGCGGATAGCCAATTATGACTTGCTAACAAGTCTCCCAAATCGGAACTTATTTTACAAAACTGTGAATAATTCCATAGATAATAATGAAAAATTCTCCATTATCTCTGTCGATCTGCACGGTATCAAAGATGTCAACATCGCACTTGGCTATAATTCTGGTGATTCTATATTGCGCGATGCCGCAAGAAGAATGGTCGATTGCACACAGGGCAATGCGACAATCTCACGGATCAGTGGAGACGAATTTGCAATTCTCCTTCCAGGCGTTAGCAGTGAAAAATATTTGAATAATATTGCAAGTTTTATAATAGAATCCGTAAATCAGCCTATGTTCGTTTCTGGGGGTGAGACCAGAATTTCAGCAAATTGTGGCGTTGTCATTTATCCTCACCACGGGGAAACATTGGAAAGCCTGATTGGCAATGCAGATCTGGCCTTGCGCCATGCCAAATCTGAAAGACTTGGAACGTCATTTATTTTCCACCCATCACTCCGCAGTGAGGCTGTCGCCCGCCGGTTGTTCGCCACAGAACTCCATCATGCCTTGGAAAAAGAGGAATTTAGTCTCGTCTTCCAGCCGCAGATCAGATTGAGCGACAATTCCCTGGTCGGCGCGGAGGCTCTTCTGCGATGGCGCCATCCGGTGCGCAACATGCTGCAGCCGGCGGCATTCCTTCCTGCACTGGAAAGTAGCCCGATTGCGGCGGATGTAGGCACGATGGTCCTCAGAAAAGCCTGCGCGCAGGCAGTTGAGTGGCGCAAATTTGCGCCAGCTTTTCGGATTGGCGTCAACTTATTTGCGGCACAGTTTGAGGCGGGGAATCTTCCTTCAGTCATTCGAGACGCGCTAAAGGAGAGCGGGCTCGATCCTGAAGCCATTGAAATAGAAATCACAGAGAATATCGCTCTTGATTGCAAAGATGACATCATTGACCAGCTCAATGCAATAAGGGATATGGGGGTTAATATTTCATTTGATGACTTTGGTACTGGATATGCATCCCTCAATTTTCTCAAATATTATCCAATTAATCGTATCAAGATAGATAAGGAATTTACCCGTTCTCTACAGCATTCTGAAGCCGACAGGACTATTGTGAGCTCTCTGATCGAACTTTCCCATCGATTAGGCTACTCCGTCATTGCCGAAGGGATCGAAAACGAGGAGCAATTGTCATTTCTACGCGAGCATGCATGTGAAGATGGCCAAGGATATTTATTTGGTCAGCCCATGGATGCGGATCTATTTTCCGAGAAATATCGATTGGCTGATCGGATTTCATTAAATAGACGCGCATAATTATACGATTTTTCGAAGATGATTTCGTTTATTTATATCATATATTTCGATATAATATAATGATGCTGATAATAAGGAACATAAGAATGGCAATGAATTTTTTGGCTGATCGGTTGTCGATCATATATAATTAAATCCTCATTCTAATCCCGCCTCACTAATTTCCCGTAATACATCGTCAAACCGCTTTGCGCCGAATTTTTTCATGATTCTGGCCCGATGCATCTCTACCGTTCTCAGGCTGAGGTTGAATTCCTCCGCGACCATGCGGTTATTCCTATGGGAGCCCAATGCCCTCATAATATCCAGTTCTCTTGTCGTGAGACTGTGCAGATGAACCTCGGCACGATCCTTCCGTTCCTGAGCCTCAATTCTGCCCTGGTGAAGGGTTTGCGTACTTGCTAGCATTTTCAAGAGATGGTGATCGGTAAAAGGCTTTTCCAGGAAATCGACCGCTCCTCGCTTGATCACCTTGACCGCTGTCGGGATATCGCCATTGGCCGCCATTACAATCACAGGAATGTCCTGACGCCGCGATAGGGGATCTGCTATTGTAGGAACCCCGTTCATTTCGATAAGGCGCAATTCCAGCAACGCAATGCCAGGAGCGAGATAGCTCATCGCCTCGCCAAAATCTGATCCGGTGGAAAAGGGAGTCGGCGCAAATTTTTGGCCGCGCAGCAATCTCACCAGATGTTGGCGCATTCTGGTGTCGTCGTCCACAACATAGATTGGGCACGGACTATCCATCGCAATAACGCTGTTTCTTTCTTTTCGCTCAACACGTGACAGGCAGAAAAGTTGCAACTCCGCTTATTCCAGAGGCTTACGGGGCGGCTCAAAGAACAGGCCAGCCATGCCCCCGGCAGACCATTGCACCCGTCCCAGACGTACTGCACTGTCGCGGCTCTTCACCAGCAAACGCATTCCCTCGGGGAGTTCACAGCCAACTTCAATCATCATGCCCTCGACCGACATGTTGCGAATGGTGCCAGGCAATACGGGAGCTGAGGTTATGAGCGTTGCTGGCAGGGTAACCGGCACACGATGCTCGCGAGGCGGATGATTCTGAGATGATGTGTCTGGATCAATTTCGATCCCGTCAATCCAGAGAAGTGGCTCCTCCATCAGCAGGCCGCACCTGGTGCCCTTTACCCAACGGACCTCGGCGCTTCGAAAGCTCTGCCCGTCGAAACTCACATGAACCTGCTGGAGCAACCCAAGGACGAGGACGCATTGGCAGCTCAGGCCAGAGTGCGAAACATTCTCGACGGAGAGGCCGACTTCGTCTTGGACAGGATAGAGCAGCGCAGACTTGAACACGGTCTTTCGGGTATGCCGACGCTGCTCCGGACACCCCCGGGGTGAAGTCGGATTTTTACCATTGTCTTCAGCCACCCACCTCTCCTGCGATGTTGCGCGCTTGATAAGAACGGATTCTTGCGGGCTTGTTATCCACGCGTACGGTATTTTTACCGTAATATGCGCCAAGCCCATGTTAACCTTCATTGGCTACCCTGAGGGCCTTCGATCACCGATGCCTCCCCCGAGGCCCGGTAGTTGTAAAGGCGAGGTGCATTACTGGTCCCCACCATGCACCTCGCCTTTACTTTCTTTTACAACCGTCATACAGTCGCGCATGTTTGCGCGATGGTTCTATATAAGCACGAGCCGGCTTGACGAGATCGACACCGAAGAATGCATCCGGGAAATCGTTAACGTCTCTATTCCTCGCAATCGTTCGCTTGAAGTGACCGGTGCTCTTCTTTTTACAGGGCGAAACTTCGTCCAGTATTTGGAAGGAACACCTACGGCGATCGAAGAATTGAAAGCCAGCATTCTTCAAGACCCCCGGCATGAAAATGTCAGAACTATAGCGTCTGGAGAATATTCTCACCGGCGGTTTGTCACTTGGTCTCTTGCCTACGCCGGGCCTTCGCAATTCGTCGCTAATATAGTCGATCGTGCATCAGAGGACGCCTTGCAGGGTAGCGGAGAGCAGATTGAAGCGCTCGCCCAATTATTGGCGGAATTCTCCATTCGAGGAAGGAGCTGATCGGCGAAAGCTGCGACACGTGTGTTGACCTCAAGGCGTTGATGGAGCCCTGGCCCGCGGCAGGCACCTGACGGTTGAATGGGAGCCACGCTCTGGCCCGGCTCCCATGGTCTTCATTTCTTGCTGATTGCCGTGATCTCGCCGGCTCCGCCTTCGAGCTTGAGATCAAAATCCACGGCGTCGCCTACCTTGATGCTGTCGATGAGCGCGGGCGAGGCCTTGAACGCCATGGTCATGGCAGGCCAGCCCGCCTCGGCAATCGGGCCATGATCGAGGGTGATGGTGCCTGCTGCCTTGTCGACGGCGGTCACCTTGCCGGCGCCTTTGGCCATTTTGTCGCCGGGGGTCATCGCCATATTGCCCATATCATTACCCATCGCGTTCATCGCTGCGGCAGCCGGCGCGATGCCGTTCGCTGCGCCCGTCTCATTGGTCCCGGATTTTGGACCGCAGGCGGCGAGCAGCAAGGTGAGGCCAAGAGCCTTAAACATAGATGACCGCATTATCGTCTCCTTTCGTGTTGGACTGGTGGGAAGAATGATCCGGCCATCGCTGCCGCAGCAGCAGATAGGCGGCCGGGATGACGAACATCGACAGCAGGGGCGCGGTCAGCATGCCGCCGACCATGGGCGCTGCGATACGGCTCATGACCTCCGAACCCGCGCCCGATCCCAGCAGGATCGGCATCAGACCGGCGATGATCACGGCGACCGTCATCGCCTTGGGCCGCACACGAAGAACGGCGCCCTCGCGAACGGCCCCGGCGACATCCTCCTGGGAGGGGTTGCTGCCGCGCGCCACAAGCGCGTGCTTGAGGTAGAGGAGCATAATCACGCCAAATTCGGCGGCGACCCCGGCAAGAGCGATGAACCCGACCCCGGTGGCGACCGACTGGTGATAGCCCAGCAGGTAGAGGATCCAGATGCCGCCCGTGAGCGCGAAGGGCAAAGATCCCATGATCAGCAGTGCTTCGTCGACCCTGCGGAAGATGAGGTAAAGCAGCAGGAAGATGATCGCGAGTGTGGCGGGCACCACGATCTTCAGCCTCTCCAGCGCCCGCTGGAGATATTCGAACTGCCCGGAATAGGCGATGCTGACGCCCGGCGAGAGCTTTACGTCCCGCGTAACGGCATGCTGGAGATCATCCACCACGGACGCAAGGTCACGCTCCCGCACATCGACATAGACCCAGGTGGAGGGCCTGCCATTCTCCGTCTTGAGCATGGGCGGCCCATCGGTGATCGCGATGCGGGCAACCGTGCCCAGTGTGATCTGCTGCCCCGATGGTGTCAGTAACGGTAGGGCACGTAGTGCGTCAGGATTGTCGCGCAGCTCGCGGGGATAGCGCACGCTGATCGGATAGCGGGCAAGCCCTTCGACGGTCTGCCCGATATTTTCGCCACCAATCGCGCCCGAGACGATCGCCTGGACGTCCGCGATATTGAGCCCATAGCGGGCTGCCGCTGCCCGATCGATGTCGACATCGACATAGCGACCGCTGGTCGACCGTTCGGCCAGCGCAGAGCTGACCCCTGGCACGGCCTTGGCAACCCCTTCGATCTGCCGCGCGATGCGGTCGATGGTCGCAAGGTCAGCGCCCGACACCTTGATCCCGATCGGACTCTTGATGCCGGTCGCCAGCATGTCGATCCGGTTTCGGATGGGCGGCACCCAGATATTGGCAAGGCCCGGCACCTTCACGGCGCGATCCAGTTCATCGACCAGCCTCTGAGGTGTTATGCCGGGCCGCCACTGGTCGCGGGGCTTGAATCGGATGGTGGTTTCGAACATTTCCAGCGGGGCCGGATCGGTGGCGCTCTCGGCGCGACCCGCCTTGCCGAACACGCTCTGCACCTCCGGCACGGATTTGATCATCCGGTCGGTCTGCTGGAGCAGTTCGGCCGCCTTGGCAGCCGAGAGGCCCGGTAATGCTGACGGCATGTAGAGCAGATCGCCCTCGTTCATGGCAGGCAGGAACTCGCCGCCCAGCCGGGACAGCGGCCAGGCCGTGGTCAGGAACACAAGCGCGGCGATCAGGAGTGTGGCCTTGGGCCGCTTGATGACCCAGTCGATGGCGGGCCGATAGGCGGCGGTCAGTATCCGGTTGACCGGATTGGCCTGTTCGGAGGGGATTTTGCCCCGGATAAGCCAGCCCATCAGCACCGGCACAAGCGTCACCGAAAGGATCGCGGCTGCCGCCATCGTATAGGTCTTGGTAAAGGCTAGCGGCGCGAACAGCCGCCCCTCCTGCGCCTGCAAGGTGAATACGGGCACGAAAGAGAGCGTGATGATGAGCAGCGAGAAGAAGAGCGCTGGCCCGACCTCGCAGGTCGCTCTGGTGATGACCGACCAGCGTTCGGCCCCTTCCAGCGTCTCTCCCGGATGGTCATGCGTCCAGCGCTCTATCTGCTTATGGGCATTCTCGATCATGACGATCGCGGCGTCGACCATGGCGCCGATGGCGATGGCGATGCCGCCCAGCGACATGATGTTTGCATTGACGCCCTGCAAGCGCATCACGACGAACGCGGCCAGCACCCCCAGCGGCAGGGTCGCTATGGCGACCAGGGCCGAGCGGACATGCCAGAGGAAAAGCGCACAGATGATGGCGACGACGACAAATTCCTCGATGAGCTTGTGGGTGAGATTGTCGATGGCGGCGTCGATGAGCTGCGAGCGGTCATAGGTGGGAACGATCGCGACGCCGCGCGGCAGGCTCTTCTTGAGCTGCTCCAGTCGGCCGCGTACCGCCTCGATCGTGGCCCGCGCATCGGCGCCTGACCGGAGGATTACCACGCCGCCCGCGACCTCGCCGTCGCCATCCAGTTCGGCAATTCCCCGGCGCATTTCCGGACCGATCTGGATCGTCGCGACATCGCCCAAGCGCACCGGGATGCCGCCGGTCGTGGTCCGCAGCACAATGGCTTGAAAATCGTCAAGCGACCGGAGATAGCCCGAAGCCCGGACCATATATTCCGCCTCGCCCAGTTCGAGAACCGACCCGCCCGCTTCCTGATTGGCCTTGCGGATGGCCTCGACGGTCTCGGCATGGGTCACGCCATAGCCGGCGAGCTTCACCGGATCGAGCACGACCTGATATTGCCGGACCATCCCGCCGATGCTGGCGACCTCCGCGACGCCGGGAACGCTTTTGAGTTCATAGCGCAGGAACCAGTCCTGGAGCGATCGGAGTTGCGAGAGATCATGGCCTCCGGTGCGGTCGACCAGCGCATATTCATAGACCCAGCCGACGCCGGTGGCATCCGGACCGATGGCGCTCCGAGCCGTTTCGGGAAGCCGACCCTGGACCTGATTGAGATATTCCAGAACGCGCGAGCGCGCCCAATAAAGGTCGGTCCCTTCCTCGAAGATCACATAGACGAAGCTGTCGCCAAAGAAGGAATAGCCGCGCACCGTCCGCGCGCCCGGCACCGACAGCATGGTGGTGGCGAGCGGATAGGTGACTTGATTTTCGACGATCTGCGGCGCTTGGCCGGGATAGCTGGTGCGGATGATGACCTGTGTGTCGGAAAGGTCCGGCAACGCATCGACCGGGGTCTGCCGCACGGCCCAGAGCCCGGCGAACAGCAGCGCCAATATTCCGAGCATGACGAACAGCCGGTTGCGCACCGACCAATGGATGAGGCGACCGATCATCGACGCGCCTCCCGCGCCATGGTCCGGATCGTCGGTCCCTGCGCGGTCTGGTCGAAGCTGAAGCGGGCTTGGTCCCCAATCTTGAAGCCATGAGCCTGACCGGGACTGGCCAAGTGGAAGGTCATCGTCATCGCGGGCCATTGCAGCGCGGGAACGGGTTCATGGCTGAAAGTGATCCTGTCGGCGGCAATGCTGTCGATCCGGCCCCTCGTTGTGTAGGCACCCAAGGGTTGCGCCGTCGGCGCCGAGGCTGACGCCGCCGCTATCGGCCGTGCCTTCACGCCCGAAAGACTGGCCTCGGAATCGAGCAAGAATTGCCCAGAGGCAACGACTTTCTCCCCATGCGCCAGCCCGGCAAGGATTTCGGTCTGCTCTCCCGCTTCAACACCGGTGCGAACCTCAGCAGGCTGATAGCGCCCACCCGGCAGCGCGAGCATGACCAGTGTGCGCGTGCCGGTGCGGATCACCGCCTCTGAGGGAACCAAAAGCGCCTGATGGTCTGATCCCCCCAGATCGACGGAGGCGAACATGCCAGGGTGCAGCCTTCCTCCGTGATTGGCGAGTTCGATCCGAACCGTGAGCGTTCGACTGTCCGCGGCGACGCTGGGCAGAATGGCGGCGATGCGTCCTGTGAAGCGCTCTCCGGGATAAGCAGCGAGCGTCGCGCTCGCGGCCTGACCTAGCCGAACTTTTCCTGCGACATTTTCGGGAACGGCGGCATTGAGCCAGACCGAGCCAAAGCCATTGACCTCGGCCAAAGTCTGGCCTGCGGCGACGGTCATACCGGCGCGGACGCCAAGCGCTTTGATTGTCCCCCCTACCGGCGTGGAAACCGTCACGACCGTCTGGGCGCGGCCGGTGCGATTGACCGACGCGATCGTTCCGGCCGGCATGCCGAGCAAGGTGAGCCGCTGGCGTGCGGCGCGCGTGAGGGCTGCGTCGCCGATCCGGCGGACCGCAAGATATTCCGCCTGCGCGCCTGCCCATTCCGGCACCAATATGGCAGCCAGCGGCGCGCCTGCTGCGATCATGTCCCCCGGTGCGTGGCCATAGACTTGGGTCACAAATCCTGCCGCCCGCGCCTGCACGATCGCGACATCCCGCTCGTTGAAGTCAATCGTGCCGGTTGCGGTGATGCTTGAGGAAAGGCTACCCATCCGAACTTCGGCGACGCGAAGGCCTAGCGACTGGGTTCGCGCCGGATCGATGGCCATGCCGGGCTGATCCTCGCCCTCACCGGCATATTTGGGGACAAGTGCCATGTCCATGAAGGGGGACTTACCAGGCTTGTCGAAATGCTGGCTAGGCACCATCGGATCATACCAGTAGAGGATTTTGCGGCCCGTCTCGGTTGTTGAGGGAGGCGCGTCCATTTGGCTCCAGCGGGCCAGCCCATAGCCCAGCGCGCCGGCGGCAAGGGCCAGGGCAGCGCCGCCCAGGACGAGCTCGCTTCGGAGTGTCATAAGAGAAATCATTGATCCTGCCCCCCAAAGGTCAGTGTCAGCCGGGCCGCATCGCGCGCAACGGCGGCTTCCCGTTCGAGAAGTTGTAGTTCGCTCTCAGCCAGCATGGACTGCGCCTGGATCACGTCGAGAAGGCCCGCGCGTCCGGCGGCATAGCTCGCCGTCTCCAGCTCGGCCCTCTGCCGCGCCAGAGGCAGCAGCACATCCTTTGCACGCCGCCATTGGTCATGGTGCATATCATGATCCGCGAGGCCTGCTTCGAGATCGGCCTGGAGCGCCCGACGCAAATCCTCCTCTTGCGCAACGGCGGCCGAAGCGGTCGCGGCACTCGCCGCGATCATTGGGTCTTGCCGTTTGCTGGAAAATAGCGGGAGGCTGATCGTCACGCCGGCCGATACCATGTCGCCAAAGCGCTCGGCCCGGCGCTGATAGGCAAGGTCGAATGCCCAGTCGGGCCGCTTGTCAGCCTGTGCGACCGACAGATCGGCACGCGCCTGCGCTGTACGCGCGGCAGCAGTTGCCAGATCCGGATGATGGATGATGGCGGCGCGCAACATATCCGGGTTGACGGCAATGGCCGGAAGGTCGCCATCTGCCTCCGGTGATTCCATGCCGGTCCAGCGCGCCAGGTTCGCCCGCGCCCGGCCCTCATCGGCAAGCAGTTCGCTTCGCTGATCTTCCAGAGCCGTGAGGCTCTGGCGAATATCAAGCGATTGCGCCGGTCGCGCGGCCCCCGAAGCGACGCTGGTGAAGGCGGCGGTCTGGAGCTTCCCAAGCCGTGCCATGATGCCGTCGAGCACGGCCAGGCGGCGCTCTGCATAGGCGAGGTCGATCCAGGCCAGCGCCGTTGCCACGCGCACGCGCCGAGCTTCGGACAGGATCATGGCTTCCGCCGTGGCGACATCGGTTGCTGCGCGTGTCCTGCGGGCATGCCGTTTGGCGGCATTGGGCACATCCTGGGAAATGCCGATATGCGCCATGGTCATGCTGTCCTCAACGAAACTCCCTGCCGGTGGCCCGGAAATGGGATAATTGTCGATGCCGACGCCGAGCTTGGGATCGGGCAACTGATCCGCGGCAGGTAGGGCCGCGCGGCGCGATTGGGCTTCGAGCAGCCGCGCACGAATGGATGGCGCCTGCCCCTCGGCGCGGGCCAATGCCTCGTCGAAGCGCAAAGGCTCGGCCTGCGCCATCGCAGTGCTCGCGAGCAGCGGCAGGGCAAGAAGAAGGCGATGCATGGAGAACTCCCGATCGAGAGCTGCCCGGCGCAAGGATGGGTCGGAGCGGCAACGTGCGCCGACACAACCACCACGGCTGCGCCGGCGCCACGCGCCCGGCCACGATTATTTTCCTTATCGGCCGGGAAGCTCGCTTCAGCCGGCCGATGGCCTGGAATGGCCGTCATGCATGGCTTTCATGCAATCGGCGGCATTTGTCGCCATCATGTCGCAGTCGCACTTGGCCATCTGCGGATGATCGGGCATCCACACATGCTTTCGGGCAGGCCCCACGGCGCGGGGACCAGGCTGCGGCACGGATCGCCATTCCCAGTGGCCCGAAGACGTCGGCTGACGGTCTGCGGCCCATACGGGGGCCGCGAGGGTGAGGGTTGCCAACAAGGCAGCCGAAATCGACTTGAACATCACGAATATCCTTAGACTGAAATGACTGTGGGATCGCGTCGCCCGAGCGCAGCAAAGCGCGCACCAGTCAGGCGCGATCGTTCAATCAGCCAAGGGTCGTGGGAGGCTCGGGATCAGGGGCAAAGGTCTGGCCGGCCAGCTTATTGGTCGCGGCCCAGAAATCAGGTGCGGCATAAAGGATGCGCTCGGCAAGCCCTGCGCCAAGGTCCGTCGCCATTAGCGGCACGACGCAGCCCATGGCGGCAATGCAGTCAAGCGTGAGGCCCTTGCAGGGCTTTTGTTCGGGCGCGGGTTGCTGCTTGGCCATCATCGCCATGCAGTCCGCATCCATCGTCATCGCCTTGGGCGCACTGACGGTCGCGAGCACCGCGCCGCGTGCATAGGCAAGCTCAGCCCCGAAGAGGCCGAACAGGGCTCCGAGCAGGAGCAGGGATGCGAACAAGCGTTTCACGACCGTATCTATCTAGCCGAGCCTCTCGATCAGCTCAACCGCCGGATCAGTGACGCGCAAATATCCGCGTACCGCCCGCGCCGAAGGCGGTGACGACATAGGGTTGGGCACGTTGGCCCGGCACTTCCATACCGGGAGAACCGAGCGGCATCCCGGCGACGGCAAGACCCGACACCCCCTTGGGGCGCTGGGCGAGGACGCGCTTCATGTCTGCGATCGGGACATGGCCTTCGAACACCATGCCGTCGATTACGGCGGTGTGGCAGGAGACGAGCGTTGAGGGGACACCGCGCGCCTTCTGGAATGCGGATCTTGCCTGATCGTCGATCATCGTTACGCGACGGCCGAACTGTGCCTGCACCTGCGCTGCCCATTTCTCGCAGCAGCCGCAGCCCGGATCGCGATGCACGATGATCGGCGCGGCTGCGCTGGCTGCGGTCGATAACAGCATCAATGTAGCTGTAATCAGATGGCGTCTCATGGTTCGAATCCTCCTTGCCTGCTTCTCTATACGTAGAAGGGCGGCGCATCCCTCAGATCATGCATTCGGAGATATGAACTCGTCCTATGCTGACAGCGGGAAATGTCGCTTCTATGCGTAGCATGGCAGTTGAAGGAGCCGGGCCGTTCGCCCGAACGTGCATTACACACTGGAAGATGAACGGACGTTAGGAATCGGGAAAGCGAGAATCGTCGCTGAGCAGCCATTTTGGGTCGGCCATTCTGTGATGCGTTCTTCCCGCGGCCATCATGGCCTCAGGAGATGTGTCATGGGATTATCAGAATTTGATCCCGCCGCTCGCGAACGAGTATCGTGGAACGCCGGACGGAAGGTTGGTGCGAAGCGCGCGCTCAAGCCTCGCCAGATCTGGGCGATCCGTTTCTTTCTGGATCAACATGGACGAATCCGAGATCGAGCCCTCTTTGACCTCGCTATCGATAGCAAACTGCGCGGCTGCGATTTGGTGAAGATCAGGATCAGCGACATCGTTTGTGATCGGAAAATTCGAACAAGGGCGACTGTCGTTCAGCAAAAGACCGGCAGGCCGGTTCAGTTTGAGCTGATGGACGATGCTCGCGCCAGCCTCCTCAAGTGGCTTGAACTGCGAGGTGGCGCCCTTGAGGATTACGCATTCCCCAGCCGCACCGACCACGCCGCCCACATAAGCACGAGGCAGTACGCCCGCCTTGTCGATGAATGGGTCACGGGAATTGGCTTACCGAGCGAGGATTATGGTACCCATTCCCTGCGGCGAACCAAGGCGTCTATCATATACAAGGCGACCGGAAATCTCCGCGCCGTCCAGATCCTGCTCGGGCACACGAAGATTGAAAGCACGGTCAGGTACCTCGGAGTGGATGTGGAGGACGCTTTGACTTTGGCAGAGGGAACAGAAATCTGAAGTTTTCTGGCTCCTCGCCGCTGCGAGGAGCCAGAATCTATATGGTGTCGGCTAACGGCCAGTTTTGAGGTCCGTAGTTCGGATAGCTGCCCTTCCGGACCTGGAGATCGAAAATTGGTCCCTGTACGGCAAAGAAGGGTCGACCATTCGCGCTATGGTGATAGTCCCGTCATACATTGGAGTTTTTTGCACAGGGTCAGGAAGAGATCAAATGGATTTGGTCCTCGATCACCTTGACGCCGATTTGGTGCCATTTGGCAGTGTTTCTGCCAAATACGGTTGGCCGCGCGGTCGCGAAATAGACACCCTTTCAACGGCGAACGCGTGGCGATATCCACTACTTCTTAGCATTTTGTACACTATGATCGTTTAGCAGCGACAAATCTGGGAGAGGTTGCGGCGTGCTCAGGGCATTACAGATAGGATACAAGCCTCGCGAAACACGTCACCCAGTGTTGATCCCGGCGCGGATGCACGTGGGTGCATCCTGGATCGAAGTGGTCATCCACAATCTGTCCTCCGGTGGCGCACTCGTCGCGTCTGACGAAGCCCCTGATCGCGGCACTTATGTAGAAATCCGGCGTGGACGACAGACAATTATTGGTCGGGTCGTCTGGCGCAAGAATCGCTTTTTCGGGATACAGGCGCAAGACAGGATCGACATTGCGGTCATAATCAACGAACCCCGCTTGGCTTCCCGCCCCCGATCTGCGAACGACCCTGAATCTTCCTGTGAGCGTCGAGCACGGCCGAGAATGGAGGCAGATGCTCGCATCGCACGCCAATTGGAGAGCAGCCGACGTTGGTCAGCGGCATTCCAATTTGGTGTGTTCTTGGTCCTCGCTCTCATTGCTGCAGGCTTTGCTGCCACCGAACTTTATGATGTCCTCTCGCGGCCGTTTTCCGAAGTAGAAAGTCACCTTTAGTGTTCGGCTTCATCTTGGCCGCGCTTGGAAAATTTGACGCTTCGCAGTTTTGAACGGCAGAACTCGCTGATGGACATACCCGCTCCAGTTCAAACCCATCCGTGACCATCAGGCTTGTACACGAATGCGGCCCTATTGCGCCGATGATCAGCGCAATCAGCGTTGCTTCTTTGCGATGGTCGCCGTGAAGTCCGGATCCTTGTTCGCGACCCAGTCAACGAATTTACGAACATTCGGATTTTCCAGCAGACCCGCCACCTCCATCCCGTGGCGCTGCAGTTCGGAATTGGTGAAATTGGCAATCAGCGTTCGCTGGCAGATGGAATGCATCGGCACGACATCGCGACCGCCGCGGCTCTTGGGTATGGGATGATGCCAGACGATGGTCTTGCCGGTCGGGCGACCGCATAGCCAGCAGGCCACCGGCGCTACTGGAGCTTCGTCTTCCTGCGGAAGATGATCAAAGGGATCGTGTTTCGAACGCTTGCGGGCCATAGATCGATTTAACTGCCTTGATTTCGGTTCGGCTATAGCGATGCGAACGCCGGCATCATATTGGTAAGTTCATAGATCGGCCCTTTGCCGAAAATCGGCCTCTTGCTTGCTAAAAAATCGGGACGGGAAACAGCGATGACAGAAGCATTGAAACCGTGGGATGGCGAACGGGTCCGCAAATGGCTGGAGCGCCGGTTCGAAGCATCGAGGCTAGATCAGGCTGCGGCGGACCGGCGCGGCTATGAGGCGCGGGACGATTATGACAAGGCCGCTGCGGAAGAGTGGGTTTGCCGCGTGCTGAAGGCTGTCGATTGCACGAATGAACAGGCCGCGTTCGCCAGACGCCTTAAGGAACTGATCGGCCAGGACGAATACCCGGCGACGAGCATCTATGACGATGTCCGGTTCGAGCGGCATGTTCGCAGCCACCTCAGGAGGCTCGTCAAGATGACGAAGGCAAATGAGGGGTTCGAGAAGACGCTGCACCATCAGTGAAAAGGATGAAGTGCCGCCATCGGCATGCTAGGGCCGTTGCATGTCCAATACCCGTAGCCTTGGCGGCACCGTCGAAATCGACGGATCCAAATTTGATTGGCAGCTCCTGAGCGAGCCCCGGCTATCCTCTGACGATGGGTGGAAGGGCATGACTGTCTCATTGCGCGCGCAGGGTATGCCGCGCGATGCCGTGCTCGAATTTCCAACACCCAAGCGCCTGATGAAAGGATTGCCCAAAGGGCGTTCCCACATCAACGACGCGATTGCCGCAAGGGGGGTACGGGCGGCGTTGTTGGCTGGATGGGATCCAGCGTCACGCGGCAAGACGATGATTTTCACGGTCGATGCCAACGGCGACTAGCGAGGCGAAAGCCGCTGGTCTGCACTTGGAGATCAAAAATCGGCGGCTGAATGGCGACAATGGGTCGGCCTAATCTGAAGCGTTCTTCCCTCGGCCATCACGGCCTATTGGAGAAGTGTCATGGGATTATCAGAATTTGATCCCGCAGTTCGCGAGCGAGTATCGTGGAACGCCGGGCGTAAGGTTGGCGCGAAGCGGGCGCTTAAGCCCCGCCAGATCTGGGCGATACGCTTTTTTCTGGATCAGCACGGACGCGTTCGGGACCGGGCCCTCTTCGATCTCGCTATCGATAGCAAGCTGCGCGGCTGCGACCTGGTGAAGATCAGGATCAGCGACATCGTCTGCGATCGGAAAATTCGAACTCGGGCCACCGTGGTTCAGCAAAAGACCGGGAGGCCGGTTCAGTTTGAGCTAATGGACGACGCCCGCGCGAGCCTCCTCAAATGGCTCGAACTGCGGGGTGGCTCCCTGGAGGATTTCGCCTTCCCCAGCCGCACTGATCACGCTGCCCACATAAGCACGAGGCAATATGCCCGCCTTGTTGACGAATGGGTCATGGGAATTGGCCTGCCCAGTGAAGATTATGGTACCCATTCTCTGCGGCGGACCAAGGCATCGATCATCTATAAGGCGACCGGGAATCTCCGCGCCGTCCAGATTCTGCTTGGACACACGAAGATCGAAAGCACGGTCAGATACCTCGGGGTGGATGTGGAGGACGCACTGACATTAGCAGAGGGCACAGAAATTTGAGGTTGCCTGGCTCCTCGCCGCTTCGGGGAGCCAGAACCTTTAATTGCGGCTGCACGCCAACCCAAGGCATTCAGACTGCCGCATCCATACCCCGAAACCGGTCATTCCTCCGCAGGCTTTCGGCACCCGACGCCACATCAGCAACCTGGAGCGCAGCTACCCGAAAGCTGATGATTTGAACTCAACGCAGGCCGGCAGGACACAGCCAATGTTCACATGAGATGAGCACGGACGTTCTTGCTGGTCATAACCACCTTGCCTGATCTCTGCGGGTAGATGGTGGCGGCGACAATACGCACTATGACGGCTGTCGAGGCAGTGTAAAACTTCACTTCACCCAAAGCAGTTCCACTTCATTCTGCCGCCTCCAGTTGCGGTTCCGGTACTGGCATTTCGCCGATCGGCAGATTCTTCTTCAACTGTATAGGTACGGCTTTGCGCTTGGCCTGAGGACGTTTCCACGCGAGCCAGACGTGGCCGCTCACGATCAGAACCGTGGTGAACCCGCCGAGCCAGTGAACCGTACTTGCCCAGGCGCGCAGACTGTCGTCCGCAATATAATAGAGTCCGTAGCCGGTCAGTGCCATGAACAGGATGATACCGCCTGTGGCAATGCCGCTTTTGCGGTTGCGTTTGCCCAGTAAGCCCAGCCGTACATGAACAGGCAACATGGCGCCAACCGCCACGAGAAATGCAAAGCACGCAAGGCCGTGGATCGACAATAGCGTGGGTTGCCACGGACTTCGCTCCGGGCCGAACTCGCCATCAACGCGGACAAAATATTCCAGGACGAGCCAGCAAACGCCCGCCGATACGAGCAAGGAAAAGCTCGTGTAGATCAGCCATTTCTGCCAGCTTGGTAGGCGTGTCGAAAATTGGGGAGGGCGTCTGCTCATGCCACTAAATCCTTCATTGAGACCGGCCACCTCCGTCCATTTGCCAATGTCGGGAATGCCGACCTGCTGACGAGCGCGAGGCAGTGCGCCGTTTCTCCGCCGACGGAAGTGATGATTTTCATCAGTGCATCGGCGTCATTGCGATCGGGGCTTAAATCGTGACGACGTCGCGGCATCAGGCTGCCTCCCTGGTCATCGAGGGACGCAGCACATAACCGTTGCGCGTTGCCAATATCCTGTCGGCAAGATCCGCGTCGACCATGGCCACTTTCGTCATGGCATCGGCAATGGCGCATTTGTCGGCAAGCACGGTCACGCGATGATCGATGAGTGCAGGCGCGCCGTTCCGCCCGACATGCGGACTGTGCAGCGTTCCCCGGATTGCGTGCCGGTCAAAGAGATTGGCAGAACTCGCCATCGCGCAATTTCGGACGGTCAGCCCATAGCGCACGACGTCGTCGGCATCGCGCAGTTGCACTTGCCAGTCCTGCTCGCCGAAGGCCCGCAGATCGCCGCCTGCGTTCACCAGCCCCGCCCGGACACCGGCGGCCTGCAAAGCCGCAACGGCGCGATCGACCGCATGACCTTTGGCTATGCCGCCAAGGTCGATCAGCAGCCGCTTCCTGCATCGGACATGCCGATCATCGATGATCTCGATATCGGCGGTCGTGCCGGTATAGCGGCTAAGATGGGCGATGCCCTCACGCGGTAGGAAGCGGCTGCGAACCAGCGCACGTCCCACCGCGACATCGAACAAGCCATCGGTCGCCTCATGCAGTGCAACCGCCATCCGCAGCACCGCCGCCGTTTCTTCGTCCACCGCCACGGTCTCGCCGGGCCGGGCGGAGCGAAGACGAGCCAGGTCGCTGTCGGCACTATGGAAGGACATGCACGCATGGATATGAGCAATCGCCCGGAACGCGGCCTCAACCGCTCCCATGTCGGCTTCAGCTACACTGATCTCGACAAAAGTTCCCAGCCAGGGCTGGCAACGGGTGACGAGCTTATCCGGCGAGGACGATAGCATAGGTCGCCAGCAACCGCTTGACCCCGTCGGCGACATGCCGGCAGGAAAGGGTCGCCCCCGAGATATTCTTGATGTCCTTGTCGAGCTGCAAGGCGGCACCGTTGCGCTTGCCCGCAAACTGAGCGCGCCACTTGGGGTTGCGCACCTGATCACCATAGCTTTCGCGATAGTCCATGATCTCCACCGAGCGCACGGCGCCGGAGGCATCGAGGGCGACGGCGAAGGTAATGAACTCATGTTTGCCGACGACCTGATCGACGATCAGCCAGCCGCCGCGTGCAGAGCGCCAGGCTTTGAGCTGCCGGTTGAGAGGCGACACGCCGCTGGCCTTCCGGATCGCTGCTGCGTCGGCATTGCTGAGCGGGCGGAAGGCGGGTGTCAGTGTTTCGCCGGGGAACATCAGCGCCTGCGCTTGCTCGACGGTGAGGTAGGTGGCGGCATGGGCTGGCGGTGCCACCAGCACCACCGGGACCAGGGCCAACAGGGATGCGCGGGGAGCCGACATCAGAACACCCTCCCGATCTTCAGGCGGATGCCGTCCCAACGGGTATGCTCGTCGCCATAGATGCGGCCATTGACGATATTGTCCCGCTGCTCGTCATTATAGCCCTTGGCGTGGATCTGATAGAGCACGGAGAGGGTGAAGAACCACTTCTGGCTGCCATAATGGATGTTCGGCCCCACGAAATGGGCGGTATGCTCCTGGCTGCCGTGCCCCAGCGTATAGCCGACAAATTCATTATGGTTGCGATATTCAAGGCCGAAGGACCAGTTCGGGCGGAAACGGTAGGATGCGCCCGCATCGAATTCCAGCTGCGTCGCCTTTTCGACTTCTCCGTCCTGCTCCTCATGCTCGAACTCGACGAAAGCGTTGGCGGCCAGCACCAGCCGATCGTCGAGGAAATTCTTTTGCGCGATCACTTTCAGTTCGATTGCGCGCTCATGCGGGCCAATCTCGGGTTCGACATAGAAGGCCAGGCCGAACGGCTTCTTGTAAGGACTCATCACCCGCCAGATCATTTCGGCCGACACCGTATCGAAGCGGAACTTATTGTAGGGCCGCGCCGGATCATGCGCCGGCGGGATGTCGAGGCCCTCGGTCGTGCCGGCGACGCTGTTGCGGTTGGCCGAGATGTAGCTCGTGTTCAGATAGCCGGCGATCTGGAAATTGTCGGTGATGCCATGCTCGACCTCGGTTCGCAGCTTGACGTCGTGGAAATGGCCGTTGGCCTGATCCTCGCGCAGCGTGACCCATTGTTCGATCTCGGTCTTGCCCTTGGGCATGACGTCCGTGGTGTAGACATAGCCGAACAGCGGTTCGCCGGCCATTGCAGGAGTCGATAGCGCGGTCGCCACCGCCGCTAGACCAATTGCTATTCTTTTACCTGACATATGCGCCCCTTCGTCTGCAAATGCGAACTGTTATCATTTGCGGCGATAGAGACTTGCTGTAGGGTCGGTCCAGCACGGAATGGCAACATTGGGAAATTGTATAGCAATGGCAATCAGGGCGTCATCTCGGTCCCTCGACCCCCACCTCAACCATGGCGAGGGTGAGCGATGAAGATTCTGCTCGTGGAGGACGATCTGGAATCGTCTGCCTATGTCGCGCGGGGACTCCGGGAATTGGGGCATCAGGTCCAATGCATCCCTGAAGGACAGCAGGCTTTGGGCGTCATTCCGGCAGGCGGGTTCGACGTGCTGGTGCTGGATCGGATGCTGCCAGGTCTGGATGGCCTCTCGCTCTTGCGCATGGTGCGCGCGCAGGGATGCCAGACGCCGGCCATGCTGCTGACCGCCAAATCAGCTATCGAGGACCGTGTCGACGGACTGGAAGCCGGGGCCGACGATTATCTCATCAAACCCTTTGCCTTTGTGGAACTGGTCGCGCGCCTCAATGCCTTGGGGCGTCGACCTCCATCCTGCGTAACTGTCACCCTGCTGGAGGCTGGCGGCATCAGCATGAACCTGCTGCGCCGGGAGGTGCGCCGGGATCATCGGGTCATCGATCTTCAACCCCGCGAATTCAACCTGCTCGAACAATTGCTGCGCAACGCTGACCGGGTCGTCACGCGGACAATGCTGCTTGATCGCGTCTGGAGTTTCGGGTTCGATCCGAAGACCAATATCGTCGAAACCCATATGAGCCGACTTAGATCGAAGCTCAACGAAGGCTTCCCAGATGACGCGATCCGCACCGTGCGAGGCTCGGGTTATATGATCGATTCCCATGCCCGATAGGATCATGCCCCGCTCGATCAGGGGATTGTCGCTGGGCGTCGCGATCACTTCGGGCCTCATCATCGCCTTGCTGGGACTTGCCACCTACAGGTTCGTTCATGAAGAGATCGAGTGCCAGATCAACCAGCGGATCAGGACCGAGGCCGATGCCCTGCTCGCCCATCACAGGCATCATGGCTTTGCAGCGCTGGTCGATCTGGTCAACACACTCGACAACCATGCCACGCCCGAAGATGTGAGCTATCTGGAAGGTGCCGACAGCAAGGGCCGGGGCATGGGCTATATTGTGACCGACGCATCCGGGCGGCGCAGGGCTGGATCGCTTGTGGCGAATGTACCACCGCCCGGATGGAGCGAGTTCGTTCCCTTCCATTCGCCGGATGGGGGGCCTGCCATGGCCCAGGCCATCAACGCGCCGCTTCCCGGAGGGGGGCGTCTCGTCGTTGCGGCCGATCGGGCTGTTGTCGATCAGATGGACCTGAAATTGCTGGCGCTATTCCTGAGCGCCTTCGCCCTCATTCTCGCGGTGGGCACCGCTGCGGTGATCGGGCTGGGCCGACTGGTCAGGGGCCGGCTCTCCAGCATCGAGGGTTCGGCAGAAGCGATCATGGCAGGCGATCTGTCCCGCCGGATGCCGCTTGATGGCTCGGCCGAAGAGTTCGACCGGCTAGCCATGATCCTCAACGGCATGCTGGATCGTATCCAGACGCTGATGAACAACCTCAAGCAGGTTTCCAGCGATATCGCGCATGACCTGCGAACGCCCCTCAATCGGCTGCGCGGACGGTTGGAGGAGTCGGAGCGAACATCAACGGAGCCCATTCAGCAGGAGCGCCTCGCAGCAGCGATCCGCGAAGCGGATGATCTGCTCGATCTGTTTTCGTCGATCCTGGCAATCTCCGAGATTGAGGGCCAGACGGTTCGCAGCCGTTTCCAGTCCGTGGAATTGCACGATGTCATTGAGGAAATAGCCGAGGCTTTTCGGCCGGCTTTCGAGCAAGCGGGCAGGTCACTCATGCTGGCGATCGTTCCAGTGGCGATCTGCGGCGACAGGCAACTCATTCAAAGATGCCTTGTCAATTTGCTGGACAATGCGCTGGCACACACGCCTCCGGGCACGGACGTCACCATCTCGACAGAAGCGCGGGATGGGCAGATGGCGCTCACCATTGCCGATAACGGTCCGGGCATAGTGGACGGCGATTGCGAACGGATCTTCCAGAGGTTTGCCCGGCTCGACCATAGCCGATCGACATCGGGCTACGGCTTGGGGCTTAACATGGTCGCCGCCATAGCCGCTGCCCATGGCGGTAACGCCCGCGTCGTTCCAGCAGCGGTGGGTCTCACCGTTGAAATCCTGTTGCCGACAGCATCAAACTCGACCAGCAAAGCACCTGGCTAAATCGCTGACCGAAATTCGATCACGGTCGGTCATTCGCATCAATCGTCATCATCATGGTCGTGATGGCGGCGGTGATGACGCCAATGGCGATCATTATAGCGATACCAACGCCTGTCATAATAACGCGGATAGCTGTCATAATAATAGTAATTATATGACCGGTAATGCGGTCGATAATATCGTTCGCGATAATAATAATCGCCATCGTAATAATAGCGCGGTCTATCCGAAGCAATGGCCGCGCCGATCGCCAGGCCGATTATTCCCGCGCTCACAGCGAGCGCTGCGTCATCGTCATAATGACGGGAATAATAGCGATGATGATCGCGTGCATCGGCAGGCGTGGCGCTGATCGGCATGGATGCTGCCAGTGCCAGACCCAGGACCGCCTTACGGAGCATTTTCATCCCCTGCCTCCTATTCTTTCGTCCTGTCCGCATCCAGCGGAAGGGATAGGCTGGCATTCAAGCACAGATGCGCTGAACTCGATCTGAACCCTGCCATCTCTGCTGCGACATCCCAAAAGGGCGCGGATACCAAGCGGTTCCGCGCACCAGAACCTCCCGTCACGGGAGGAAATTCAGTTCATTGCGCCTGCAATATGCCGATCAGCAGCCGGAATTGCGGTCGACTTCGCGGCCCAGAAGAGCGCCTGCGCCCGCGCCGATAATGGTTCCCGGCGCACGATCGCCATAGCGATCGACCGAGCGTCCGAGCAGGGCGCCTGCCGCGCCGCCGAGCAACAGGCCTGTGGTGCCGCTACCGCCGCAGCGATCGCGCCGCTCGCGATAATGGTAGCGCCGCGGTTCGGCGTAGCGGGGGCGGCGATAGTCCCGTTCCTCATAATAGCTGCGGCGGTAACGCGGACGGTCTTCGTCATCATCGTCGTCGCCGTCATCATGATATTCTTCATATTTATACCAGCTCCCTCTGCCATCATGAGCGTGGGCCAGAGAGGGAAGCCCGGCAAGCATCGAAGCGGCTAGCGATAGGGCCATCAGGGGTTTGCGCATCATCATTTACTTCCTCCACAGACGATTTCGTCTCCACGAGCAGGGTTATTGCGGCTCATCTCTGGCGCCTCTCTGAACAGGGCAGTCAGCAATTGTTCATCAAAGGATCGCGTTGACAGGTTCTTGCGTCATATATATGCGACCGCCTCGCAATATCACCATTGTCGTAAATTGTATCGGGGACCCATGTTTTCCAAGCTTGCATCGCGCCATCTGCGCGCCACGGTAGCGTTTGCCGCCATCGCCTTTCCCATCCATGCAAGCGCGAACGAAGCGGATCGGTCCGATATCGTCGTTACGGCGGACCGCCTTGATTATACGCCGAAACAGGTTGGCGCGCTTAAGATCGACGTGCCGCTGAAGGACATTCCCCAGACCGTTGACGTCGTGACCGAGGCCGTCATCCGCGACCAGCGCGCCTTGTCTATGCAGGATGTGCTGAAGAATGTGCCGGGCGTCGGCTTTTCCCATGGCGACGGTCAGCGCGATCAGGTTTCAATCCGGGGCTTTTCGGCTATTGCCGACCAATTCGTCGATGGTCTGCGCGACGATGCCCTCTATTTCCGCGACCTTTCCAATATCGAGCGCGTCGAAGTCATCAAGGGGCCAGCCTCGGTCCTGTTCGGGCGGGGGTCTTCGGGCGGCCTCATCAACCGCGTGACCAAGAAGCCTGGCGTCAATCTGGGCGAGATCGGCGTCAGCTATGGGAGTTGGGATGATCGCCGCGCCGAAGCCGACATCGGCATCGCGCCGGAGGACAGCATGGCCGCCTATCGCCTCACCGGGGCGATCGAGCGGGCCGACAGCTTCCGCAGCCAGCAGTTCCTTCGGCGCGAGACGATCGCGCCATCGGTCTCGCTCAAGCTGGGCGAGCGGACCCAACTGCTGGTCCAGGGCGATTATTTGCGCGACCGGCGCGTAACCGACTTCGGCATTCCGGCCTATCAGGGACGCCCGGTCGATGTACCGCGCTCCACCTATTATGGTTCATCCAATGCGCGGAAGGACGATTATAGCCAGTCGAAGGTCTATTCGGGTACGGTGACGCTGACCCATAAGATCGATGAAGACACCAGCATCCGCAACGCTTTCCGCTATTATGACTATAGCCTCGACCGGCAGAACACGCTGCCGGGAACGGTCAATGAAGCGGCGCAAACGGTCTCGCTCAACCGGTCGGCGCTCGACCGCAACGAACATGGCTGGTTCGACCAGCTCGAACTGACCCGCAAGGTGCGCTTGGCCGGCATAGAGCATCAACTGCTGTTCGGTGTCGAGGTCGGGCGGCAGATCAAGGATGTCGCGACCCATTCGCGCAACGGCATTGCGACCGTGAATCTGTTCAATCCAGTCCTACCTGTCATCACGACCAACGGCGCCTTGACCGCCGACAATCGCGGTACATTCGACACGCTCGGCTATTATGTGCAGGATCTGGTGTCGATCGGCGCGCATCTGAAGGCGCTGGTCGGCGCACGCTATGACCGGTTCAAGCAGGCCACGGACGACCATCTGCCCGGCCGCTCCGACCTGTCGCGCACCGACACCAAGGCTAGCCCGCGCGCGGGCCTGGTTTGGCAGCCGACGGAGAGCCAGTCCTATTATGTCTCCTGGAGCCGCTCCTTCCAGCCCTCGGGCGAAGCCTTCTCCATCGCGGCCAACAATGCCGACATCGCGCCGGAAAAGACCAAGAACAAGGAAGTAGGCGCCAAGTTCAGCTTCCTCGATGGCCGGCTCGCGACCACCATTTCTGCGTTCAACCTGCGCCGGTCGGGGATCAAGGCCGCCAATCCCGCCAATCCGACCGTACTCATCCCCATCGGTGTGCAGCGCACGCGCGGCATCGAACTGTCGGGCACAGTGAATCTGGAAAATGGTTGGCGGGCGATCCTGGGCTATGCCTATCTGGACGCCAAGATCGTGGACTCCGCAAATGCGGCCCTGATCGGCAAGCGCGCGACCATCACGCCGCGCCATGCCGCCAATGCCTGGATCGCCAAGGATTTCAGTGACAGCTTCGGTCTGGGTGCAGGCGGCAATTATGTGAGCGACCGTTTCGCCGATCCGGCCAACACCGTCACCTTGCCCAGCTATTTCACGATGGACGCGATGGCCTGGTATCGGCTGGGTCCGATTACCGCCCAGGTCAATGTCACCAACATCTTCGATAAACATTATATCGTGTCGGGACATGGCACGAGCGCCAACCTCAACCTGCCCGGTGCGCCGCGTGCAGCAATGCTGACGCTGCGTTACAATTTCATGGGTAGGAAGAACTAACTCGTCCGGCTGCAAGAATGCCATCCGCCGCTTGAAGGCGGCGGGTGGCCAGATGCGTCAACAGCAAGTGATCACTGAAATGTGCGCCGCCTGCTCGGACAGCCTCTCCGTCATACCGTGAGAACTGCTCTGGACCGCAGCTAACGGGATTCTCATTTGGCGCAGTAACTTCCAGAGGGGGTCATCGATAGGAAGCGCAAAGGGCAACTAACCCGCTTTTGTCGCTCGGAACCGGCCCGACCGCAAACGGCTAGCCCCGGCTCTGGAAAATGAGAAAGCGGACCGACCGGACCTGGAAGCGAAAAATTCGGAGCTGAGTGGCCGAGAAGGTTTAGGGTTTCGGGCGCTTGCGTACGAAAGCCTCCCATGCAGGAACCCGCGATTCCAGCAGGTTGCCCTATGGGGATTTATGCTTCCGGTTGGTTCGGCTGGATAAGAGAGGAGCGCAGATGGACGCGCGAGGGCGGCGGAACGGCTGGTGTTGGGATGCGCCAGAGGCGTGCTCGCCGTTGTGACCGTGATGATGCCAGGAGCCGACACCGGCCCAGCCATGGCCGGGCGCATGTCGTTTGGTTGACCACCGCGCGACATGCGGGGCCGTAGCGACAGGCTGATCATGCCGGGTCATGAGACGGGCTCCCGGATCGGCAGGGTTGGCCTTGGCGGCGCCCGTGGCTGACCCCAGCGGGCGAAGGTCTCGATGACGATCATGCGCCCGCCACAACACGGGCATGGTGGGCAGGTGTCGAGTGCGGTTTCGGGCATTGGCACCTCTGGCTCCGACGGGACGGCCAGCAGTTTGCGGGCGAGCGCGAGATTATCCCTGCGGGCTGCGCTGGCGAGCAGGCCGTAATGGCGGATGCGGTGGAAGCCGCGCGGCAGGACGTGGAGCAGGAAGCGACGGATAAACTCGTCGGCGGTGAGGGCCATGATGCGGTGGCGTTCAGCACCGTCCCGCCGATAATCCTTGCAGCGGAAGGTGACGCCGCTTCCGTCGAAGGAGGCCAGACGCCGGTTCGAGATGGCGACGCGGTGGGTGTAGCGTGACAGATAGGCGAGCACCGCCTCCGGTCCGGCAAAAGGCGGCTTGGCATAGACGACCCAGCGCTTCTTGCCGACCGGCGCCAGGTGCCGCAGGAAGGTTCGACGGTCGGCCAGACCGGTCATGGCTCCGTAGAAGGCGAGCCGCCCTGCGTCATGGAGGGCGATCAACCGGGTAAGGAAGAGCCGGCGGAACAGTTTCCCGAGCACGCGCACCGGCAGGAGGAAGGCCGGACGCGAAGAGATCCAGCGGGCTCTATCGAACGCGATGCCGCCACCCGGCACGATCATGTGGACATGCGGATGGTGGGTCATCGCCGATCCCCATGTGTGCAGCACGGCGGTGATGCCGATCCGGGCGCCCAGATGCCTGGGGTCGGCGGCGATGGTCAGCATCGTCTCCGACGCCGCCCGGAACAGCAGATCGTAGACCAGTGCCTTGTTCTGCCAGGCGATGTCGGCAACCTCGGCCGGCAGTGTGAACACGACGTGGAAGTAACCGACGGGGAGTAGGTCAGCCTCCCGTTCGGCCAGCCAGGTGCGCGCGGCGGCGCCCTGACATTTGGGGCAATGCCGGTTTCGGCAGCTGTTATAGGCGATCCGCCAGTGCCCGCATTCCTCGCAGGCTTCGACATGACCGCCCAGAGCAGCGGTGCGGCAGGTCTCGATCGCGGACATCACCTTAAGCTGGTGCAGGCTGAGATGCCCTGCATGCGCGGCCCGGTACGTCGGCCCGGCAGCCCGGAAGATGTCGGCGACCTCAAGGTCGGGGCGCACCGGCTCAGCCGGCGCCGGCTGATCCCGTGGACGCCTTGCCCTCCATCAGCGCCATGAGTTGGTCGAGCGGACCCGACACGGCGTGGATCGTTCGGGTGGACACCTTGGTGTAGAGCGCGGTGGTCTCCAGCTTGCTGTGCCCCAGCAGGACCTGGATGACGCGGATATCGACATCCTGCTCGAGCAGATGCGTGGCGAAGCTGTGGCGCAGCGTATGGGGACTGACGCGCTTGCGGATGCCAGCCACCTCGGCCGCTTCCTGGACCGCCCGGTGCAGTTGCCGGGTCGAGATCGGGTCGGTGACAGTCTGGCCCGGGAACAGCCAGCCATGCGGGATCAGCACCCCGCGCGTCCTGCCTTCGCGCCACCACATCCGCAGCAGCTCGAGCAACTGCGGCGAGAGCATGGCGTTGCGATCCTTGCCGCCCTTGCCCTGTTCGACGCGGATCAGCATGCGCTTGCTGTCGATATCGTCGACCTTGAGGTGGGCGACCTCCGACACGCGCAGGCCCGCGCCATAGGCCACCCCCAGCGCCGCCTTATACTTCATGCCTGGTGCGGCCTGGAGCAACCGCGCGGCCTCCTCGACGCTCAGCACTTCCGGCAGCCGGGGCACGATGCGGGTGATCACCAGCGACCGCGACAGATCGCGCCGCTTGAGCGTGACCGTGAACAGGAAACGCAGCGCCGATACCGTGCCGTTGATGGTGGTGGGCCGGACTCCACTTTCATGTTGCATGAGCTGGAAACGGCGTAGGTCTTCTTCCGTCGCGGTGTCGGGAGGGCGACCGAGGAAGGCGGCCAGACGCTTTACATGGCGGATATAATCCTTCTGGGTGTGGGGACCGAGACCCCGCATCATCATGTCGTGCTGCATCCGCTGACGCAGCGGGCTGATCGGGGCGGTGTTGATCGAGACAGTCATGGCAAGTTCCTCTTCGCTGAAGGAACTGCCAACCTCAGAGGGTAACCTCGCCCCGCTAAAGGCCCATATTTACCGCACTACCACGCCCCAAGCGACCCTCCCGCGGAGCGGGTTCGTGCTTGGGTCGAGACAGAATTCTGTGGAAAACCAAATTTGCAGATAGACGATTTGCTCGCGCGGACGCTACCAGCCCGCAGATGAGTATCACAGCCACCATCATGAATTCGACAACGGGCCAGCCAATCCAGAAAATGACGTTCGGCCGCATGCCCAAGCCTTGGGTCACCTTTCATCTGGAAAACGGCGAACGCGTGACGGCTGATCGGGTGAACGTCGGAAAGCCGGCCCCCGGCAAGTTCGTTGCGCCGGTCGAAGTTTGGGTGACGCCCAAGGCCTGAAGATCACCGTCCGCAATCGGAAGCCGCAGACTCGACGAAGGGGTCCAGCATGGGGATGACTTGCCGTGGCGGGTCTATGTCCAAAGTGGACGGTTTATGGGCGAACCATCATCGGCATAACTAATTCGCGGAACAAGATTTAAGAGTTTCAATCTGCAAATCATTGAAATTTTTGTTTTATTTATGGTGCTTGGCGGCTATCTTGGCGCTTCCTGTCCTAGGGGGCAGGACGGCCCCGACATCTGGTTCCCAAGCCCGTCGGGGCCGCGACCCCTCCGGAAACTTGCCTTTGACCTGGGAGACATCGCTCCCGTGCGCTTTTACCGGTGCTGAATGACGGGGAGGGGGGCGCGTTTTCGCGTTGTGCTTGCCGAAATGGGCTGGCCTTCTGCGTGATAGGATATAGGATTCCAGCCCATGGCGATAGGGCGTGCAAAGCTGGCGGTCGCGCAGGGCATGAGCGTCTGGGTGCTGGAGGCACCGGAAGGCTTTGGTGACGCCGACTTTCACGCGCACCACGCGATCCAGATCACGATTTGCCTGTCGGGTGCTCTTAGCCTCACCAGCGGGACAATCACCATCAATGCGTCGGCGATCGCGGTGGCGGCAGACGCGTTCCACCGCTTTCAGGCACATGGACTGCTCCTTTTCATCTTCATCGAACCGGAAAGTCGGGCGGGGCGTGCATTGGGACGCAGGTTGTTCGCCGGGCAAGTTCTCGCAGAATTGGAGGCGGACGATCTGTTGGACATCGTCGAGCCCATTCGGGGCACGTTCGACGATCGGCTCCCGGTGGCGACATTGCTGGACGTTGGCCGAGTGGTAGTCGAGTATCTCGCGCCGCCGGGGCCAACTCTGCTCCCGGACCCGTGCGTCCAAAAAGTGATCGAGCATATCGCCCTGCATCCCGATAAATCGCTGCATAGTGCGGCGGCGGCTTGCGGCGTGCATCTGTCACCAAGCCGGCTTCGACATCTGTTCGTCGAGCAGACGGGGCTTGCGTTCAAAACCTATCTGCTCTGGCTTCGCCTGGTGCGGGCGCTGGAAGTTTATGCACAAGGTCGATCGCTGACCGAAGCGGCGCACGCTGCGGGTTTTTCAGACTCCGCGCATTTCAGCCGGGTGTTCAAGCGGACCTTCGGTCTGCCCGCAACAACATTGGAGCGAATATAGCCGCTGCGTTCAATCGCATGATGCTACTAGAAGCTATCTAGTTTTCCTCACGGAAGGAGAACGATCATGACCGACGATCAAACCAAGCGTTGTTCCGAGCAATGCAAATGCACGAACTGCCAATGCGGCAAGGATTGCCGTTGCAAGAAAAAATAAGAGGCGATCAAAATGGGCGCGCGAAACAGTAATCGCGCGCCCATTTTGGCGTAGCAAAAGCTCCACCGACTGGCGCACCGTTGGTTTTGGAAATGCTGGTGGGGAGCGAGACCGAAAGTCCCGCCCCGCGATGCGTCAGGCTTTCACCGGAGCGGGTTCGGCCGCCTTGGTATCGGCCCCAACCGGCGAGCCGGCGGCGTTGAGCGCAGCCTTTGACGACTTGGGCTTGGATACGGATTTTGCCTTGGGAACGACGGCCGCTTTCTTGGCAGCGGGCTTGTCCTTCGACGTTGGAGCTATAGGAGCGGCCTCGGCTTTCGCATCAGCCGTATCCGCCTTCGGAGCCGCGATCGACAGGCGCTTGCGCGCTTCCTTCTTTGCTGCGGCTTTCGGCGAGGCAGCCGCGGCGGGCTCAGCCTTTACAGCAGGCGAGACATCTGCGTTAGCGGGCGTCTTCGCCGGAGCGGTCGCCACCTTCTTGGGTGCCTTTGCTTTCACCGCCGCCTTGGCCTTCGGCGCGGTTGCCGGGGCAGGGGCTGCCTCTGCGGGTTTGGCCGCGGCCACCGGCTTCTTGCCCAGGCCGATCTTTTCCGCAACGGCGCGCCGGGATTCCGAATAGCTCGGCGCCACCAACGGATAGGTCTTCGGCAGCTTGTAGCGCTCGCGATACTGTTCGGGGGTGAGATCATTTGCCGCAAGATGGCGCTTCAATGTCTTGTAAGGCTTGCCGTCGATAAGGCTGATGATGTGTTCTGGCGACGACAGGCTCTTGCGAACCGACACGGCAGGCGTGAACGTCGCAGCAGCAGGCTCCTCCACAGCCGGAGCTGCTTTTTCGGTAAGCGCTGCGCGGGTCGTCTTGATCAGATCCGCAAGACTGTCGCTCGCAACAGTGTTGTTGGAAACAGTGTTGTTGGAAACAAATGCGCTCACGAGCTGGACAGTGAGAGCAGTGAGGTCTGTCTGATTTTCTTCGGCCATTTTGCGAACCCGTGGAGAGAGGAGTGTTGCCGCTATCTGCGCGCAACAGGATCAAATGTAAATATTGCGATTTGGTTGCACTCCAAGATCGTATTTCATGTCGAGGTGATGGAATAACTTACGGACGATTTCAGACTGCCTTGCTCACAAGATATGAGGGAGAAAATCGTGAATATCGCCCGCCGTGAGGTTATTGCGATAGCGCTTGACGCACCCAATTCGGCATAGCGCCAATCCATGGTATCCAGTCATGGGGGGACTCATATGCATCTCATGATTGATTACCGGTAATCTTGCACAGGCCGTTCGCCTATTTCGCTCGGCCAATGCCTCACCTGACCGGAGCGGAGGCGGGCGATCGGCCCGTCTCAGGGACGGGGGGGCGGCCTTTTGCCGCCTTGTGCTGCGCCCTCGAATAGGAATGCTTGTTGCTCACTGAAGACAGGAGCGTCATAGGCTTTGGGAATGGACGAAAAAATACAATCGCTCTTGCATGCGCTGGAACGCGCTCCGCAATGGCTGCGCAACGAATTGGCGTCAAAAGATGCCGGCGTGCGGAGTAGTGCGGAAGAAACCATGGCGACAATGATCGCCAATGCGCTGGATGGTGGAACCGGCCACTCGACCAAAGATTAAACGGAAATCTTTTATCGGAGCCTGGGTCATGCGCAGAACATCGTGGGCTGGGCTGACAATGATCCTTATTGTCGTTGCCTCACATCTCGCCCCTGTTAGGGCCAATGCAGACCGATCGAGCGGTGATCTCCATGTGCGATGCGCAAAGGGACGCAGCTTCCTGCTGCGGATCGAAGGTGAGCAGGCAAGGGTTCAACTGGACACCAGGCAACTCGAGCGGTGATCTCCATGTGCGATGCGCAAAGGGACGCAGCTTCCTGCTGCGGATCGAAGGTGAGCAGGCAAGGGTTCAACTGGACACCAGGCAACTGACCCTGTTCAGTCGCCGATCGTCTCTCGGACGGCAGTTCCAATCTCCTCTGGCGACCTTGATCATCGATGAAGACTTTGTCGCCTTTGTGCCCCAAGACGACACAGGTTGGCGCGATTGCCGGATCGAAGGAGAGGGGAGCAAGCCGTGAACCTTGCAAGAATCGCATCCGAAATGAACTGACTTCCCCAATCGGGCTTGAAATGCGCGGCGAGCGGCATAGATTTGTTGGGTCGCTCCATTCCCCTTTGGATCGACACTCCCTGAACCTCGCCCCGTCGTTGAGCTTGCTCCGGCGGGGTTTTCTTTGAAAATCGCGGCAATCGGGCATCTGTAGAGGGAGGGTGGCCAAAGCTCGCGAACGAGAGGCATTGCCCAGACATTAATTCCATCCGCCTTGGACTATCCCTCTTCGTTCGCTCGATATTTGTACTATTCTCCCTCCAGCCAAGCATGCCGAAGGGGGCGATTGCGGATGAACGGTGGTTCCATACACGTCAGGCTGATCTGGGGATGAGCAAGTCTCCCTATCCCAAGCCGACTGCGCGTCGTTTCCGCGTCTATGCCTTCGACCCGCCGGCCAGCCTCGCGCCGGAAACCGCGTTCATCAACAATGCGGTCATCTCGCTGCCCTATGAGGAAGCTATGAGGCGCCGCTCGCCTGCGGTCCCACCAACGAATATGTCGAGGTCGTGGATTTCGCTGCGCCGGCAAAGATCTTCTACGCGCCGATCGACCCCAACCATCCCGATCTTCTCCCTGAATTCGGGCTTTGGCCGGACGAAGGCAGTCCCCAGTTCCATCAGCAAATGGCCTTCGCCGTGGCGATGAAGACCATCAAGGGGTTCGAAAACGCTTTGGGCCGAAAGGTGGTGTGGGCCTCATCGCTCTCCAGCCAGCGCGATGCCTATATTTAGAGGCTTCGCATCTATCCGCTTGCTCTCGCGGAGCCCAATGCCTATTATTCGCCTGAGAAGACCGCGCTTCTCTTCGGCTGTTTCCGCGACTCCTCAGACCTTGGGAAAGGCCTGCCAGCGGCGCAGTTCTGCGAGCGTTCTTTCCTCGGCGTCGAACTGGACGGTGAGCACTCCCGCACGGCGAGCAATGGGATGGGGCGTCTGCGCTGACTAAAGAATGGGGCTTGCCCCGCAGGGATCCGCCCCATTTGGAACCTTGGGAAAATACCGATCGCCAGATGTAGAGTTACGGAATGACGACCGGCATTGCGTTCGAAGCCTTGGCGCGCTTCGCCAATTTGCGATCGAAGGTGAGAAAATCCACGCAATGGCCCGATCGCGCGAGATGAAGGGCATCGGCGAAATCCATGCCGCTTTCCATCCACTCTAGCGCCAATGCCAGTTGGGCCGGTTCTTCCACGGACATGCCCGGCAAGCCGGCCAGTCCGCGTAACGCGCCGGCAATCTGGGTGGGCTCGAAATCATATCCCGCGCGCAATACCCACTCGGCCTCCAGCAGCACGGTCACGCCGAGGAAAACCTCTTTACCTTCAATGGCGCGCCGGGCGGCTTGCGCCTGATCCGCATGGTCAGCGGTCAGCAGCCGCACGACGATATTGGTATCAATCCCGCGCACGTCGCTTCGCTTCCCTGGCGATGACTGCGTTCATGGCATCGATGGACAGAGCAGGCTTGGTCGACCGCAGCGATCCGAAAACGGCATCGATATCGGTTGGCGCAAAGATGGGCATAGGTTTCAGGAGGACGCCTTCCGGCGTCTCCTCGACAATCAGCTTCGTACCGGCAGGCCAATGCCGTTGCTCACGGATCGCCTTGGGCAGGATCACCTGTCCCTTGGTCGACACCGTGGTCGTAATCCGTTCCCGCACGCCCATGGCACCCTCCAAAGTAAGACAAGGGTAAGATAAGGTGGAATGTGCATCAGGGCAAGCGTCCCGGAATTCAATCTTGGTGTACCAAGCCGATTTCGGTTAAGGGGGCGAGCATTTCGCACTGGCCCACCATGGGCGGGTTCCACATGCCGTGGTGCGCGCGCGTAATCCCGAAACCCGCCTTTCCATACGTACCAGGAACTTGTGGCTCCGACGACAGCCGTTGGGTTGAGCGGCGAGTTAAGCCGATTTGGATCTTCCCGCGCGCTTGACGACATGGCTACCGGCGGGCAAGGCGCTCGGGCTTTCCATAACCAGGCTAGAGATGTTTGACGTTGCCTTGAAAAATAATCTCGGAGCGCAACTGATCCGGATCTGGAACGCACCCACGGACAAGCCGCAACCGTTGATCTTGTTGGCTCCCATTGGCCGAGATTCCACCGAAATCATTCGGCCTATCGCGGATGAACTTGCTATCCAGTTCATCCACCTTCCATTGAATCAGGTTGTGACGCCCGAACAGCATTTGCTCCTCATGCAGGACAAGCCGCGGCTGATCGCGATTTCGGGAATCGACAGGCTGACCGCGAGTGAGCGCGACGCGCTTGTTCGCCTCATTGACGGCGGTCCCAAAACATTGGCTGTCATCCTTTGCTCGGTCGAGAGGGATGAAGCGCGCCGGATCAACATCGCCTGGACAAAGCTTCGAGCCATTGAGGACGCTCAACAATGCCGGGCCTCGCGCCTCGCAAACTCGACCAGGATCGAAGTCGGATCGGCTCCAACCGAATCCGTCCGATCAATTCCGACAAGCTGATCGAGGAGCTTCTCGACGGCATCGTTGCCTTCTGCTGTCAGCCTGACCCGCACGCGGCGCCGGTTGCGGTGCGCGGTTTCGCGAATGATCAAACCTTGCCTTTCCATGGCCTTCACTTTCCTCAAGGCGGTGGAGAGTGGGACATGGGCAAACATACACAGCGACCAGAGGTACACCGATCGTTCCTCGCGCTCCGCAGTGTAGAGTTCGAACAGCATGTCGCAGATTGGATTGGCGCAAAAATTATACCCCAGCGTATCGCCGACGATCTTGCGCATGGCGACGAGCTTCCGACACATTTCCATCAGGATTTCAGGCGATTGCTGCATGGGATATAATTCCTTCCGTTCACTATCCTTCCGGCAGTGATGTTGAGCAATGGCGCGACAGTCGCACCGGTCCTTACAGAAGGCCTTGCCTCCTGAAGCTCATGCTTCCTCCGCGTGCGATCAGGATGTGATCATGCACGGCCACGCCGAGGGATCTGGCAGCCTCCACGATGTTTCGCGTCATGATCTGGTCGGTCCTGGAGGGCTCAAGCCGACCCGATGGGTGATTATGGGCGACGATGATGGCTGTCGCCCCAAGCTCGAGGCATCGCCTCATGACTTCTCGGGGATAGACATGCACCGACGAAACGGACCCGATCCCCATGACTTCGTCGGCCAGCAGCTCATTGGTCCCGTTGAGATACAGCACACGAAACTGCTCCGTCGGCGCGAATGCCATCGCAGCCCGGAGATAGGCCAGAACCGCTGGCTCGTTCGACAGCAACGTTCTCTTCGCCAGCTGACCGTGTAGAACCATGTTGATCGCCGCGCGCACCGACGAGAAAATATCCTCGACATACCGTCCGCCCAGGACCTTGATCCGTTCATTTTCCGGGGCATTCAACGCCTCTGGCAACGAGCCGAACCGACCAAGCAGAAGTTCGGCAAATTCCTGCGCATGTTCCGGGTGAGCAATCCCGATCAGTTTCGCCAGGACCTGTCCGCACCCCATTTCCGCAATCGGTCGCGGTGCCGCCAGGTGGCTGCGATGAGCATCACCTGTACTGCCCAGGCCCAAAGTGCCACGGCATTCATATAGGCGATCGGCACCACATCGGGCACAGCGAACCGCGCTATGTGCACGATCACCTCCGAGAGCAGCAAGGACGCGATCCAGATTGGCCAGAAGCGCGTACTTCGCAAAGATAGGCATAGGAAAATACCCAGCACCATGATGTCCACGAGGAAGATGCCCGCTTCGACATGCTGGAAGCGAACGCCGGCAGGGTGGGCGAGTCCGTAGCTGAGGCCCGCGCTCCCCAGAAGAGCGGTCGCTCCGATCTGTTCGGGGCGACCGCCTCTGATCATTGCATAGAGCGAACTGACTATGAGGAGGCCGAGAAAAACCATTTGCCGTGTCATGACGCCTCCCAGTCCATTCTATCAACGATGTGGCTCGCCCGCCGTCAGACAGCGCGGAGGCGGTTCTCCACCGGCGTCGGGTTCGCCACAGCCACCTTCAACAGATCGCCGTAGCTGGTTTCGCCAAGACCGATGTCGTCACTGACCTGCTTGAGACTGCCATGGATTTCGATGACCTGCGCTCGTGTCCGGGCGATCAGCACCTGCGCCGCTGCGGAGCTGTCAATGGTGGCCTGTCCGACGGCAGCCGCGACACGGGCGTCGAGACGTGCAAGCGGCAGGGCAGCATGGAGTTCGGCCATGCGGGCGGCCGCCAGGTCGACGGCTTCTTCGGCAGCGAACAGGCGCTGTGCAAGTGATTGAGCTATAGCGTGACGTTGTTTGGGCATGATTGTTCCTTCCCGCACTCCGCTGGAATGCGCGTCAATTTTTGGGCTTTCGGATGCTGCTCTAATGACGGGCGAGGGTATCGAACGTCGTGAGCAGTGAAACCGCCGAGCCCAGCGATGCCAAGGCCGCGGCGGCGAGGACCGCAATAATGGTCAGGATATGGGATCGTTTCAGGTCATTGCCTTGCCTCCCGTCAGGGCGGAGCGGCACAGGACCGAGAGGAGATAACGTTCTGTCTAACGAGGGATAAGCTCCCTGTTCGTCTACAAGCCGTCCGTCTCGCCTGGACCGTGCATCCACATCGTCATCAGCGAGTGCAGAAGGCCCATCTTCTGGCGACGGGAATAGGCCCAATAACTGGGCGCCCAATAATTGCCCCCCTGTTTCGTTCCCCAGGCTAGCTTCATAGGCGGCAACAATCATGCCCGCCTCATCCCGTCCCATACCGCCCATTTTTCCCCGGGCGTCTAAGATATGCTTGTCGACCCTGCCAGCAGAAATGCCCAGGGTGAGGGCGATCCGCTTTGTTTTCAGGCCTCTCCCGACCCAGGTTAAGCATTCATACTGCCGGGGGGTCAGGCTCTCCAGCCTGTCCCGATAGAGGGTGAAGTCGGGAACGATGGGTTTGCCGAGCATGACAGGGTTCAACCTTCATCCATGCCGGCCACATCAAGCATCAAGGACAATCGAGATCGGCCGGTGCGTTTCGGAATGAAATGAGTGTCATCAAAATGTCAAACAAATCAACCTTATAAGTCGCCAATTTGACGGCACCTGAATCGGCCAACCGCTGGTGGCGAACATCTCTGGGCTGAGCGCATTGTTGGAAGCAATACTCCGCTGTGCCTGCTCGTGCGAGCGGGAGGAGAGGGGGAGGCGAGGAATGGCGTCCCTTTTGGGGAGGTTCATTTTTCAAAAATGCCGGATGGCCCCATGCTCACCTTCACGCTTCCAGCCTGGCTTCGAAGCTGGCTTTACCCGTCGTCACCCCGAAGAAACCGCGCGCATGCGGCGCTTGCTCGAATGGAGGACTATATTGCGGCCCATCGCTTTGAATTCGATGATCTGAAGCTGACCTTGGCTGATCGCCTGCTTCCGGCCGGTGCGGCATCGTGCGGGGCACAGAGGCGACTCGATCGGTTCGGCGCATTGCGGGGCGATGCGAAAGGCGCAGGCGCTTTTCTTGATCCACCATTGGAGCGTCAAAAACTTATCGCTTCAATGCCCCCGATCACTCGCGCCATTTTGATCTTGCGGATCCATCATGGGATGTCGGTTGCCGAAATCGCGGAGCTTTCTGGCGTAAATCGCGCCAAAATTCGCCGACACCTCCGTAGCGCGTTCGCCTGGTCGCCGCGTTGTCCGCCTCCCGAGAACGTTGAGTCGGGGAGAGGCCGATGAACGATCAGCTAGATCGAGCGGGCGAACGCCTTGTTCGCCATCTCGGAGGTACATGGTCGAACGGCGGCGGCATGTGTCGATGCCCGGCGCATGACGATCGAACACCAAGCCTTTCTGTCCGTTGTGGGAGATCGACCCTTCTCTTCAAATGCTTCGCCGGCTGCACGATCGCCGAGATATTCCGCGCGCTGCGACGCGAGAATTGCGATATCGCGTCCATCCGGCAAGCATCGAGCGGACGGGACGATGCATCTGGCCGGACGGATATTGCCGCCCGCCGGGTCTGGCAGCAATCGATTCCTCTGTCGGGAACGCCGGGCGCGCGGTATCTGGCCAGCAGGAAAATCGCGCTGCGCACGCCGGCCCTTCGCTTCCATCCCGCCACGCCGTTCGGGGGTGGCAAATCTGTCTGCTTCATGCCTGCCATATTGGCGGCCATCACCCATCGCCGGGAATTTTTCGGGGTGAAGCGCATATTCCTCCAGCCCAACGGCCGCCCCGCCCCGATGATAAAGCACAAGCGAACCCTGGGGCGGCCCCGTCACGGGGCTGTGGTCCTGTTTCCCGCCACAGATGTGCTTGGTCTGGCTGAGGGCGTCGAAACGGCTCTTTCCGCTTCTGCGCTCCTTCGCATTCCCGTCTGGGCAACCTTGGGGGCAGAGCGGTTAGACAGGATCGAGGTTCCAGAACAGGTGACCCGGCTCATTCTCCTTGCAGACAATGATCTCGCCGGCCGCCGCGCGGTCGAACGAGCGCAGGAGCGCTATGCCTGGCCGAGACGCGAGATCGAGATCCTCTGGCCGCCGGCGCCCTTTACCGACTGGAACGATCTGCTGCGCGCAGGAGGGAAGGTGGAGGCGGGGTGGATGCGGTTAGCGGCCTGATTGTCGGGGCGCTCCGCGAAACGGAGAATCTGCCATGACACAGAAGCCACCAATCCTCTTTGTTCCCGCGTCCAAACTGACCGTCGCACCGACCAATGTGCGCAAGCGCAGCGATCCCGTTGCCGATGAGGAACTCAAGGCAAGCATCCTCGCCAAAGGCGTCATTCAGAACCTCATCGGGCTGCCGGTCGCGCGCAAAAAGGGCGAATATCGGATCACCGCTGGCGGCCGCCGCCTGAAACAGGTTCAAGCGCTCATCGAAGAGGGCTTACTCGAAGCCGATTATGCGGTCCCCGTCATGGTGCTGACCGACAAGAATGACGCGGTCGAGATCAGCCTCATCGAGAATTTGCGGCGCCTCAATATGACGCCGGCCGAGGAATGCAGGGCATTTCAGGCGATCATCGAGACCGAGAAGAAGACGCCCGGCGACATCGCCAAGCGATTTGGAGTCACGGAGCGGTTCGTACTCGGCAGGCTCCGGCTCGCGGGTCTTGCCGATATAATCTTCGATGCCCTCGCCGATGGCAAGATCACGCTTGATGTCGCCAAGGCCTATGCCGCCATCAGCGATACGACGCGGCAGGCGACGGTATTCGAGGAACTGAGCGATGGCTGGGGAGCGAACAACTGCGGCGAAATTCGCCGGCGCCTGATCTCGGGCTTCTACCGCGGCAGCGATCCCAAGGCGCTGCTGGTCGGCCGGGATGCTTATGTCGCTGCCGGCGGTCGCATCGACAGCGACCTCTTTTCCGACGCGGCCAACGAGAACTGGATTGACAGCGAGATTGTCGAGCGCCTCGCAGACGAACGGATGCAGGCAGCAGCCGCAGAGATCCAGGCTCGCAATGGCTTTGGCGAGCTTCGGGTCGTCTGCCACACGCGGGTGCCCTATATGGACGTCATGGCCCTGGACGAGGTTGACGCCGAACCCGTGCCGCTGACCCCTGAAGAGGAAGACCGCCAGCGGGCAATAGAGCAGGAACTGGAAGTGATCGCGGAAAATGCCGACGAAGACGGCTATTCCGACGAGGAACTGGAGGTCATCCAAACGCTTGAAGCCGAATTTACGGCGCTCAACGAGCGTCCACCAGTTCTCACGGAAGATCAGAAGGCCGAATCGCTCGCTTATCTGCTTATCGGCGAGGACGGCGTGCCGCGGCTGCATGAGCGGTTCTACTCGATCCCGGAACCTGAAGTCGAAGATGAAGAGGGCGAGGCCGACCTATCCCTGGATGTCGAACCTGATGACGAGCCCGTCGAGGAGGGCGATTCTCGATCGCCGATCAGCCAGCGCCTCGCCGACGAATTGGCGATCATGAAGACCGAACTGCTCCGCGTCCATGTCGCCAGCGATCCTCACTTCGCGCTCGACCTTGGCACCTTCTTCATGGTCGATGCCACCTTCGGGTACCGCCATGATCTGCCCAGTGAGCTGCGCGCCAATGCTCCCAGTCTGCGCGTGCCCGGCTTCGAGAGCGACACGTCCGCAGCGGAGAACTGGGAAGAATTGAAGGCCGGCCTCGATCGCAGTTGGGCCCAATCGCCCGACATCACGGACCGCTACGATGCGTTTTGCGCTCTTCCCGAGGAAGCACGCGCTGCGTGGCTCGGTTACGCGATCGCGCGCACCCTTCATGCGATACCCGCCGGTGGCTCCGGCAGCGCGATGCTCGATCATCTTGGTCGGAAGTTGAAAATCGATGTCGCGGCATGGTGGCGGCCGACCGCGCGACGCTATTTCGACCGAGTCAGCAAGCCGACAATCCTCGCTCATTTCGAAGAAGTCGGGGGTGTCGAGCTGCGCAGTCGTTACGGGGCGTCCAAAAAGCATGATCTCGCCCTGTCCGCTGAAAAGCTGTTCGGCGGGCAGATTATCGTTGAAGCCGCGGTGAAGGAGAAGGCCCTCGCCTGGGTGCCCGAAGCGATGCGGTTCGATGATGATGGCGACTGTGCTGCCGGTGACGCCGAAAACGAAGCGTCTCCCAATGACGAAGGCGAGCAGGGCGGGGCGAATGAAGGCAGCGAATTGCCCGAAGCCGCCTGACCTCTCGCTCGGGCCGGAGCTGATCCCACGCAGCTTCGGCCCCTTGGCGCGTGCCGTCACCCCGTCCGGGAGGAGGAAGGGGGTGGGGTGAGGTGCGCTGGCATTGAGCCTTGCGCTTTCCAGGAGTTCCCCCATGACCCGTTCGCTTCTCGCGGCCCTTGAGGCCGGTTCCGATCCGCTTGACCAGAAAATCTGGACGCTCGCCGCTGTCGTCAAAGCACTGGTCGACCTGATCGCAACAGGACAACCCATCGCTCGCCAGCGCCTTTCGCGTCTCATGGAAGTGCATTTCGGGGCGAGCGATGCCACCGGCGCCTGGTCGCTCCGCGAGGCTTATGATGCCCTCGAAACCGCACAGGTCGTCGCCTTGCTCGACGGTGCCATTGATCTTGGCAATCCGCAGAATCCGACAGGCGCACTCGCAGCCTTGGACCGACTGATCGGCCGCCTGCCGACACAGACCTATCGGTCCGAGCAGCAGATCGACATGCAGCAATTCTCAACGCCCGCCCCGCTCGCCTATTTGACAGCCTTTGCTGCCGCAGTTTCACCGGGCGATGTCGTGCTGGAGCCATCCGCGGGGACGGGGCTCCTCGGCGTATTCGCAAAGCTTGCCGGTGCAGAGCTCATGCTCAACGAACGCGATCCGGTTCGGGCGGGATTGCTCGGCCGGGCGCTGAACCGCGACGTTGCCTGCCATGATGCCGAATTCATCGACGACCTGCTCCCGCCGGGGAAACGGCCGAGCATTGTTCTCATCAATCCTCCATTCGCGCGCAGCGAAGGCAGGGGCAAGGACCGTCATGCCGGGGCGCGACATCTTCGCTCGGCTCTTGCTCGCCTCGCGCCTGCTGGACGCTGCGTTGCGATCATGTCGCCCGCTTTTGCCCATGATGGCAGCGCGCGAACTGGTTATCAGGCGGTCGCAAACCTCGTGCCGCCCCGTGTCGAAATCACGATCCAGGGCCGCCCCTTCGCGAAACATGGCACCAGCGTTCCGGTTCGCCTGATCGTCTACGACAAGGGCTGGAGTGGCACCCCCCATCGAGTAACCGTGAGAAATCTGGATGCGCTCCTTCCGCATATCCTCGTGCTGCCGCCTCGGTTGTCGGCTGATTCGCCGCTCGATCCAGCGCCTGGTCAGGCAAGGCCAATGATCGCCACGCTTGGTGCGAAGCCGGTCGTTCGTTCCCTTTTCGCATCAGGCACGCGGTCCCCAATGCCGCGACCAAAGTCCCAGCCAGTCGCCGCAGTAGATGGCACGGTCGAGCCGCTCGCTTACACGGTCCGGGAAGCGCCGCTGCCTGCCGGGGATCAGATCGGCATCTATGTGCCCTGGCGCCTCTCCAGGATGGATATCCCGGATGCCAAGGCGCATCCCGATCAGCTCGTCGAATCGATCGCGATGTCGTCGATCATCCCGCCACTCCCAACCTATGTGCCGATGTTGCCGCGATGCGCGGTGGCTGCGCTGTCGGATGCCCAGCTCGAAACGCTGATCTATGCAGGCCAGGCATTCGAGCGCGATCTTCCAGGACTCCATGCTCCCAACGATGCCGGCACGCTGCTGACGCCCGACGCCAATGGCGTGGCATATCGTATGGGCTTCTTCATCGGCGACGGCACCGGCGTCGGCAAGGGTCAGCAGGTCGCTGGTTGCATCCTTGATCAATGGTCGCGCGGGCGACGCAAGGCGGTCTGGATTTCGAAAAGTGCTGCGCTGATCGAGGATGCCCGCCGCGACTGGGCTGCGCTTGGCGGGCTGCCCATCGATATCCAGCCTCTCGATGCCTTCCCCTTCGGTGCGCCGATTGCGATAGAAAGCGGCATCATCTTCCTCACCTATGCTACACTGCGATCCCAGCGCCATGATGAGACCTCACGCCTGCACCAGCTCCTCGCCTGGCTGGAGGATGATTACGAGGGTGTCATCTGCTTCGATGAAGCCCATGAAATGGCCAATGCCGCAGGCACGGAAACACAGTTCGGAAACCAGAAGGGCTCCGAGCAGGGCCTTGCCGGTGTACGGCTCCAGAATCTCCGTCCGCGCGCGCGCATCCTCTATGTCTCGGCGACAGGCGCGACCGATCCCGCCAATCTCTGCTATGCCATTCGCCTTGGCCTATGGGGGCCTGGCACCTCGTTCGACGACCGCGCCGCATTCATGAGCGGCATCGAAAAAGGCGGCATTGCCGCCATGGAGATCGTTGCCCGCGACTTAAAGGCGCTCGGCCTCTACACGGCGCGCGCACTCACCTTCAGTGGCGTCGAATATGATCCCCTCGAACATCCGCTGAGCCTCGAGCAGATCGAGATCTATAACGCTTATGCCGACGGATGGCAGGTCATCCATCGCAATCTCGACGAGGTGCTGGCGCTCACCAATATCGTCGACCGCATGGAGAACAAGGCCCTCAACGCGCAGGCCAAGGGAGCAGCCCTGTCGCGCTTCGAAAGCGCCAAGCAGCGTTTCTTCGCCCAGCTCCTGATCGCCATGAAAATGCCCAGTCTGATCGGGGCGGTATCCCGCGAAGTTGAAGCGGGGCATCATGCCATCGTGCAGTTGGTGACGACGGCAGAGGCGATGCTCGACCGCCGCCTCGCCAGCCTGTCGGCTGATGAGCGCGCGCATCTTGATATCGAGCTTTCGCCAAGTGCGGCCATGATCGACTATCTCAAGACCGCCTTCCCGGTTCGCATGATGAAAATCATCAAGGGAAGCGACGATACCGAACGCTCCGAACTCATGCTCGACGAGCATGGCAATCCTGTTTTCTGTCAGCAGGCATTGGCGCTCCGAGACGAAATGATCGAGCGGCTCTGTGCACTTCCGCCCATCGGATTGGCCCTTGATGAACTCATCCGCCATTTCGGCACTGACAAGGTTGCCGAGGTGACAGGGCGCACGCGGCGACTGGTTCTTGAAGCCAATGGGCGTCAGCGCGTCGAAAGGCGTGGCGGACGAAGCAATCTCGTGGAGGCCGAGTCCTTCATGGCTGGCGGCAAGCAGATACTGGTCTTTTCCGACGCTGGAGGCACCGGCCGCAGCTACCATGCGGACCGAAACTGCAAATCAGCAGATCGCCGCCGCATCCACTTCCTCCTCGAACCAGGCTGGCGCGCTTCCAACGCCATCCAGGGGCTGGGTAGGTCCAATCGTACAAACCAGGCCAGTGCGCCGGTTTTCCGACCAGTCACCACCGATTGCCGCGGCGAGCGGCGGTTCATCAGCACGATAGCGCGCCGCCTCGATAGTCTGGGCGCCCTGACCCGCGGGCAAAGACAGACAGGCGGACAGAATCTCTTCGACCCGTCGGATAATCTCGAAAGCGATTATGCCCGCGATGCGCTCATCCAATGGTATCAGCTTCTCTACCGGGGCAAGCTGAGCAGCACATCCCTCAAGACGTTCGTGGAGATGACAGGGCTCAAGCTGCTCGACAGGGACAGAGGCGAGCTGGTCGACGACCTTCCCCCGATCCAGCGCTGGCTCAACCGGCTCCTGGCGCTCCGTATCGAGACCCAGAATGCGATCTTCGAGGAATATCTGGCGCTTATCCAGGCACGCATCGATGCCGCGCGCGATGCTGGAACGCTCGATGTCGGGGTTGAAACGATCCAGACGGAGCGGACGGTCCTCCTTGATGAGCAAATCCTTCGCCGTGATCCGGTGACCGGTGCGGAGACGCGCCTCAGCCGATTCGAACTTCACTATAGGCGCCGGGCGACCGGCTATGCCCAACTGATACGCGAACATGGTAATGAGGCCGCCGCATGGTTGCGGAATGGGCGGTCGGGCCGTATTGCCCTTCAAAGACCCAGTTGGAGCATCATGGACGGGGAGGGCAACGCCATCGCCATGTGGGAACTGGTACGGCCTACCGGCCGCGAGCGCATCCGGGATATTGCCCTCAAGGAGAGCCATTGGGTACCGATCGCCAAGAATGAGTTTGAAGAACTCTGGAATGCCGAGGTGGAGGAGGCGCGGGCCAAGATCGATGTCGAAACGATCAGCATGGCGACCGGCCTGCTTCTGCCCGTCTGGAACCGATTGCCCGACGACGATTTGCGCGTCTGGCGCGTCTCGGACGCCGAAGGCAATTCGATCCTTGGCCGCATCATTTCGCCAAGCGGCTTTGAGAAAGTGGCCCGGTCGTTCGGGGTCGAGATGGCGATCGCCTTGTCGCCCGCCGAGATGATTGCGGGAGCGCGCAACAGCGAGGGTGTTCCTGTCCCCGGAATGGACTCCGCACGGCTTGTCTGGGCGCATGTGAATGGAAGTCGGCGGCTTGAAATCCGGGACTTCCCGCCGACTCGCCGAGAATGGCTGAAATCGATCGGCTGTTTCACGGAAATCATCCAGTATAAGACGCGGCTGTTCATCCCCGGCGACTGCGCGTCGACCATCGTCGAGCAGATCGTGCGCACGGGAACGGAATGGAACATTCTTCTGGCTGTGGGATGACCGCTTATCGAAAATGCCGTCGTGACTGAGGGCACCTTGCACCCGGCCCGTCGAATCACTAAATTGCACCAATAGTATGATTTTATTCCGCCTTCCGGGCGGCAGGGAGGGCCAGATGGCCGCTGTACGCAAGACCATTACCCTTACCGAACAACAGGATGCGTGGATCGCTTCCCAGATCGCGGCGGGTCATTATACCAACGACAGCGAAGCGATCCGCGACCTGATCCGGCGTGAACAGGAACGCAGCTTCGAAATCGAGACGATCCGCCAGGCACTTATCGAAGGCGAGCAGAGCGGCGAACCGGAACGGTTTGATTTTGCCGCCTTCAAGAAGCGCAAGATCGCTGAGCATGGCTGAGTTCCGCCTCGGCCCAAGAGCCCAGCGCGACATTGATGGAATCTTCGACTACACGGCAAAGCATTGGGGCTTGCCCCAGGCCCTTCGCTATATGGACCTCATCGAAGCGGCCTGCACAAGCCTTGCTGATGCGCCACAGCAAGCTCAGGAATGTTCCCTCATAAGACCGGGCTATCGGCGACGCAGCGTCGAGTCGCACAGCATTTACTTTCGGCAGACCAGCTACGGGATCGCCGTCATTCGAATCCTGCACCAACGCATGGACCCGAGCCGTCACATCTGAACCAGGACATGAACGGCGACCAAAAGAATGGACCTTTCGCATCAACCCAAGATGCGTGGGGACCGAATGGCGCAGGCGGCCTACAAGCCTGACACCAAGGGCTGCCCGGACCCGGGCTAGGAGGGAAGAGGGGAAGGGGTGTTTGCGGCAATTGGCCGCTGCACTTTTCGGGGAGACCCGCCATGACCCTCATGACCACCGTTTCTACTGCCGTTTCTCAAGGTGCGATCACCAGGATCACGCGCCTGTTCAACGGAACCCTGCTGGACGCTCTCAACGAGATTCTCCAAAATTGCCGGCGTGGCGGGGCCACCGGCGTCACGTTGACGACAATGGTACAGGGCGAGCGAACTCTTTTGTCGGTAGCCGATGACGGCAGCGGCATAGATGACCCCGCCAATCTCATCACCCTGGGACAGTCAGGCTGGGGCGACGAGGTGGCCCGGCGGGAAGATCCCGCCGGCATGGGCATGTTCAGTCTGGCAGGCCGATATGTCGAGGTCCGATCCTGGTCACCACGGCATGCCGCGGGCTGGAAGATGGTCATCGGTCCTGACGACTGGGAAATCCAGCGCTCCCATCGCCCTGGCTGAATGCGATATCGCGCGCGGCACCGACATTCGCTTCGAACTTTCGCCAGCCTGGCAGAAAACGGTGGAATATTCGGTTGCCGCCGCGGCCTGCTATTTTCCGTTGCCGGTCACCCTGGACGGAAAGCCGCTCGGCCAGGTGGATTGGCTCGATGGGGCGCACCATGTCGAATTTGCCGTGGGCTGCCGCATCGGCGTCTTTTCCGGCAGGACGCTTTCCAACGATGTGCCTCGGATCAATTTCCACGGCGTCACGGTGCCGTGCCGGCTCCCCAGTGTGATTGAATGTAGCTATGGGCCGCGATGGTCGGTTCTGATCGACATCGTTGATGCGCCATCGCTCCAGCTGGTCCTTCCAGCCCGAAAGGAGATGGTCGAAAATGCGGGGCTGGAGGAATTGCGATCAGCCATCAGGATGGCGATCTTCCGGGCGATAGCCCGGCGCGAGGGCCATTACCTTTCCTATGAAGACTGGACGCAGGCCCTGAAATGCGGTGTCGAATTGCCGGAGGCCACGCCTCGCCTCCTGCAATGGACTCCTTCCAGTGGCGAAGGCGTTCGGTGCGGAGGGGCGCAGATGATCGACGCGGCAAATGCGTTTCGCATGCCTTATTTCAGTCCTCAATATGCCCAATGTCTGTCTCGCGCACTCCAGGCACATCAGGATTTCACCACGACGCTGGTTGAGCCGGTGGCGGCATTCGAGGGCTATGCCTGGTATGACGGTCTGACCAGGGTCGAGAACGTCGGATTCCTGATTTCGCAGAATGGAAACCGGTATCGCTATAGTGAGATGGATGAGCGACCCGATCTGAGATCAGGGCGTGTCGACGCGATCATCATGGAACTTCATGTCATGGCAGCCGATGGTACCAAGACGGCCGTCCGTCTACCGGCAGATCTGTTCATCTCCTACGATTCCAGCCTCGACTATGACCTTGAGGACGCCGTTATTGTCCTGGCGCCGGAATCGCCTATCGATGTTGACGGCCTGACCGGCATGCTCGATGCCGTCTGCTTTGAGGCGCACCATGATAGTGATGCCGACAGCTGGCAGACACAGCACGACCAGTTTCTTCTCGACGCGCGGCAGGTGGCCATGGAACTGCTTCTCGACGCCGATGAAGCCGTGATCGTCAGATGCGGCGCGGTCGTCGCCAGGGAACTGCGGTGGCTGGTGCCTGAGGGCAAGATGATCTCCATTCAAACAAGTGCCGCCTCGACGAACATCGAGTTGGTCGATCTTCCGCCAGGCGAGCAGGACGCATCCTGATACCGGGACTCTGCGGGCGGTCAGGAGGGAGGGGGGAAGGGAGGAGTGGCGAAGCGGGGGCAAGTGGCTTCCGCGATCGTCCGTCCAACCAGCCCTGGAGGTTCCCATGACTGCCATGACCCTAACCGATCGCGGCGCGACGCGTCCGTATCGCGTGGATATTTCGCGTGGAACGAACGTCTCGCGCGTTTCGTCCGAATGGTTCAGCCGCCCGCAGGACGAGCGCTATCTTTCGCTCGGCGACCTTTACCAAAGCGTGCGGACCCGAGCCGACCGCGCGACCACGCGAATCGTCGAGAGCCGGAGCGTTCGGGTCGAAGCCCGCAGCGATGAGCCTGAACGCCTGTCCCTGTTGATGCCCGGCGAAGAGGCGCCCGTCGCACCGACCAACTGGTCCTTCGGCCAACTTTGTAGCCTTGTCGGCGCACCGGCAGCCTATCTCCGCCAACTCCCCGCAGCGCTTGCCGGCATCAACCTTCAGCACGGCCTGATCTCCCATTCGGGCGAGCATGTAAAACTGCTCCAGACAAGCGATGGCCGCAGCGAGCTACGCGCGGTAACGGGCCCCGATTACGGGCGGATCTGGGATCACGAATTGGTCGCGGCCGTAATGAAGATCGCCGGCAATGGCACAGGCGACACGCGTTGGAAGGTGCCGGGCGTCCTCGACTGGGGGGCGATGACCTACAACCCTCATGTCGATGTCACCCGCGACACGACAACGCTTTACGCTTCTGACCGCGATGTTTTTCTCTTCCTTGTCGATGATTTGCACCCGATCGAGGCGGGGCGATTGCCCAATGGAGAGCCTGATCTCTATTTCCGTGGGTTTTATAGTTGGAACTCGGAAGTCGGCTCCAAGTCTCTGGGAATAGCGACTTTTTACCTTCGCGCCGTGTGTCAAAACCGCAATTTGTGGGTGCGCCATGGTGGCGCGATCAATTGAGTGAAGGATGACTTCTCAGGAAACCAAGAACAGCCTGATGCTCACCCGACTTACCTTGGCCAGCAATGGCTGCGACCGTGAAAACGGCAGGGGACAATAGCATGTCGGGAAAAAGGCGTCATCCGGGCCGAAGCCATTGTAGGCTATCGGGACGTCAGGGCAAGACGTGCATGGTGAATGCTGGATTGCGTGAAGCTCAGATTCAGGAACTTTATTCGGGTCATGGCGCAGCAATGGTTGACGCGTCATGCCGTGCGAAGGGCGGGGTACCCCACGAGACCTGCCTAAACTTGGTCGCACGGTCCACCTCTCGTCGAGAGGCCAACGATCGAACGAGCCACCTAACCACGTCGCATCTCACTGATCGTGTAAACATGGGATCGCCTAAGCGGGCACCTCTCCGGTGTCCCGTAAGGCGACGGAGCCGCCATATTAGCCAAACGCCCGGGGTAATGCCCGGGACAGCCATCCAAGGATGGACGGGCATGGGTGAAACTGGCCGGGCAACCGGACGGGGAATCCCCTCTGCGCGGGTGAAGGGCGGCGCGCTTGCTGGGTCTTTCAACTTCATAACGGAGGTCTGCTGATGCAACTGCTCACCGTAGAGAAGAGACTGGACTCGGTCATCGACCTGTCACGCCAGGGAAAGCGTATCAACGGTCTGTTCCGGCTGCTCGGCTGTCCGTCCCTATGGGAACGGGCCTATGAGCAGGTCGCTCCCAACAAAGGGGCGCTCACGCCCGGCATTGATCCCAATAACACCCTCGACGGCTTCTCGCTCGAAAGGATGGAACGGATCATGGCCGCCGTGCTGGACGGTTCGTATCGCTTCTCTCCGGCCCGCAGGCAATACATCCCCAAACCCAATGGGAAGAAACGCCCGTTGGGCATTCCTACTGCCGACGACAAGCTGGTGCAGGCAGCGGTGAAGATTTTGCTCGAACATGTTTACGAGCCGGTCTTTGCCGACCAATCGCATGGCTTCCGCCGGGGGCGGTCATGTCACAGTGCCCTGACTGAAATCAGGCGCACATGGCATGGCGTGAAGTGGCTGATCGAGGTCGATATAGTCGGCTACTACGACAATATCGACCATGACATCCTGCTCGGTCTCCTACGCAGGCGTATCGATGATGATCGCTTGATACGGCTGATCGGACGGATGCTCAAGGCTGGCTACCTTGAAGACTGGACGTTCCACCGGACGTTCAGCGGCGCTCCACAAGGCGGCGTGATCTCACCGATCCTCGCCAATATCTACCTTCATGAACTCGACGAGTTCATGGCGGGGATGAAGGTGCGGTTCGACAGGGGACAAACGAGACGGCGCAGCAACGCCTATCTCGAAATCTCTAAGCAGATTCAGATCCGACGCAGAAAGATCGAACGACGGCGGGCCAATGGCCAAGAGGAGGAAATCCCGACGCTTGTCGATGAGATCAGGGAATGGGAGCGGCGACGGCTCGAAGAGCCGGCTCTCGACCCGTTCGACCCCAACTACCGCCGACTCCGCTACTGCCGCTATGCTGACGACTTCGTTATCGGCGTGATCGGCAGCAAGGACGATGCCCGCGGCATCATGGCCGAAGTCAGAACCTATCTGGCGGAAACCCTGAAGCTTGAGGTGTCCGAGGAGAAAAGCGGGATTAGGAAGGCGGACGAGGGTGCCATGTTCCTCGGCTATCAGTTGAAGACATATGGCGATGGGCGAACCAAACGCATGATCAAGGGCGGCCGTGCCGTCACCATGCGTGTGCCTGGAGACCGTATGCAACTTCACGTGCCGGTGGACAGGCTTGCCCGGTTTGCGGAACGCCAACGCCTCGGGAATATCCATATCAACCGGGGCGAGGCGCGCTGCGAACTGATCAACAACTCCGATGTCGCAATCCTGACCGGATATAATGCGATGATGCGGGGGCTGGCCGAGTATTACAAGCTCGGCACGCTCTGGAAAGATGAGGTCGGGCGGCTGCATCACCTCTGGTGGTGGAGCTTCATGAAGACCATCTCGCGGAAGCATAAATGTTCGGTCAAGGTGACGGCAGAGAGGCTCCGGAACGGGGATCGCCTCGGCCTGTGGTATGAGGGCCGCCATCAGCGGCGCTTCATGCCGATGTTCCGCCTCAAGGATGTTCGGCCAACACCGGCATCCGGGCATGTTGACCGCCAAACGTTTGCACATATCCACTTTGCAGGACGGAATGACTTTGTCGACCGCCTGCGGGCAAGGGCATGTCAGGCGTGCGGCACCGAAGACGTGCCAGTGGAGGTGCATCACGTCCGCAAGATGAGCGATATGCAGGGGACTACCTTGTGGACTCGCGTCAAGGCGGCCCGAACGCGCAAGCGTGTGGTGCTCTGCCGCGACTGCCATGTCGCGCATCATGCCGGACGACTACAGGAACGGCTGGATCGTATGGTGCAAGCGTAGGAGCCGGATGATGGGAAACTATCAAGTCCGGTTCCGTGGGAGGGGTAGAGGACAATCCCACCGGGAACCCTCGCCCCTACCCGACGGCGTGGAGAATTTCCAGGAAGTCAACATCCGTCATTCCAAATTCGCGGCCAACCGCTTTGCGCATGAGGCGGCACCGGCGCTCGAGCATTTTGCCGAGAGTTCGCCCCGGTCCTTTATCGACGGCATCACCGCCGCTCGATCGAAGATCGTCGCGCGCAAGGATGAGGACCGCGAGACATTCCTCCGCAAGGAAGGCTTCTCGAAAGCGGAGACCGGCAAGATCATCGCCACCGTTCTCGCCGAAGAAGGCCATCCCCCCGCCTCGGTCTATGATTTTGTCCAGGGCATTACCGCCGTTGCTCGCAGTCGGCCGCATCAGGATGGCCGCCTCGAACTCGAATCCAAGGCGCGCAAACTTCTCGAACGCGCTCGCTGACCTCTGCACGGCCGGACGATCGGGCCGGCCTTTACATTTTCTGGGAGAAATATCATGGCGACCCCGCCCGTTTCCGCGCGCCTCTATAAAGTGCGCGTCGATTATTTCAGCGCCGATGAACGCTACGCCAGCGAGATCGTGCAAGTCGAGGTGCCCGACGACGCCGATGTCCTGGCGGCTGTCCATACTGCGGCGCAAGCCACCATCTATTATAATGAGCGGATACCGGACATCACATTCACCGTCGAATTCATCGCGCCTGATCCAGACGATCCCGACCCGGCGCCGCTCGCCGGCCTGTTGAAGCCGGTCTGCTCCCACTGCGGATCAGAATCGATTGTTCGAGATGCTGCCGCCCGGTGGGATGTGGAGACCCAGAAATGGGACTTCTCCAGCATCTACGACTGTACGACTTGCGATCTGTGCGGTGCGGAGAGCGACGATCTCGCGTCATGGCTGCCAGCAAACCATATCACGCCGCCCGAGCAGTTCGAGATCGACCTCGCGGCCAAGCTCGGGGCGCCGGACTTGCGACATGACGGCGTCTTCCAGCAATTTTGCTTCGGACTCTTCCTTACCCATTCGGTCGATGAAGCCGTAGCGGCATGGAAGGCCTCCGGCCATTCATCTGGGTAGGCCGGCGCGCGATCGTCCAACCTCGAAGATTCCGGTCCGTATGTCGAAAAGGAGCGATCCCATGTCGAACATCATTCCCGACGATCCGCTCGTCGAACGCTTTAATGCCCGCCTTTTGCAGCTCAATTCCTCGGCCCGGGTGGCGCTCACCAGAATCGCCGGGCACGCGGACATGCTGGAGCTTCGCGATGACGAGGAGAATTTCCTCGAATTCATCCCGGCCGAAGCATCGCCCGAAATGACCGCCATTGCGTTTCGCCTTTACGCCCGAGGTCTCAATCGGGGCGTACGGGCGGGGGAGGACGCGGCCTGGGCCAAGCTCCGCTATCTGATCGGGGCTGCGACGGCCGCCAATCTTATCTGATTGATCGGAAAGAACATCGCCATGGCCGAGACCTATTTCTCTGCGAGCTTTGCCTTCTCTTGCACCAATGCTGAAATGGCCTTGTTGGAGGAAGCCTTCAGCGTGTCCGAAGACCTGAATTGCAAAATGGAACCTCCTTCGCCGAGTCCTGAGTTCCTCAACGCCTTCCCACCAACGCAGGGCGGGGATCAATGGAGCGGCTTCCTTGCCCTGTTCGACGATCCGAATTTCCCGATGCTCGGCGCAGATTTGAGCGGAGGGAACAGCGCGAACGAGCCGGCCATATCGACGGTGCTGATTTCGGGGACGACCGACTTCCAGCCCTGGGCCATCGCCGAACTCATACGACGATGCTGCCAGGCCTCGCTTGGCCTGGCGCCGATCGGCTTTGAATGGGCGGTCACCTGTTCGCGGGCACGACCCGGGGAATTCGGCGGAGGACGTTGCGCGATATTTGCCGATCGCGTCGATATCCAGTCTACCGGCGAGGCCTTGAACCATGCCTTGGCAGCCGGAACGCCTAGCCGACGGCGCCCTACGCCTGATCCTGTGGACTGTCCCGAGTGGGCCAGAGCTTGCTCATCAATGCACCTGAATTCTTCCGCGACTCGGCTTTCCAGCAGTGGCTGAACAATCCGAGCCCCAAATTCACGTGGCATCATAATGGGGACCCGGATGAATGGTCGGACGTGGTCGTCCTGGTCGATCCGAGTCTCAGCGGAGAGGGGAGCGACTCGGACATGCCCGAGCACATCTGGTGCCGAATCGTTGAAGAGTGCCGGCTTCATCTTGGCTCCGGCCTCGGGGGCTCAGACCACTATATGGTCCGCCTGACCAACCTGGAAATTTGATGAGTCATCGGGCGCGGGCACCGGCGCCGACAATATCCTCCATGCCCAGAAATATGACGGGGATCACCCTTTATCGGTATGACGCGCATGCTCGCGAGTGGTAGAAAGTCGCTGCGACCCGAAGGCTCTTCGCCATATGGCTGACGAGACTTCCACTGGCCCGGTCATCTGTCGGGTGGCCGGGCCATTTTTCTGTCAGGGGCGCCGATGACTGAGCCAGCGCTGGATGACCATCGCGACATAAATCTGCTCTTCGTCGCTCAGCTTCTGACCGGCAGCGATCCCATGCCATTTTGACAGGCAGCTTCGGCAACATGTCGCGGTCGCATGTTGGGCGACGAACACCGGATGGCCGCGCATCGGTGTCTGCTTGCCGTCATTGAGGGGCAAGGCGGGGGCAAGCCGCTGCCCAATAAAATCACTCGCATGAGCGAGGAGCGTATCGAGACCCCGTTGGGCGAGATACGCCTCTTCCCTCGCATTCAAGCGGAAACGGGACCGGAACGCGGATCTTGCGAGTCGAGCAAACAGGGGATCGAGGTCGTCCATGCGGCCGGGATATAAGGTGGTGCCGCCGAATTGCACGTCCCGCGGGACCTTCTGGTTTCAGTTTTCGGACGATGCTGGACGCTGTGGCGATGCCCGTTGGCTGCGCGCAAAGGCGAAAGGCGCCCCGCAATCATGCTGCGGAGCGCCAGGTCGATCAGCCGTTCAACTGATCCTTGACGGCCTTGGCCGGCGTGAAGGTCAGCTTCTTCGACGCTGCGATCTGGATCGTCGCGCCGGTCGAAGGATTGCGACCCTCGCGTGCTGCCTGGTCCTTGATCTTGAACTTGCCGAAGCCGTTCAGCGAAATCTCATCGCCCTGCGCTGCGGCACCGGCAATCTTCGCGAAGACGGCATCGACCAGCTTGCGGGCGTCGGCCTTGGTGACGCCATGGTCGGCAGCCAATGCATCGGCCAGATCGCTATTATTCATGGGATATCCTTCTAAGAATCGAGGAGCCCGCAATAGCGTCGCCAACCTAGGGGCAACAACCTCTTTCATGACTGGCTTGCAGGCGCATCGTCCCATACTCATGGGGAGGAGGCGAGCACTTGCCGGGCAGGCTCCTGTCCGAACCGCTGGACAGTGGTAAGACTTCGCCCCAAGGGAGTCGCGATGTTCAGCCTTCAGCCCTGTCCTCTAGCAGATATTCGTTCGCGTCCCCGACTATCGCTGGAGGCGGGGCGTGACCTTCACGCGCACCCGCGCGAGCCAGCTCCTTTCGAGAAAGATCCTGCGGGCAGAACCCATCGCCGGGGGAGACCTGTCGGCGGTCAAGCGGCTGTTCGCCGCTGACGGCGGGACCGTCATTGCCAAGGAGACGCCGCTTGCCTCTGCCGAGGCGGAAATGCTTGCAGCTTTAAGCGATACTGGAGCGCCGGCACCGGCCGTACTCGCGGTCGACCATGATCTCCTCCTTCTCCAGGACATGCCGGTCGGTGGAAGGCTGGCGCGCTCTTGGGTCGACCTTGCCCATGTGCTGGACCATCTCCATGGTGCCTCGGGTTCGGCCTATGGCTGGCATCGAGACTATGCCTTTGGACGCATGCCGATTTCCAACGCCGAATCGCGACATTGGCCCAGTTTCTGGGGCGATTATCGGCTTCGTTGCCATCTCCCCTTCCTCGATCAAGGACTCGCTGCGCGGGTTTCTACCCTTGCGGACCGTCTGGGTGATCTTCTCCCGGCGCACCCGCCAGCAGCGCTACTCCACGGTGATCTCTGGGGCGGCAATATTCTTGTCGAGCATGATCGCATAACGGCCCTGATCGATCCGGCCTGCTACTATGGCGACCGCGAGGTCGACTTTGCCATGCTGAGCCTCTTCGACGGACCTCCGGCTGTCTTCTATGACGCCTGCGCTCTTTCGCCCGGATGGGAAGCACGTCAGCCCATCTATCGGCTTTGGCCTTTGCTGGTCCATCTGCGTCTCTTTGGTGACAGTTACCGGCAACAGGTCATGGAAATGCTGTACGCTTGTGGCGTCTAAGGCGGTTCAGCCTCAATCGTCCGGAGGAATATAATCCGGGTAAAATCTGCTTTCCCACTCGGGATGGCGCTGCGCCTTTATCCGCTGTCGCTTCGGGCAGGGCAGGATCCGATCCAGTCGCACCGCTCCGCCGACAGATATTCTCTCGCCCTGCGAAAGGAGTCGAACGGGGATACGGACAGGTTTATGAAGCACAGGGCATCCGGGGCAGAGGAGTGCTTCATGGCTGAATTCCAAGGACGTGACCTGCATCTGGTCAAAAAGGCCCTGTGCATCGGTATTCTCGCGATCGAAAGCCAGGATGGCGGGCCTTTCAAAGCCGAGTCGGATCTGACCGACATGAAGGCGTTGGTGGACGACCTGATCCCTGGCGGCGTCGAACTTGGTCACTATATGCGCTCAGCGCATATTGCTCTTTCCGGCAGACCTGACTGACAGCCACCACTTCGTTCGGATAGACAAGGCTCGCAAGGCCTCCGCTTGGATTCTGCGGCGCGTTCGCAGTTGATCTTCTTTCCCCCTCTGCATTGTCGCGCGCGACGGCCGCCTTGCCGGCCTCAATCTCTCTGAATTTCGCAGGCTGCGATTCGGTTTCTTATCACGCGTTTCAGCGCGGGGCCGGAAGGGGCGGCATGGGGGCGAGGGTGTGCCCTGATGAGAAGGCAGCGTGTGGGGCCAGGGCAGGGACCAGAGAGGAAGAGGATTTTGGAAGGTGTCGCTTTCGAATGGTCGAGAGCGCTATCATCCAAGGAGTTGAAGTCATGAATATCGGTGAAATCAAGCCCGTGAACGGTCGTCTTCAGGGGCATATCGCCACGCGCACCATCGATCTGCCGAAGGTCGGTCTGCGCCCGGTGCAGAGCATGCATGAGCGCGCACCCGTGTTCGAGGTCGTTGCGCTCAATGTCGGTCGCCGCTGGGTGCAGGTCGGCGCCCTTTGGGAAGCGACCGCCAACAAGACCGGTGAGAGCTTCCTGCAAGGGTCGATCGACGATCCGAGCCTCGCCGAACCGCTCCCAATCGCGCTCTTCGGCACCGATGCCGAAGGCTACCGCGTTGCCTGGCGTCGCCGCGAAATGCGTGATGACTTCGGCGGCGCGCGGCAAAATGCGGGACGGCCGACCGGCGTCGATGGCGCTGGCGGGGGCTTTGGTGAAAGCACGGCCGGTGCCGATGGCTCGCTCATGACGCAGTCGGACCTCGACGACGAGATCCCTTACTGACGAGTTCGATCGGATAAACGGGGCCGGGGGAGCGCGATGCTTCCCCGGCCTTTTTGCGTCCTTCCTCTTCCCATCATCATGAAAGGAACGTGCCATGGCCACTGCCATCCGCGCGAGCGTCGACCGTTTCGCTGACCTTCCCACCCTTTATGCCCAGATGACCGCCACTCCGGAATTTCGTGCCGCCTTCGGCGAGCCGCTCACGGTCTCAATCGTCGAACCGGGCGACGAACCGGGGGAGCATCAGATGCCTGAGCCCTTCGCTGCCCAGGCAGAATGTGGAGGCGTCATCGCTACCATCTTCGATCTCTTTGCTGGCACCCGCCTCGAACCGCTCACCGCGGACATTGCGTGGGGGATCGTCAACAGCTTCCATTTTGTCGCCGGGAAACTGGAACGCCAGGAAGATGCCATCGCAAAGGAAGTCGGCAAACTTGCCCGCAATCCTGACGTGAGCGAAGTCTATACGAAGGAACTGGAGGAGAAGCAGCTCCTCTGTCAGTCGGTCGCCGAGCAGCGCGAGGCGATCGAATGCATGCGCGACTATGCCGCCGAAATGTATCGCGCCCAGTCGGGATGGCCCTGGTCGCCCGCGCGCGGGACACGGGCGTCGTCAGCTTCGAGCGCAAGCCAGATCGCGGCCATCGATTTCCTCCGAGCCCGCAAGCTCGCAACGCGCGAAAAGCATATGCCGGAGGGACCGATCGTGGTCGTCACCGGACCCTCCCAATGGCATGATTGGAAGCTGATCTGGGATCGGCTCGACGCTATCAAGGTCCGCGTGCCGCACATGACGCTCGTCACCACCGGCCAGAGGCGCGGTGTCGACCAGATCGCGGCAGCATGGGCCGCGCGTCCCGAAAATCGGATCCCGGTCGTCGTCTACGGCCTCTACGGATCGGGCCGCAAAACGGCCTTCACCCGCAATCGGAAGATTCTCGAACTGGCGCCAGTTGAGGCGGTCCTGTGTGAAGGCTCGGGCATCCAGGCGAACCTCTATCAGCTGCTGCGTCAAGCAGGCATCCCGATCCATGCCTTCCGCAAGGCTGACCAGTCGACAGACGAAGTGGCGATGGCGCTCAGCCGCCGGCGCCGTGTTCATTGAGGGAGGCCGTCATGGCGATCCCCGACTATCTCAGGGGCAATTTCAACACGCTTTTGCGCGCGGCGGCCGACGGAAATCTGGCGCTGATGGAATGCAAGGATGCAGCGACCGGAGAACCCCGATATGTCCTTTGCGCCGTCGGCAGGAAGGGCGGCGATTATATCATGACGCCCTTTGGCCACCTGGCCGAAGGCAACCCCTATGACGCCTATATGCCGCCATTGTGACGGGCAGCAGCATGCCGAGCAAACGACAAGGGATCGACCGCCGATGCGCGGTCGGTCCTTTTTTCGTTCCCCAATCCAGGGAGGACCCTCATCGCTCATGCACTCCACGCCGCCACGGGGTTCGAGACGGCTGCAACAGGCGCATGGTGGGCGGATCAAAGCGAGCGCTGCGGGGCGAGATTTCCACAGCGAGAGCGATCGCTTGGGGCACGCATTTGCGAATCGGAGGCGTCGAGCCTCCGAGTCGCAAGCCACCTTCTCTCTCTCAACATCTCTGATCGTGGCACGGTACCGCAGCGGCCTCAAGGACGGCGGGGCCCCACCATTTTCTTTGGCGGGGCGGTCGTGGTGCGCTGACGCTTGATAGGTACGCCGCCAAAGAAAATCGTGACCCCCACCGCCGCTGCGCGGTCGCTGCGCGATCCTTGACCCCGCAGCTCGGAGCCCGTGCAGGGAGGAGAGCCTCTTGATGAAGAAGGAGGTTACGATGACTGACATGACGAGCCGTGAAGCAGCGCTGGACCGTTTCGCCGACGCCTTTGTCGAAACGACTGATCGCTATCGCATCGTCCCGGGAGACGAGGTGAGTGAAGCGCCGATGCCCGACGCCGACGCGGTTGCACAGGCAACGGAAATGGTCGTACGCACGCTGTTCGATGTCCTGCGCGACACGCGGCTCGAGGGGATAGCCGACCAGATCGCCTGGGGCATCGTTCACAGTTTTCACAGGGTGGCAAGCCAACTCGAAAGGCAGGCCGACGGGGCAGCGCAAAGCGTCCAGCGCCTCATCGCGCAGGCCGACGGCAGCGAGATCGGGGCGGTCGAGCTTGAGGAAGCGCAGATGCTCTGCCACTCACTCGACGAGACCCAGGATGCCGTCGCCTGCATGCGGGACTATGCCGCCGAGACCTACCGCGCGGAGACCGGCAAGGCCTGGTCGTCACCGCGCGCAACCCAGGTCTCGTCGAAGCGCACGGCCTCGGTCATCGCGGCCACCGATTTCCTTGCCGCCCGTCGCAAACGCCAGATCGACCTGAAGGCACCGCACGGGCCGGTCGTGATCTTTTCGGGAGGTCAGACCTGGGAGGATCACCGCCTGCTCTATCGCACACTGGACGGCATCCGGGCGCGAATTCCCACGATGATCCTCGCGACGACAGCGCAGGACAAGGGATGCGATGCGATAGCGACCGCATGGGCGGCGCGCAGCGGTTGCAAGGTGATAGCGTTCGACCTCAACCGCAGGCTTGGAAGGCGGGCCGGCTTTGCCCGCAACGAGCAGCTGGTCGGATTGAACCCGGTCGAAGCAGTGGTCTGCGAGGGGTCGGGCCTTCAGAGCCATCTTGCCCGTGAGGTACGAAAGCATGGCATCCCGGCGCACTTCATAACGATCGCAGACCAGCATCAGGCGCGGTCAACGCGGTAGAACAAAGGCCCGAGTGAAAATGGGCGGCAGAGCGTCTGGCTCCGCCGCCCATTCTTTCGCCTCGAGGGAGAGGATCGGCGCGCTCAGGGACGCAGACACAGGGCGCGTCGCGCCTTGGGTCCGCGCCCGTCGCGCGCCGATGCAGGCTCAGCCAGGCTGAACCTGGCCAGCTGCGCGCGGCTCCGCCGTGCTCGCTGCTGGGACAACCCTTCGGGTTGGCTTGGGCGCGGGAGGACCGTTGCCTCGCTCGGCAACCAGTGCCCGCAACGCATCCATCGCCCTCTCTCCCCCGACCCGGATCGCGTGATCGACTATATCGCGAAAGGCACGTTCACTGAGTTGCTCGACGGGAAGATCTTCCACCATCAAGGCATATTTGCCGCGCAAAGCGCGGCGGGCGCCCAGAACCTCCTGCGCGAGTTTCCGCTCCCGCGCCTCCAGCTCTGCAAGCCGTTCCCGGTCTGTCATCTTTGGCACTACCATAGCTCCTTTAAAGCAATGGTCTGCCCGCAGGGGCGAATGTTGCCCGAATTCACCCCGGTTGCAATAGGCGCATTACGCGCGGACCAAGGCCAGCGCCCAGGGGTGAGATTCGCAGAGCGAGAGGGATCACTTGGGGCACGCATTTGCGAATCGGAGGCATCGAGCCTCCGATTCGCAAGCCTCCTTCTCTCTCTCAAGAATTTCGATCGTGCCACGGGGACAGCGCCGGCCTCAAGGACGGCGGGGCCCCACCATTTTCTTTGGCGGGGCGGTCGTGGCGCGCCGACGCTTGATAGGTGCGCCGCCAAAGAAAATCGTGACCCCCACCGCCGCTACGCGGTCGCTTCGCGATCCTTGACCCCGTCGCTTGGAGCCCGTGCCCAGCAGGACACCTCTTTCAACTTAGAGGAGGAAATCATGCAGACTGAACCCGACTTCGACCGCATCGTGCACAGCCACGAGCCGCATTATTTCGCCGCTCAGGCGCGCGGCTTCGCACTCATCGAGGAGATCCAATATTACCTCGATGAAGCGCAATCCTACGCCGGGCGGTACAAAGGCTATATCGACCACGAGACCCTCGATCTCGTCATCACCGGGGAATATGATGCCGAGTATGAGGATGCGATGGACGATGCTCGCGATGCAGCGCGAATGGTCGCGCGCTCGAACGGATATCACACGCTGCGCGCGCTCGAACGAACGGATGAGGCCGCCCGGCTCGTCTATGAAGAGCATGCGAAACTGAGCGCGCAGACGCGATGATCAGTTCAATTCGGGAGGTCGGGCGTCCGCCTGGCCTCCCTCCTTTCTTGATCGCTCAGAATGGCTCTCTTCCATCGGGCAGTCGCAATGGCCATGGGACATTCGTCGCGCAAAAATGCCCCGCGCCTACCGGCACGAGGGAACGCAGCGCGCGCGGCGCTGCGCAGGAAAATACTCACGGCCACCGGCCGTATTGTAATGCACCGTACGCACGGGTGCTGCGGGTGCGAATCGCGAGGATTTCTGCGGCTTTCAGTGATGCATTCCGGTCAGCCGCACTGGCACTGATTGACGCCGGGCGGCACGGATTGGCAGTCATTTCCCAGATTGGACTGGCTAACCTCTTGATCAACCTTGGCACTATTTGGCTGCCGCCCAAATTTGCACATAATCGTTTGAGATCAGCCCGTTACTGCCGTATAAGGATCAAGCTTCATCACTGCGGTCAGACGTCGAACAGGAGTTCGGCGCTTGCCCAGGGTCACCATCAGGTTCAAGGACGCGCTCTATGAGCGCCTCGTTGTCGGCGCGCGCGCCTCCGACACGACCGTCCCCGACTATGTTCGCGACATCCTCAATCGGTTCGAGGGCATGGATGCTCGTGGCTATCATGGTCGCTTCGACGAGGTTCACGCGACCCTTATCCAGGTCTTCGCCATCCTGGCCGCCTCGGTCGGAACCCGCCGCCCCGATATCCTCCAAAAAGGGATGGCCGATGCCCGCGTGCTCCTTCTGGAACGGGGCCTCATTGATCCTGAAGAGGGTGGGCGATGAGCATATTCCGCAACGACACTCTCGGGTCGTGGACTCGGGGTGGGCAGGCCATCGTCCACAATGTCCGCATGACCACCCAGGTCTTCTTTCAGACCATGCTGGCGGGCCTCGTCATTTGGATCGGCGGCATGGTCTGGTATGTGCTGGAGAAATCCAGCGACTATGAGCGCTTCGTCGCGGTCAAGATTGCTGAAGCCACCTTGAAGAGCGATGTGCCAGGAGGTGCGCCACTCCTGTTTCGGACGCCGTCGGGCCGTCAATATTGGACCAGCTCGAACGCATTGCTGGCATCGCCAATCGCCAAAAAGACGATGCAGGCGATGGAGCATCACCTTCTTTATGGCGCTGGGCTTTCCGGCGGCTTCGCGCTTCTGATGCTGGTCTGGGCATGGTTCTATTTCACCCGGACGGGGCGGGGACTTGGCTCCAACCAGTTCCTGCGCGGCGCCCGATTCGGGACCGCACGGCAGCTTCGGCGTCTCCTTTGGCGGACGAGAAAAGGGAGCTTCTCGATCGGGGGGGTGCCGGTGCCCGACGCTTTCGAGGCGGAACATATTCTGATCTGTGGTGCGCCGGGGACCGGCAAGACGAACATCATTCTCAAGATGCTGGCCGGCATGAGACGCGAGCGAAAACGCGCCATCGTCTATGACACGGCCGGGACCTTCGTTGAAAAATTCTACAGGCCCGGACACGATATTTTGCTCAACCCGCTCGATGCGCGGGCGGACTGCTGGTCGCCCTGGGTCGATGTCCCGAGGGACTATCATTATGACCAGATCGCGGAATCGACGATCCCTGAAAAAGGTGGCGATCCCTTCTGGGCGAAGGCGGCGCGTGGAACACTGGTGGCGGTATTCCGTAAGCTCGCGCGCAGCGATCGCATGCTGGTCTCCACGCTCCTCGACACGATCTTGCGGAGTCCTCTGAAGAACCTGGCGGCCTTTGCCGAGGGTACCGATGCGGCCGCCTTCATCTCCATGGAAGGGGACCGGACTTCGGCGGGCATTCGCGCCGAACTCGCCTCCGTCATGCGGAGTTTCTCCTATCTCGACGACACCGCCGACGGCTTCTCGATCCGTGACTGGGTCGCCAATGAGGAGGACGATAGCTGGCTCTTCATTACCGTGAAGGCCGACCAGTTGCCTTCGCTCAGACCCCTGGTGACGGTCTGGCTCGACATCGCGATCAGCGCGATCATGAGCCTTCCACCCGACCGCAAGCGGCGCCTCTATTGCGTCATCGACGAGCTTCCGACCCTCCAGAAACTGCCGTCCCTGAGCGACTTTCTGGCCCGTGCCCGCAAATATGGTGGGTGCGGTATATTGGGGTTCCAGTCCTACCCCCAACTGGAGGCGACCTACGGTATCCAGGACGCCGCCGCCATCACCGGCTATTGCTCGACCTGGGTGGCGCTGCGCGCGAACGACACTCCCACCGCCAAGCATGTTTCCGAAAATCTCGGGCAGGTGGAGCAGGTGGAGGCGAATGAAGGCATGTCCTACGGCGTCAACGACATGCGCGATGGCGTCAATCTTTCGCGCATGCAGGTGACCCGGCCGCTGGTCATGCATACCGAGGTGACCAATCTCCCGAACCTTGCCGGCTTCCTGCGTTTCGGCCGGAACCTGCCGGTCGTGCGCTTTGCCGACCGATATAACGCGCTCCCAACAATCGAACCGGCATTTGCTGAGAAGATGACACCGCCGGTGCGGTTCGTTGTAAGCCCGCCCGAGGGTGGGAAGCTGGATGGGCGACGATCCCATCGCCCGACCAAGCAGAAAGGCGAGACCGAACCTCAACTGTCCCTTGAGGCATCAACGCCGCAGAAAGCTGATGCGGAAAATATGGTCGACCCTACGCCGCAGCCGTCAGATCGTGACCGTGAGGAGACTGCCGTTGAACCTCCAGCCGGTCCGCCTCCACTGCTCGGGCCAACCAGCGGCTTTCGCCTGCAGCAACATGGTCGAGCATCGGGCGACCGAGACGAGGCGAGGCCAGCATGATGCATCCCCGTCGGCTTTCCGGATCGCCGGGAAACATCGCCCGCTACTATACGATCGGCGACTATTATACGAAGGGCGATGCCGAGAGTTCGGCCTGGGGTGGGAGCCTTGCAGGCGACCTCGGTCTTACTGGCGAGGTCGATGCCAAGACCCTGCGCGATCTGCTCTCTGGGAAAGTCGCTGGGCAGCAGCTTGGCCGTCATCGCGCCGACGGCATCGAGCATCATCCCGGATGGGATTTCGCGATCAGCGCGCCGAAATCGGTCTCGATCATGGCTCTTGCTGTCGGAGACGATCGCATCGTCCAGGCTCATGAGCGGGCCGTCGATGTCGCGCTCGCCTATCTTGAGGAGCATGCGCAGCTTCGCCGACGGGCTGGCAAAGAGATAGCCCATGAAACGACAGGAAGACTGCTCTGGGCACGGTTCACCGAGCATGCGAGTCGCGAGCTCGACCCACACCTCCACACCCATGTCGTCATTCTCAACATGACGAATCGGGAGGGGGACGAGCGCATCGTCAGCCTTGAAAGCCGCGCCATGTATGCCGAGCAGATGACCAGCGGCCAGATTTACCGGAACCAGCTTGCTCATGGTCTTCGTGAACTCGGCTATGAGATCAAATTTGATCCCCGCCGGGGACTCTTTGAGATTTCCGGGGTGCCCCGCAGCCTCATCAACGAAATGTCGCAGCGCGCCAAGCAGATTGATGACCATGCCCGCGAGCACGGCCTGACTGGTCAGGCCGAGCGCCGCAAATCCTTCTACGCGACTCGCGGCGCGAAAATGAAAGTGGGCCTCGAAGAGTTGCATGAGCAATGGCGCAAAAGGCTGCTCCCGCATGAGAAAGCGATCTCGTCGTTGCAGGAAAGGGTAGAGGAGGCGGGTGAGCGAGAAATAGTGATTGAACCTAGCGATGCTGCTCGGGCTGCCTTGTTTGGGATCAGGCAGCCGGAAGGGCGGGAAGCCGTCAACGCCCTCGGCCGACACTATAGGGCGGCTCTTGCTTCCCATGTTGGCGAAGTTCGATTTGCCGATGTCCGGCCTCTCGTCACGCATCATGAGGAGCGCCGGAAGCTCCTCGCGACTCGCGAGCAAACAGGCGATGACCTACTGAACCGGGGCCGCACCAGCCGGCGATCGGCCCGATTCGAACAGTCGCTCTCCCAGCATCTGGCATTGGGGTTTGGCGACTCGCGTCCCGTCACGACAGCCGATCGACTGCTCAAGACACTGGAAGGCGCAGGGCTTTCCCCGGAGCAGGAACAGGCCATGGTCCATATGGCGCTGTCCCATGATCGGATCACTGGCATCACCGGGGTCGCGGGATCAGGCAAATCAACGCTTGTCGGTTGGCTGAGGTCAGCGGCAGGGCCTGAGAAGACGTTTCTAGCTTTGGCTCCTACATCTTCCGCCGCGGCGGAATTGGGGGTCAAGGCAAAGATCAAGTCGCGAACCGTTGCCAGCTTGCTCGCAGGCGGCGGCCATGGCTTGGGTTCCGATCATGTGCTGGTCCTCGATGAAGCCGGACAGCTGGGAAATCGGCAAGCGATGCGGGTTCTTGAACTCAGCCGGGCGACCGGCGCGCGCTTGATCCTGATGGGAGACAATAAGCAGACCGGCGCGATCGAACAGGGGAAATCTTTCTGGCTCATGCAGAGGCTCGGCATGGCGACAGCCGACCTTACCGAAACCCGGCGCCAGGAAACGGAGGCGATGAAAGCCGCCGTGACGGCGGCGCGCGCAGCGGATTACGAGGCGTCCGTTGGCGCACTCGACAAGGTTGTAAGTGGAACGGACAGCGAGGAACTCGCCAAGGGACTCGTGGCCGAATGGACCCGCCTTAAGCCGAAGAGCCGCGCCTCGACCAATATTCTTGTGCTCGACAACGCCACACGCCTCATCGTCAACAGCCAGGTCCGCGAAACGCTGAAGCGCGAGGGGGTCATCGCCGCCGAAGATAGCAGGCTCTCGATCCTTACGCCGGCCGGTCACAGCGATCAGGAAAAGCGGCTAGCCCGCTTCTACTCCGGTGGCCAGGTCGTGCAGTTCAGCCGGGATCAGGCAGGAGCGGGACTCGCCCGGAATGGCGAATATCGCGTGATCGGAATCGGAAGGGATGCGCAGGGCCGACAATATGTTCGGCTGATCGACGAGCAGGGACAGGTCCATCGCTGGGACCCACGGACCAGCAAGGCCGCGCAGGTGAACGTGTTCGTCGAGGAGGCGAGAGAGCTTGCGGCGGGAGACCGCATCCAGTGGCGGCTCGTCTCCAAGGACCTCAAGCTCAAAAATGCGGAAAGGGGAACGGTCGAAAAGTTAGACGGCGATCACGCGACTGTGCGCTGGGACCGCAATGGCCGGCTACAGAAAATCGATCTGTCGCGTCACAAGACCTGGGATCATGGTTACGGCGAGACCGTCTATTCCTCGCAATCGAAGACCTATGACAGGGTCTACGTCCTTGCCCCTGTCGGCTCGCCGCTGGTCAATGGCCAGAATTATTATACGGCCATCACGCGCGCCCGCTTCGGCGTGAAGCTTTGGACTGAAGACCCGGAGAAGCTGATCGACAAGCTGGTACAGCGCTCGGGCGAGAAGACCTCTTCACTGGAAGGTCTCGGGCGGTTGGATCGGGATCACAACCGGGCATTGTCCGCGCGCCACGAAGAACGAATCGCGTACCTTCGAGACGAGCAAGAGCGTCATAGGCAGGTTCGCAGAGACCAGCAGCTGGAACGTCAACTCAATCGCCGTTCGCGAAGCAAGGGAGGGCTGGCCGAAAAGCTTGCCGAGAGAGCGCGCTCAGGTGTGGAGCGTCTGGACCGGCATCTCCAGTCCTTCCTGGCGCCTCGGGATGATCAATCCACAGAGCGAATCGAGCAAAAGCCAGCTGACCAGGAGCGGGAGGGCCAACATGGCATCGATCGCTAGGCGCAGCTTTGCCATGACCTCCATCTGCCTCGCCATGGTATCGTCAGAGGCAGCCATTGCTTCTGACGGACAACTTTCGTCCAACGGTGAGATAGAGATCGCTCGCTGCATTCGCCAAGCGGCGCGGGGGCAGACCTGGCTGGAGAAAACGCTCTGGGGCCTGCGAGACCAGGAGGGAGGATGGATCGGCGCTGAAATCCGGAACTCGGATGGAAGCCACGACCTTGGTCCGCTTCAGATCAACAGTTGGTGGGTAGCAAAGTTGGCGGAGATGCTTGCCCGACCACCTTCCCAGGTTCGCCGCTGGCTGCGCTACGATCCCTGTTTCAATGCTGAGGCGGCGCGGTGGATTTTCACATCCGCTTTGAACGCCACCGGCAATTATTGGAAAGCGGTCGGAATCTACCATAGCCCCACAGCGTGGCGGCAGCGCAAATACGCCTCCCTTGTCGCTTCGAAGCTTATCCGGCGATTCGGCGCAGAGGTATTCGGTCAGAAAGATGACCATGTCTCGCGCTGATGGTCGCGACGAATCGGGCGATCGGGCCCTGAACAGGTTGCTTCGGCGCCCGGTGAATGTTGCACTGTCCCCGCGAGCGCGCGGAGACGCACCCGCTCAGGTCGCTGACCCGGCACATAGGACTGGTCGAGCGGACCCTGCGCGGCAACGAGACATCACAATTCACCCGCTTTGCGTACGTATCCCGGTGGCCGTGCAGATGCTGGGCGTCTGCCGGACGAAGGTTTATCATCTGATTCAACGGGGCGAGTTGGAGACGGTCAAGATCGATGGCTCCACGCTCATCACCACACGTAGCCTGGAGGCGTTTGTCGACCGTCACGCGCGGATTCGCGGACAGTGACCTGACCCAAGAGTAAGCATGTCCGTTCCATCGCGAATCGGCCAATTTCGGCGATTCGGAGAATGAGTCCATGCTCGGTATCTCAAGCGGCTGCCCGCACATCCTCGTCCTGCATTTCGGATTTGACCTGACCGGAGAGCAGGTAGTTGGCCCAATCCGCCATCACTGTCTTACGTTTGTCGAAGGCGTCCTTTCGACGATCGGCCCGAACCGTTGAGTCACCGACCTGATGGGCAAGGGCATGCTCGATGACGGTTTCGGCGTGCTCGGTCATGTCTCCCATATAGTCGCGGAACGAACTGTGCATGCCGTGGACCGTGAAGACCCAGAGGCCCCCGTGACCGATCGCGAAGGCAGCGAAGGCAAGCCGTTGTCGGAGGCGGCTTGACCGGGCCCCGGCGTAACAGTGTATCGCTGCCGTGCGGCCTGCCTTCGATTGCCGAGTTTTGCTGAAAACCTGCGGAAATTCATAGTTCGCTCGGCTCCGAACCGTCCAAACTCCAGGGCTATTCTGCCTCATAGCCCGACTGACTGGGACCTTGGTACGGTGCAATTGGGCTGTAGGACCGACAGCTATGGCGAGTAAAAATCGCACCTATTGGCATAATCTGCCATAAGATGTTATGACCTCATCGCCGGAGGAGATACCGTAAATGCCGACTCGCAATGTGGTGCTGACCGACCATCAGACTGAACTCGTGGATTCGCTGGTTCGCTCTGGACGCTACCAGAACGCGAGCGAAGTCCTGCGTGAGGGGCTCCGCCTGGTCGAACGAAACGCTGCCGAAGACGCCGCAAGGCTCGATGCCTTGAAAAAGGCGGCGCAAACCGGGTGGGATGACCTCGATGCAGGCCGCTTTGTCGATGTTGAAGAGCATCAACTCGGCGAATTCATTGCGGGTTTGGGTCGGCAAGCGAAGAAGCGGGCGCGCGTGGCGCAATAAATGGCGCGCTATCGGCTGTCTGCCTCGGCGCAAGCCGACATCATCGACATATTGGAATGGACGCAGGCCCGCTTCGGCGACGCAGCGCGCGAGCGTTACGAAGTGCTGCTCGCAACCGCCATCCAGGATATCGCGGTCGAGCCTGATCGGCCTGGTGCGGTTGACCGTCCCGAATTGGGGAAAGATGCGCGCACCTGGCATCTGCGACTCAGTCGTGAGCGGGCACGGACCGACGTCGGGGCCGTCCGTCGTCCGCGCCATTTCATCCTCTTTCGAGCTACCAATCCCGATGTCCTGGAGATTGGACGCATCCTTTACGACGCAATGGAACTGGAGCGCTATCGCTTGCGCGAAGAGGACTGGAACTGACCGGCGCCATATTGAATCGCGGCAGTCCAGGGTCCACGCTCATCATCACACGTAGCCTGGAAGCGTTTGTCGACCGTCACGCGCGAATTCGCGGACAGTGACCTGACCCAAGAGTAAGCATGTCTGCTCCATTGGGAATCGGCCAATTTGGGCGATTCGGAGAACGAGTCCATGCTCTGTATCTCAAGCGGCTGCCCGCACATCCTCGTCCTGTACGTCGGATTTGACCTGATCGGAGAGCAGGTAGTTGGCCCAATCCGCCATCACTGTCTTACGTTTGTCGAAGGCGTCCTTTCGACGATAGGCCCGAACCGTCGAGTCACCGACCTGATGGGCAAGGGCATGCTCGATGACGGTTTCGGCGTGCTCGGTCATGTCTCCCATATAGTCGCGGAACGAACTGCGCATGCCGTGGACCGTGAAATGACCCAGATCCATCCGTCGCATGACCATCGTCATCGCCATTTGCGATAGCGGCTTTTCCGGCTTTTGGCCTGGGAAGACAAAATCGTCCGGATCGATGGTTTTCCCTGAGGTCATGGCCTTGAGGATGTCGGAAGCCGCATCGCTGAGCGGGATGCGATGCATAATACGCATCTTCATGCGCACCGCTGGTACCGTCCAGATTCCACTCTTCAGATCGACCTCTTTCCATTGCATGCCGAGCGTTTCACTCGTGCGGGTAGCGCAAAGAATCGTGAGTTCCAGCGCGCGAGCCGCTGGCGCCGGCCTCTCCTTCAACGCAGCGAAAAAAGCCGGCATGTCTTCATAAGATATGGCGGCGTAGTGGCCCTTCGACATGCGCCTCCGCTTGGGAAGGCGATGGATCAGATTGCCCTTCCAGCGCGCGGGATTTTCCCATGGGCTGGCGATATGCTTGCTTGCCTTGGCGGCATCAAGGATGGTCTCGATCCGACCGCGCACGCGCCCAGCCGTATCGGGAATCACATTCCATATCGGCTTGAGTACCTCCACCAGGTCGTCTTCGGTGATCGTGTCTACAGGTTTCTCCAGGATAGGTTTAACGTGCTTGGTCAGCGAATTGAGCCATTGCCAGCGGTGTTTTGCGTTGCTCCAGCCATCCTCATGCGCGGCAATATAGTCCTTGGCGCAGGCGAGAAATGTCGGGGTTAGGGCAGGGCTTTCGGATGCTTGCTCGACCGCGGCTTCCCTTCTCGCCTCCTCGGCGACTTCCATCCTCATTTTTAGAGGGTCGCCACCCTCTTTGATGATCTTTCTGGCTGCGTACGCCATTTCTCGGGCATCATTCAGTGTGAAATCACGAAAAGGTCCCAGACCAATCTCGCGCCGCTTCTTGTTGCGAACCCAGACGAATATCCATCGCTTTGTCAGATCGGCTTCGATCCGCAGCCACAGGCCACCTCCGTCGCCATACCAGCCTGGCTTTTTCAGGCCCTCAAGGCGCCTCGGGCTCAGTTTATGAATTGCTCTTCCCATCGTTTCCTCATGTCAGGCGCGTTGTCGGAGGAGCATTCTGAGCCACCTAATTTCCCACCTAATTTCCACCTAATTTTCCACCTAATTTCTGCATGAACATCGGTGAATGAATTTGGACGGCAGTGAACAATCCTGAACAACGAATATGAGAAAAACATAGCAAAAACATATGTTTATTGGAAGAAAAAACCGGACTTCATTGGCCTGCAAAAGCAGAGGGTTCGATCCCCCTCGGCTCCACCAATTTTCCCAAAACCTGCGGATTTCTGCCAATCGGCGGAAATCTGCGGCTTTTCTTGCCTCTTTGCTACACCAATGTGTAACACAGGGCCATGGAAGACATGCCAAAACCGCCATATGTCGTTGAACGGGCGGGCAGCCGAAATCTCTATTATCGCAGGCGCTTTCCCGATGACGTAGCCGCGCATCTGGGCCGGTCGGATTACAACAAGTCGCTGGGGGTGTCCGCGTGGAAAGACGCCGGAGAGCCTGCGCGCCAGCATGAGCGCAAATATCATCTCGCGGTTCAGGCCGCTGAACGTGAAATCCATGAGGGACATGAGCGGATCAGCCATTCTGCGGCGAGAGAGCAGGGGCTAATCGTCCCGTCGCGCATTTCCGCCCCGGCTCGGCCGACCGATCCCTCTCTGCCCTTGCTGACCAATTTGGATGCCCGGCGACTGGCGCGAGATTACCTGTTGGCGGCACGGTCGGAATTGGACGCCTTGCCTCCCGATGAGGCGATGGATGCCCAGCGCCGAGATGAATATATGATGGAGATCGAAGACCGCATCGCAATGTTTCGTTCTGCCGAAGACATCGGAACAATGCGGGTGGTGCAATCAATCGAAGCTGACCTGCTGAGCAAGGCTGGGATGCGTGCTGAGTTCCTATCGCCGGAAGCGCAGTTGCTGCGGCAACTGGTTCGCCGCGCCGCTTTGCAGATTGCCCAGATGGAGCGTCGCCACTTAGACGGGGACTATTCCAAGGGGTTTGATGATGCCGCGTTTCTGGAGCCTGTTGCAGCCTCCCCAGTCTATTCGCCATCACTGCCCGCGCGGAGCGGACCTACTTTCGGCGAAGTGCAGCAGGCATATCTGGACGCCCTCTTCCGCAAGGGGCAATCTGAGAAGACCAAAGATCGCTATCGCGCGGAAATGAAGCATATATTGGCGTTCTTTGGTTCGGATACCCGATTGGCGACGTTGACCAAGGCTGCCTGCGAGGGCTTCGCCGAAGTGATCGACAAACTGCCCCCCAATTTTGAGGATTTGATCCGAGGCGGAGCCGATCTTCGTTCAATCGCTGCCAGCCGATCCCCGAACAGCCCGGTGCTGTCGTATGCAACGCAAGAGAAATATTTGAGCCAGCTATCACGCTTCTGCGGCTGGGCAAGCGGCCATGACCATATCGCCAAAAACTATGCAGACGGGTTGATGCCTAATGGCAAGAAGCCCGACGGCTCTGTCGCGAAGATGCCATTCGAGGATGATGAGCTGCAACGCATCTTTCAGCGGCCCATATATAGCGGCTGCCGTAATGATCGCCACGGGTTCAGCGAACCGGGAGACGCCATTATCCGCCGTGCCCGCTATTGGGCACCCGTAATCGGCCTCTTTTCCGGCCTTCGCTGCGGCGAAATCTTGCAGCTAACGCCGTCGCACTTCCGCGTCTCCGAGACTGGCACACCTTTCATCGTTTTGACGAAGGACATGAAGCTGAAAAACAGGAACGCCGAGCGAGAAATTCCCGTTCATCCTGCGCTGGTGGAGATCGGTTTGCTGGACTGGGTAGAACGGCGGCGCAGTCGGGCGGAGGAAACCTTGTTCCCAGAGGTGCCGATTAACAAATATGGCGATGCAAGTTCCTGCTTCGCCAAATGGTATCGAAGTGACCTCCAGCATTTCGGATTGGGGGATAGACGACCACTGCTGTCGTTTCATTCATTTCGCCATACCTTCAAGCGCGCGTTGGACCGGGCCGATGTGCCGGAAGAGAAAAAGGATGAGTTGTGCGGTTGGACGCGGGGTAAGAAAATCGGGCGGCGCTATGGCAGCGGCCTCGACGCCGATGTCTTAGTAGACGCTGTCACGAACGTTTCTTACGACCTCGATCTCTCGCACTTGAAGCTTCACAGGCTGCTTCACGATTGATGACCTCCGCAAACACGAAAAACGCTTGCACCCGTTGCAAGCGTTTTTCGTCTCGCTCCGCCACACGGAGCTTCGATATCCCCCTATCAATTTGCCCGGTAGCGGTTTTGGAGCGCTTATAGATTTACCCTAAGAGGAAGGAAATCTGTTGCCTAGTGATCCGCGCAGCGCCAGTAAAAGCGAGTGCAGGGGACGGACAGGGAGAAGTCGCTTGCCCAAGGCTGGCGAGCGAGGGGCTATTCAGTAGATGCACGATCCGACGATACATCCGAAGTCGATTACACGGCAATTTAGATCGGCCGATTTCATAAAAGACCCAACCTTACTGACGCCGGATACCCTCAAGCAGGTAGTGAATGACGCGGTGAGGCTTGGCTGTTCTGGGTTCGACGGAGTTGCGATCAAATCATCCGATCTTCGCGGTAAGTCGATATATCAGATTGATGGGCTGGCTCCCCAATTAGTCCTCCGGCACATTACGAGTAATATCCGGCGGATTACCGGCGTTAAACAAGATGACAGACAGTTTATAGTGAACTGCATAAAAAAATTAGGGTCGGAAGGGACTAGCTTCCGAGTTTATAAATTCGATGTGAAGTCATTTTATGAGACTGTCCCCATCGACGATGTTTTGAAAATGCTTGAGAGAGACCTCGCATTTTCAGGACAGTCGGTGAGGGCGTTATCGTCTCTATTCGCTGATCTGGGGAAGTTAGGGGTTGCTGGTTTACCGCGCGGCATGGCGATTAGCGCAACTTTGTCAGAGTATCTGATGCGAAAATTTGACCGCATCGCCTCAAGCACGACCGGGGTCTGGTATTATTCGCGGTTTGTGGATGACATCATTATCATCACTGATGGTCGAGAGGATGAGCAGCCATTTAAAGTGCATATCGAAGCTGCGCTTCCAAAGGGGCTGAGGTTCAACGAAAAGTCACGTTGTTATGCCTTCGGGCAATTTAACGGCGCGAAGATGCCTTCGGATGAGCATAGCTTCGATTTTCTTGGTTATCACTTCGCTGTGAGCTGCGCGTTTCGTGGCAGCGATAATAAAATCCGGCGAGAAGTGAAGTTGGATTTGGCTCCGTCGAAAGTGAATAAAATAAAAACTCGGATAGCCAAGTCTCTAATACAGTATAAAGCTGATAATAATTTTGCCGATTTGCGAGACAGGGTTCGGCTTTTGACGAGTAATTTTAGCTTCGAAGATCGGGTAACTGGAGCTAAAAGAAATTCAGGTGTGTATTTTAATTACCCACTCATAACGGAACCCTCGTCAGGTGGTCTTAGGGCATTAGATAAATTCCTCCGAAACTCCATAATTTCATCAACTCCGAAAAATAAACTGTTCCCAGCCCTTGGGCCGGTTCAGGAAAAAGAGGTGATCCGATTGAGCTTCGTTCATGGTCACATAAAGAAGAGGTTTTTCTCTTTTGACCCAAAAAGATTAGCTCATCTGACTGGATGTTGGTTTTATGCGTAAATCAGTCATAGCAAAAGGCAACATTCACCCTAACGATCATGCTCGCGCTCTCGTGACTGACACGTTGCCCGGCGACGTGCCCATAGTAGTCTCGAACGATGGCTTTTATAAGAATATCAAGGCTATCCCTCATGCCAACGGTCATTATCAAGAATTTATTGACCGACTGCTCAAAAGGGCGCGGCCTTATACAATTCCGTATCGCTATAACATACTAAGACCAAACGGATCACCGAGGAAGTTGAGCCTGATGCATCCTTCCGGTCAAATAGAAGTGGCCAATTTCTATCGCGAATACGGAAATTTGATCGCCTATTTTTGTCGCAAGTCGGATGCTTCTATTCGTTCACCTCGAAAGGTGGGCAGCCTATTTTTTGTCAGAGGTCGCGGATCAGAAAAAAATAAGCTGAAAGGCGCAGGAATAGATACAACAAATCTAGAAAATACAGTCTCAAATCCGGCATCTTATTTTGCATATTCAGGGTATGATCGAATATACAAATTTTTCAATTCAACCGATTATATGCGGTTGGAAAAGAAATATGCCGTCATGTATTTCGCTGACATCTCTAAATGCTTCAACAGCATATACACCCATACATTATTCTGGGCCACGGCGGACGTTGCAACCGCCAAGGACAACACTTCTGTCGCAGGATTTAGTAACGCGTTCGATAAACTGATGCAGTCCGTAAATTATAATGAAACCAACGGGATTTGCGTGGGTGCGGAAGTTAGTCGTATTTTTGCTGAGCTAATTTTGAGCGAAGTAGACAAAAGAGCCATTGAGAACCTTAGAAAGGATAGCTTGAACTTTAAGATAAATTATGAATTTCGTCGATATGTTGATGACTTCATTATTTTCGCTGATGATGACGTTGTTGCTCAAAAGGTTATGTCATCTATCAAGATCGCTCTTAGAGGCTGTGTCAGAACGGTCTCGTAATGGTGGACGATCGGGTTTCGATATGATTCCGAGGGGTTGCGACACCAACCTTGGAAGCCATCATGTGGAACCCGACCGCCCGCGTGCATCATAGCCGC
>NZ_JABBGL010000018.1:0-80651 GCF_012927365.1 Sphingobium sp. TB-6 | reverse complement strand
CCATATGATGCTGGGCCCGGTCCAAAATCGTGAGCCCATTCTTCATCTTATCGGGGGGCAACCAACCTTCCAGTAATCCCGTGCATCTGGCCAACGGCCGGCGCTCCCGCGATTACGTCATGTTCGTACAAGTCCCAACCCTCGCCGGAAAATGAATCATATCTGCCTGCCAAGCAGCCCAGTTGTACAGTATCAGCGATCAGAAGAGCCGCAGGGCGACAGGCCCAACCGCCCCTGCTCGGCCACCATCTCTATAGCCAACCTGAAATGTCTACAGACACGCTCTTCGCTCATACCGAAGCGCCGAGAGACCTGTGCCACGCTCATCTTCCGCGCTACGACAAGGATGAGAATGGCTCGTGTCAGCGGCTCCATACCGGCGACGGCTCTGCCAATCAGCAGATTTTCTTCACCGCACGCCACGGCAAGTCGCCCACCATCGTCTTGCCCGCTTCGCTCAAGGTAATGCTCGATGCGCGCGACAAAGATATCGTCCGCCACTTTGTCACGCATCCGCGCAACAAACCTTGCCAAGCCCCTGCTCACATCATGATGATACGCCATTTGCGGAGACTCCCGTTTGAGATGCAACAAGCCCATTCGGGCCGCCGCTCTCCTTCCCCCTCCCCTCCTTTCTGCTTGAATGCCGGCCATCTCGGCAGCGAACCGGATGGACCGTTTAAGAACCGCCTCAGTCCTCGCGCCGCCGTCAGGGGTCTTGTTTAGAAAACCACGATCGCGGCAGCGATCGCTGCCCCGACAGGGCCGGGATCGGCACAGCCGAACCCGGCCCCTGCGGCGACACGTCGAGCCGGCAAGGGCGCGATGCCCAAGCAGCGGCAGCCGCCCATCACCTTCTTGACCCCTCGCCCCCTTACCAAAAAACGTCACAAATCCATTCTTTAGGGTTGCGCTCCCCCGTCATTCCGGCAAATTGATCCGACTTCCGTTGAAAGCGCGGAAGTGGGGCATAGTAACCTCTCACACGATGCTCGGTCGCAGTTTCACTGGGGGCCGGGTGGCATGCGCGCATGTCCAGCCGGCAACGGTAAAGGCGCATGCGCCTGACGTGTGCAGGTTACTAACATCCGGCTTTGGCCGTCGCCCCGAGAGGACATAGGTGCGACATATGGGCCAGGGCAGACAGGAGGATCGCGTTAGGGATCCTCGTGCAATCAGAGATTCCGGCGGCGATGGACTTGCCTTTTCGGAATTCTATCGTAGGGAAAAGCCCCGACTTATGCGGTTCTTCACGCGAAGACTCGGCAACCAGGCCGATGCGGATGAACTGAGCCAGGAGACGTTCAGCCGCTTCGCGCGTGGTGCCCCAACCTTGACCCTCGCCAGCCCTCGCGCCTATCTCACCCGCATTGCCACAAACCTGCTGCGGGATTTTGCCGAGCGTGGATCAACACTCTTGTCCCAGAGATCCGCAAGCCTGGACGACGGCATGGTCGCTGTCGCACCTGTCGATATTCACCGCGACGTTCAATGCCGACAGGAACTCGCCCGCTGGACGCTGATCCTGCAGCAGTTACAGCCGGACACGCTCGACATCTTCCTCCGCAACCGGGTCCAGGGGCAAAGCTATCGCGAAATCGCCGACGAGCTCGAACTTCCGCTCTGGGTTGTACAGAAGCAGATGCTCAAGGCCATCCGACACGTCACGGCCCATCGCGAGGCGAATGATGACTGAAGAGCGCGCGGATAGCGTGAACCAGGACGAGCGGGAGGCCATGGATTGGGCCTGCCTGATCATGTCCGATCCAAAGGCGATCCCCGATCCCAAGGCACTGGACAGGTTCGGAGACTATCAGGAGGCGTTCTCCGCTTGGGTCGCGGAAAAGCCGGAGCGGAAGATGTATTATCTCAGTGTCGTGGAGGGCATGATAGTCGCGAGCAATGCCGCGACACGAGCCGGGATGCGGGCGCGCAAGCAACAGCCCGCCTCGAAGAGCAGGCCATCTCGCGTCCCAATGCCGCTTGCCGCATCGCTTGCTATCGGCGTCATTGCCGGAACCGGTCTCCTCTGGCGAGAGACAAGCAACCCGCCTGCCCTCATTGCGCAAAGCGAGGCACGGACGCCGCTGGAAACGAAAGTCGGAGAAGTTCGCACCGAACATCTGGCGGATGGTTCCTCCATCCTTCTTGACACCGATACCCTGCTCCTTGTCCATCTCACTGCCGATCGTCGCAGCGTCGAACTGAAACGAGGCCGGGCGCGCTTCCTCGTCGTCCCTGACAAGAAGCGTCCATTTGACGTCCGGGCGGCGGGCATCACAGTCAGCACCCATGGCGGGAGTTTCGACATAGCCAATCGCGCTGGCGTGCGCATCAATCCGGTCGAAGGCGAGACCCAGGTCACAGTGATACATGCGGCGGCAAGCGACAGCGACCAGCCGCTCCGGCTTCAACCGGGTCAGCTTTTGTCATGGATTCCTGGACAAGGCACGGAAATTGCTGTCATTCCTGCAAAACGATCCGAGCAGCAATGGGTGGATGGCGTGAAAAGTTTCGACAATGTACCGATCAGGGAGGTCATCGCCGAGGCGAACACCTACAGCGCGACCAAGATCGAACTCGCCTCGCCCGCCCTGGGCAACCGTAAGATTTTCGCGGACATCGATATTCGGGACATAGAGCGGGTCGCAGAAGCCCTGAGCGGCTTCCTTGATCTGACGATCGATCGTTCGCAGAAGAACAGGCTCCTCCTGACCACGAAAAAATAATTACGAAATCCCGGCTTCAAAATAGCCGAGCCCCGTCATTCGGATTGAACCTTGAAAAGAGGCAATGCGGATTAAGGGGCAGACCTATGGGTTTCGGGAAGATTGCACTATTGAGCGGCGCTGCATTTTGCATGGGCGCCCTCTCCTCTCACGCGGCCGCCCAGGAAGCACGCAAGTCGTATAACTTACCTTCACAGGATCTTGGCGCGGGATTGCGCGCTGTTGCGCGCGGCAGCGACTATCAGCTTGTTGCCGACCCCAAGACCCTCAAGGGCCGCCGTTCCCCTTCGCTGTCGGGCGACTACACGGTCGAGGAGGCTGTTGCAGCCCTCCTCGACCAATCCGGACTCACCGCTGAAATCAGGGGGCGAACGATCTACCTTCGGGGGCGAGAAGCGCCGTCGCGCGATGAGGTAGCCGGCGCGGCGGACAATCAGCTTTTCGTCACGGGATCGAGAATTCGCGGCGCTCGCCCGACCTCTCCCGTCATTTCCGCTTCCCGAGAAAAGATCGCCGAGCAGGGCTATACCGATCTTGGTGGCTTCGTTCGCAGCATCCCGCAGAATTTCGCTGGCGGCCAAAACCCTGGCGTCATTTCCAGCGTGCAGACCGGATCGGAGAACACAACCTCGTCCTCCACCCTCAACCTGCGTGGCCTTGGCCCTGACGCCACGCTCACGCTGCTGAACGGGCATCGCGTAGCTTATGATGCCGTGAGCCAGGGTGTCGATATATCGGCGATTCCGCTGGCCGCCGTCGAACGGATCGAGGTCGTCGCTGACGGGTCATCGGCCCTATACGGTTCCGATGCGGTTGGCGGCGTTGCCAATATCCTGCTTCGGCGTGACTATGACGGGCTGCTGACCACCGCGCGCTTTGGAGCCGCGACCGATGGCGGCGATGTCCAGCAACAGTATAGCGCTGTCACCGGCCGCCGCTGGGACAGCGGCGGTTTCATGATCGCAGGCGATTTCAACAAATCGACCGACATCTCGGCCTCACAGCGCTCATACATGCGTTCACGCCAGCCCAGCATGACCATCCTTCCTTCTCAACGGCAGATCAGCGCGGTCCTGGCCGGCCATCAGGCGCTCGCGGATGCCGTCGAACTCGAGATTGATGCCCATTATAACAGGCACAAGTCAGTTGCCGCGCTCCCCTTCACCGCCACGGCGGATGTCAGGCAAAGTGGGACGATCAGCCGCCCGGATATCGAGGGCTATTCCATCAGCCCTTCGATCAAGTTTCGGCTTCCGGGCGGTTGGGAAGTGCTTGCGCGGGCGACGCGTGCCATCAGTGACAGCCAGATTATTGCGGAGATCTACTCAGGCGGCCGCGCTTCGGCGGCAAACCACATCCGCTACAAAAATGATCTCTGGTCGGCCGAGTTCAGCGGTGAGGGTCCGTTGTTCGCCCTGCCCGGCGGTGATGCGCGACTTGCGGTCGGCGCAGGTTTGCGATCGAATGGACTGGAGGCATCGATCAAGCGCGTGACCGCCACGGCGACAAGCTCGCTCCTCAATTATACCGATGCCCAGACTGCCACCTTTGCCTATGGCGAGATATTCCTGCCGCTCGTCGCCGATCGTAACGCTGTTCCGTTCATCAACTCGCTCCAGCTTTCCGGCGCCGTGCGTTATGAGCGCTATGACCGGATCGGTGGGCTGGCCACGCCAAAGGTCGGGATCACCTATCAACCGACCCGCGATCTGACCCTGAAGGGCGCATGGGGCAAATCATTCAAGGCACCGACGCTGAGCCAGCAAAATACCGTGCGACAGGGCGTGCTCCTCTTCCCAGCCTTCTATCTGCCCACACCGCCGACCAATCGAAACGTCCTCCAGATCAGCGGTGGCAGCAAGGAACTTGAACCAGAAAAGGCGACCACTTTTACGCTGACCGCGGAACTGAAGCCGCAGATCGTTCCGGGCCTGCGGCTCGAAGCGAGCTATTTCGACGTCCGCTACAAGAACCGGGTGGTCAGGCCGATCGCCGACAGCTCGCAGGCATTCAAGGCCGAATATGCCGATCTGATCCTCCTTAATCCCACTCTCGAGCAGGTGCTGGCAGCAACAGCCGCTCTCCCTTTAGGCGTCCAGAACCAAACTACCGGCGCCTACGATCCTGCCAATCTGGCGGCTATCATCTTCAACCAGCTTCAGAACGCGGCGCGCCAGCATATCGAAGGGGTCGATGTTTCCGCCTCCTATGAATTCTCAGGCGGCGGCAACCAGTTCAATCTCGAAGCGAGCGCCAGTTACCTCAAGAGCGATCAGCGCCTGAGCGATGGCCAACCCGCCATCGTCCGGGCGGGCACCATCTTCAACCCGCCCCACTGGCGGGGCCGCGCCAGCGCCGGATGGCGACGCGGCAGCATCGGCGCGACCCTGGCCTATAACTATATCGGTGGGACCGACGACAACCGCTCGACGATGACCTACAAGGTCGCGGGCTTCCACTCCGCCGACGCTACTGTCAGTTGGCAGCCCGAGGGAAGTGGCCTCTGGTCAGGCTGGTCTTTCCTGCTCTCCGGGCAGAATATTCTGAACGAGAAGCCCTCCACCATCCGCTCCAGCGCAACCAATCCGACCTATGATGCCACCAACTATTCCAGCGTCGGGCGGCTCATCAGCTTCACGGTCTCAAAGGCCTGGTGATGCTCATTTCCCTTGTCCTGGGCATTGCCGGGGCAGGTGCGGCCGCAGTCCCGGCCGCACCTGCATCGCAAGATTGCGCCAGCTCGCTCGAGGTGCATCCGACTCTCGCGAAACCGCGCGCCATCGTCGACCGCGACCTCATTGAAACGCTCGACCTTGGCCCCAATGCGCCGCTGGAAAGTGGCCCCTACTTCACGGTTTCACCGGATAATGCTCGTGTTGCGGTAGGGGTCAGGCGGGCGAGCATCGCGGGCGACAGCTACTGCACCGGCATCTATGTCATAGATCGTGATCGAGGCGCCAGGCTCATCGATTCTGGCCCGGGCGTCTCCTTCTTCCGCTTTGACAATTTCTACGGCACCAACGGATTTCCAAGCGGCGTCACAAAGCTGATCACCCCCAGATGGTCCGCGGACGGAACCTTGCTTGCCTTCCTGAAGCTCGTCGACGGCAAGCTCGAACTCCGATTGTGGGATGGGACGAGGACGGTCAAGCCTGTCACCGTTGGCACCCACGACATCGTTGATTTCCGCTTTGGTGATGATGGCCGCAGCATCATCTACAAGGCTCGCGATGAAAGCAGCGCGCGCCTGGCCCTGCGAGAAGAATCCCTTACGGGATACCGATTTGACGATCGATATTTCCCCTTCGCGTCCAACCTTCCCTGGCCAAGCGGCATCCCGACCTACAGATATGAAGCCGTCAATCTTGGCGATGGCAGCGTCCGAGCGGCAAGCGAAGCCGAAAAGCAGCTGATGACCGCAAAGGAGGTGGAAGCCCATGGCACGCGCGACGTCCATGCCAAGACGGTCCCGGACGCCAATGGCGTGGGTCGCCTTGTCGCAGGGCCGATCGGAAAAGAGCATCCCTGCCCCAGCGCCGCTTGCGCCGAAGTAGAGGGCGAGCCGTGGATCGCCGCGCCCAATGTGGTGGGTTACGTCCGCCGGGAAGGTTGGGCCCGGAGCGAAATGGCCATTTACGAATGGACGATCGGCAGCGCTGAACCTCGACGGCTCTATTCGACCTCCAACCTTCTGAGCAACTGCACCCCATTTGGAACTGATCTACTTTGTGGTCGCGAGGGGTCAACGCGCCCACGCTATCTCGACCGCATCAATCTGCGGACCGGGACATCAACGTCTCTTTTCGAACCGAACCCAAACTTTGGAAAGCTGGCGCTCGGCCGGGTCGAACGCCTGCACTGGACCAATGACCGCGGCATCGAATGCTTTGGCGACCTCACCTACCCTCCCGACTATCAGCGCGGGCGCCGCTATCCTCTGATCGTCGTCCAATATGAAAGCCGCGGCTTCCTGCGGGGCGGCACCGGTGATGAATTTCCGGTCCAGCTCTTCGCCCGCGACGGCTATCTCGTCCTGACGGTTCAGCGTCCGCGTTCGCCCTTCTTTGGTCAGGGCCTGTCCGCTATCGAGAGGCAGCGGCGCCAGAATGAGGGTTTCGCAGAGCGGCGCAGCATCCTGTCCGCGATCGAGACGAAGGTGACGCAGCTCGTAGAAGCTGGCCTGGCCGACCCAGAGCGAATCGGCATCACGGGACTCAGTGACGGGTCCACCACGGTCCAGTTCGCCGCGCTGCACAGCAAGCTCTTCAAGGCTGCATCGGTGAGTGGCTGCTGTTGGGAGCCTTCCCAGACCTGGCTATCGGGGCCGTCACTCCAGAATTATTATCATGAACTGGGATGGCCCGCCTCCCCCGAGGACGACCCGCGCATGTGGTCGGACATCTCGCTGACGCGCAATGCCTCGCGGGTCGCGTTCCCGATCCTGATCCAGGCGGCCGATGGCGAATATCTCGTTGCACTCGAAGCGATCAGGGCCTTGCGCGCTGCGAACAGCCCGGTCGACCTTTTCGTCTTCCCAGATGAGGTCCACATCAAGCGGCATCCCGCCGCCCGCGCCAGCATCTATCGGCGGAACCTTCGATGGTTCGACTTCTGGCTATCGGGCAAGCGCCCAACCAGCGACAGCGGCGATGCCGAGGAAGCGGCAAGATGGGCCGACATGCAGCAGAAATGGCGGACTGATCGCATAGCCTCCGTGTCGCAGAGGCCTCTGGAGATTGGGCGCGCACCCCATCAGCCTCCCAAAGCCCGCCAGTGAGAGATCCATGCTTCCATATCGAGCAGGATCAACAGCCTGACATACATATGTCCGCTGCTTCGTGCTTGCGGAATGACGGCCGCCACCCGTTCGGCATGGACCAGATGCCGTCGGGCCAGCTCGCCGTCCATGAGGCGCTCGCGGACCTCGGCGGCATTGCGAAGGAGGACATCCATTGCAAATCCACTGGGGCTTCCCTTCCGCCGGCGGTCGCGCACGATGGACGGGAGGGCTTGTGCATAGGCCTTGCGAACCACCGCGCGATCCCTTCCCCCTTCGATCATTCGCCATGTCGGAATACCCAGAGCCAGCTCGACGACCGGCTGGGACATCAACGGATTGATCATGGGCATATCATAGGGGCGCAGATAGCCTTCGAGATGGTTCTGGACCTTGAGCAAATGCGACACATGCCCAACCTTCCCCGGGCGCCCGAGCGGCTGGACGTCGAGCCAGGGATGGCTGGGGGGCTGCGACGACATCTCGGTCACCAGATCATCGGTGAGCAACGCGAAATTCTGCCGCCAGACATAGGGGCGTCGCATGGCCGGAATCGATCGGATCACCGCACGAAGCGCCGCCGTTCGACCGCTGCGCGTAACCTCGCATATATTGCGGAAGACCGTGATCGCTTGAAAAGCCGGCCCCCTGGATCGCAGAAAGTCGAACAGCGGGCGGACTGAACTGCTATTGTAGAAGATGCTATCGCCACCATTGCCGGTGAATACCGCCGCTGCCCCCAATGCGCGCGTTCGTCTCATGATCGCGGCATGGAAGGCTGTCTCGTGCAGCGTGCCGATCGGTTTGGGGAAATGCCGCGCGACGGATCGGTCCAGATCGACGTCATCAGGATCATAATGGGCTTCGTGAAGTTCTGCGCCCGCATGAGCCGCCATGGCGCGGGCATATTCTCTCTCGTCGCCGAGGCGGTCACCGGCAACCAGCGTCGCGCATTGGAAATCGCGTTTCGCCCGGGCGAGGCCCGCAACCACGACCGAGGAATCGAGGCCCCCGGAGAGGGTTGCCAGGGTCCGATCGCCAGTCGATGCCCATGATGCGACGCAATGATCAACCGTCCGGCGCAATCGCTCGGCCATCGCATCGCCGTCCCACCCATCACATTCGGCCAAATGGTCCCATGGCGACCAATATTGTCTTGGGGCACTCATCGTCGGACCAAGGGTGACGCAGCTGCCAGCGAGCAGTTCCATCAACCCTTCAATCCCTGTCCGACCGGAAGGCAGATCCTTGGAGGTCAGATAGCGCGGCATCTCCGCCCAATCGATCCTCGGCGAAAGCAGACCCGCCTCGACCAGCATTTCAGCGTCTGAAGAAACCGCCCAGCCGGTCGGAAGCGCCATATAATAGCAGGGCATGGCACCGCCAGGATCGCGAAACAGGCGCAGCGCGCCAGTCTGCCAGTCCAACCCGACATAGCCGCCCCAGAAGCGATCGCGCAGGAGGGTGAGCGGATCGGGCGCGTCGAGCTCCTCAAGCCACAGCCTGTCACTGCTCTCGATAGCACTTGCCGGTCCATGCCTGGGAAAGACGGTGCCGATGATCATTCCGCGCTCGCCCGGCATGGCGAGCAGCTGCCCAGGGTCGTTCGCCAATATGATGCAGTCATGATCCGCGAACCTGGTCTGGAATTGCAGACGGTCCTGCATCCTGGCGGCCACGGGCTCGATCGAAGCCTTGCTCCAATCGACCAGGAGAAGATAGCGGCCCAGCGTCATATCGTCAGAATCGGTTCGAAATTTCTGATATTTTCCAGCCGGTCATTGAGAACATGACCGCCTGCCTGAACCCAGCAATGCGCCGAGAAAGGGGTAGCACAGACACCCAGCACAAGCTCCGCCTTGAGACCCAGGGACTGGGCAACGCGCATGAAAGCGATGGAGTCTGTAAGGCAATGACCGCTTTTGGGTCGCAGGACAGATGAGGCAAAGAAGGCGGATGCGAAGGGCTTCCATTCAGGGTCGAGCCCTGCTGTGCGACCCGGCCCCACGATACGGGCATGATCTGCGATCGGACGCAGGACATTGGAAAAAGTCCTGGTCCGCAAGGCGATCACGGTCTCAATCTGAGCGATGATGAACCTCAGACCCAGGCCAGAAATGGGCCAGACCCGTTCGACGGACATTTCTTTTGTCGCCGGCAAAATCGCGGGGGGACGCATGATCCCGCCTACTGCGTCATCTTCAACGAGGATGCCCGCATCGATCAGGGACGACAATTCAGGTCCAGCGATGCCATCGGCAACGAGCGCCTGAAAGGCTTGGTCCCATCCTGGCTTGATCCCGAAATAGCGATCGGCTTCGACATCCAGGAAGATCGATCGGCCTCCTGTCACGCAGAAGGACAAGCCTCGCCTCATCCTGTAACCCATGGTCAGTGCCTTCGATCGGAGTGCCGCACCATTTTGGGGAAGGCGCGCGTCGCATGGACGCGCGCCCCCGGAGGATCAGTCGTCGGCAATGCCGGTGTTGTTCAGCTGAAGGCCGATGGCGTCGAGATCGCCAGTGACAGACCCCTGTGTATCGACCGAAGCAACGCCCAGGTCGATCACGCCATCATCATGTTCGTGGATGCTCTGCATGTTCATCTCCATCGAAAATCCGCAACCATTTGCGGTATCTCCGATGCTAAATAACCAAGGCCATATATCCGAACTTATAAGTGGCCATATTGGCACCTTATAAGCTTGGAGAGACAATTGACTCTCCCATTGGGGATACCTCCGTTCAAAAACTAAAGGCCCTCCGGCATTTCATTGTCGGGCATCCATCGCGCAGCGGCCGCAGAAATCTTGTCCGCCCGCAACAAACGACGCCGATGATATTGCCCCATGGCGGTGCGCGTTGCATTTTTATTGCCCGAGTTGGTGACGTTCCAGAGCGCCACAAGCTCTTCACCCTGTCTTGTGACCTCGCCTTCATGCAGGCGAAGGACGGCGAGTCGCTCACCGGTGCCGACAATGGCGTCGAGATGTTCGGGGTTTGGCGAACAACTTGCCAGCGACGAGAAAAGCTCAGCCGTTGCCGCCACAATCGAATGGGGATCGGGGCTGTTGTCCAGCAGGCTTGCGGGAGGCAGGCCAATATTGGCGGGCTCTTCCACGGCCTTGATGACCATGCGCACCTGGTCCGCGTGCAAGGCGTACAGATAATAGGCCCGCCTGTATGTGATAGCGGGCATCACAAAACCGCCGCCGACTTGCGTCTCGATCATGCGCTCGCCAACAAGGCGATTGAGTGCGTCCCTTACGGGCGAAATGCTGGTGCCGAACGCATCGGCCATAGCCTGGAGGGCAACCGGCATGCCGGGCGCGAACCGCCCCCGCATGATCAGCGTCTTGATCTCGCGATGCAGGCGGTCAGCGGTCAATGCTTCTGGCGCCATGACGCTTCCTTAACCAGAAGCCCCGGAACCGGAAGGTCCAGATCCTCCCCCGGAGGGTTTGAGAAAAGCTCTCAAATTGAGGTTCGAGATGTATTCGATGAAGAGCCGCTCGATTTCGTGCAAGTCTTCGAGAAGGAATTGGCGGGGAAAGTGCATTTTGTGCTCCAGAAACATCATGGGAATACGGAAATGCGCCGAGGAGAGCCCTAGGGCATCAGCGCAAGCGAGATGGTGATCGAAACGAGAACTCGGGTTTCCCGCCTCGATTTCCCTGAGCCACCGCACACTGATCCCGACATCAGCGGCAAGTTGCTCTTGCGTAATGCGATGGCGCCTGCGCCGTTCTTCAATGCGGCGACCTGAGATCGACTTGATCTCGGCCAGTATCGACGCCTTATCATCAAAGGCGTCGCCTTGAGATGAGATCATCAGATCCTCGCTGATCGCGTCTCAAAGCACCAATGCACATTCCGTCATGCCCAAGGTCATGTGATTCATGCATCAGGTCAAATATTATCGGTACCATTTTGACAGTGGGCGCCTCAGCGATCGCCGCAAGCCTTCCCCATTTTTCAATCTGTTGAAGCGCAATGGTAGAGCCCCAACGCCCCCATCCCGCCGCGTTGCAAGCAGCCCTGACGCTATTTTCGAGGGAGGGCGCGCTGTGCAGCGCGGTGTCAGTTCCGCGGGAAAGCCGTGGAAAGCTGACGGTAGGCCCTGGCCAAGGCGCGGTCCTCGCTGGCCGACATCACAGCAATGGCCGCGACATGAAGTTTCCCGATTGTCGGTCGCGCATCGATCTGACCAGAATTTTCGATCCGTCCGAGAATGGCGACCGCAAGGGGTGTGAGCTCGGTCGATGCGCCCACATAATGCTCATCATTGCCTGCGAGTTGCTTGAGCGATGGCATGGAAAGCTCCGCAACCAGTTCATCGGTATCCATGGTCGAGATCAGCAACAATGCGACGGAAAGCGTCGCCCCATAGGGGATGAAGCTCTTTGCGATGCGCGCCAACCGGCAATGGCAGGCCAGGAACAGATCCGTTCCCTCGCTCGAAAGGGTCAATCTATAGGTTCTCGATCGATTACCGGCCATGCCTCAAGTCCCTTGCGATTCGCGCGACCACCCCAAGCTTCTGACGGAAGAAACTGAATTTGAAGGCGTTTATTGATCAAAATCGGCACTGAAATGCCGATTTCGGCACTGTAGTGCCGGTTTCGGCACTACAGTGCCCTCCCACTTGCGCCGCATCGCCGGCTGGGCGCACGCCTTGCCTCGTCCCGACAAGGGGTGACATGGTCCTCTCTCCTGTCCACGAGGCAGGGCGAAAAATACCGGCACCTTCAGTCGAACCGCCGAGGCAAACGCCCCGCGCACATCAGGGAGAATTTCATGATGTCGGCCATTCGACCGGCGATCGTGGCAGGCTTTGTCACGTCCGCCCTCTTTTCACCCCATGAGGCGTACGCCCACCAAAGTGCGGCGCCGGCCTCACCACCCGACACAGGCCAGCTCACCATAGAAGAGGTGAATGGCGAATTTCTCATCCACCCTGCCCGTCCCCCGGCGGCCTCCCCCGCCCCCGCGCTTCGTCTTGGAGCCACGATCCGGATGGATGCGACGCTACTGAAGGCTCTGCCTTCCTACCCTGTGGAGAGTGGCCAATGATAAATCGCCCGTGGTTGACAGTGCCGCTTTTGAGCTGCGCGGCATTTCTGGCAGCAAGCGGCGCGACCGCGGGCCAGAATGATCCGTTAGACCCGGACCTTGCCGCAACGGCCCGCGTGGCCGAGGCGCGGTTGCGGCAGAGTTTCACCAATCTCCAGTTCGAGGATTTCGGTCCCGCGCCTGTGAAGGGCCCCTTGTTCCAGGCAAGCGCCGGCGGCCATATCCTCTATTATGCGCCACAGAGCGATCATCTCCTCTTCGCCACCATTTACGACAAGAATGGCGTCAATCTGACCGCGCTTGCCCAGGATGCAGGCGCCCGCAAGAAGGTGAAGAATCTCGATCCGAATGAGGCCCTTATCATTGGTCCGCCGGGCGCTCCCACCGTCATCGAGTTCACCGATCCCGACTGCCCCTATTGCCGTGCGCTCGACCGGTTCTGGGCTGCCAAGGCAGCGGAAGGAATGCCGGTGCGGCGGCAGATCTATTTCGTGAGCGGCATCCATCCCGAGGCCGCATCGAAGGCCGAGCATATCCTTTGCTCGAAAGACCAGGCCCGGGCCTTTCGCCAGGCCTATGCCGGGGAGGCGCTGAGGCCCCTTGTCCAGTGCAAGGAAGGCGCAGCACGCGTCACCCAGAATGCGCTCGCCGTCAAGGCCATGGGCATTTCAGGGACGCCCACGCTGGTCCTTGACGGCAAGATCATATCCGGTTTCCAGCAGGCCGAGATCGAGGAATGGCTGAACGCAAAAGAACGCCCCAAGCCTCCCTCCTGATCCATTCTGCCAGGCTTGCAAACGACCGTCGGGCGGAAGCCTCCGGTCCGCGCACAGGCCAAATGAAATGCTCGCGGTGGCGCTCCTCAAGGGGCCGTCCAGTCCCATCGCTGGCCGTCAACGAACGTGCAAGTCGGTGCCGGCAGGCAGACTTCCAGGACGGCTCCACTTTGCCTGGAGACTATCATGATGAGACCTATCATGCTCAGACATCTGCCCTCTCTCAACCGGGTCGCCCGCGCCTCTTTTCGGTCGGCCGATGCCGTGGGCACCCTCCTTCTTGCCTTCACCCTGGCATCGGCCGCCCACGCCTTCCAGGCGCCGGCCGCCGGCGACCTTGGCTACGACATTTACGACATCGTGGTGAACCAGGGCGTGAAGGGTCCGCTTGGCTTTGTCGGCGGTGTCGCCGCCTTCCTCTTCGGGGTCTCGCGGCTTTTCTCGAACATCATGATCGGCATCCCGACGATCGTGGCCGCGGTCTGCCTCATCCGGGCGGACTCTATCCTCCAGACCTTCGGCCTCATCGTCTGAGGTTCGAGGCAAGAGACTGACGCGGGCTTTGTACCTTTCCCCGCGTCGGTTCTGGGAGCGACGGTCGCTCCTGGAAGTCACGTTTGATCGCGTGATGAAGCAAGGGAGAAGGACGTGGACGAAAGACTTCCCCAATTCCTGCACAAGCCGGTCCAGATCCTCTGGTTCGACGCCCAGGAATTCATTGTCGTGGTATCGACCATCTTCGTCGCAGTCATCGTCGGCGGCCTGGTCGGCTGGTCCCTGGTCGGCGTCCTTCTCCTCTTCATTCCCTGGAAGCGCACCAAGCCACGCGGTTTCATCCCGCATCTGGCCTGGCGCTGGGGCCTGCTTCGCCTGCCCCATTATCCAGGGCCCACCCAGACCCGCTTTTGCGAGTGAGATTCCCCATGTTCCGCAGATCATCCGACGGGCAAACGAGCGATCCGCTCCTTGGCAAACCGGCGAGCTTTGGCATCCATCGCTACCTCCAGGGCTCATCCAACCTCTTCGAGGAGAACAGGCTGCTCAAATTCTCGGTTCTCGGACTCTTCGGGATCACGTCCGTTCTTGCGATCGCCCTTTACACGACGAGCCAGAACCAGCGCACGGTGGTTGTCCCCTTCGGCGCCGGCGGCGATCTCTATGTGACCGGCGGCAAGCCATCAGCAGCCTATCTGCGCACCATGACCCGCAACATCGTGGCGCTCTCGGGCACCTATTCCGCCTATTGCGCCGACCGCCAGTTCCAGGAGCTTTTGAGCATCGTCCATCCCACAGCCTATAATGGCCTGCGCGACAGCCTGAACGCCATCCTCGATGAACTCGCCAATAATCCGACGCTCTCGATCGCGACCTATATCCGGCCCGATCAGCCGGTCACATGGACTGATCGCCAGATCCTCGTACCGGTCGAGAAAGTGCGCGTGATCGGCGGGGTCATCCGCAAGTTCAGGGGCAATCTGCGCATCCGCTACACGATCGATGCCGGCCGCTTCTGGCTCCTGTCCCTAGCCGAGGAGAATTTCGATGCCGAACTCCGCTAAACCCTTCTGCGCGGCCATCGCCCTTCTGGCGGGCTCGTCCTTGGTCTCGGCGCAGGCGCAGAGCATTTCAGCGCTGCCCGATCAGACGAGCAGCATCCGGCTCTCAAACCGCGACGTCAATCATCTGGTCTGCCAGGCCGGCGAGGTCGAAGATGTCAAATTTTCGGCCGAAAAAGGACTTGCCGTCGAGAAGGGCGGAGCAGACGCCTGGATCAAATTCCTGGTCAAGGAAAGCGACGATAACGGCCAGGTCACCCGCAGCTATGTGACGACGCCATCGGAATTTTTCGTCACCTGCAATGGCGCGATCTATCCGCTTTACGCCGAGCCTTCGGACATCCCGGCGCAGACCATCACGCTGGCGCCCGGCGCCAGGCAGCGCGCACAGGCCAATGACGAACTGCTCGCTCCCCTGGTGGAAGAAGAGCGTGCCGTCTCGATCACCTTGTCGCTTTTCCAGGACCGGGTACCGGCGAGCTTCTCGGAGGTCGCCGCCGACGCCCGGCCCATCTCGCTCCGAGCCGCCCCAACGCTGCGCATAACCGAGCGCAGGCGCGTCATCATCGAGGGCGCGGACCTCAATGCGTCTGAATATTGGGTCGAAGCCACCGCCGATGGGGACGTCGATGAGCGGCTGTTCCTCGACGCCAAATTGGGCTCGCGGATCTTCGGCGTAACGCTCGATCGTCTCACCCTCAAGGCGGGTGAGACAGCGCGCCTCATCATCCTGCGCCGGGGGGACACGCTATGACGGGACCCGACGAAAAGGAAAGCTTCGGGCAGGATGGCGAGTCCGATCACGGACGTCGTGGCCGTGGCCGCGCCGGTGCGGCGGGACGCCACGCGCCGCACACAAGGCCCCAGAGGGATGACGAGCCTCACATCGACGCGGAGAGACCTGATCTGAGCCCACGCGGACCGGCGCTGCTCGACCTCAAGGCGAGATGGGCGATGTTGAGCCCTCGGCAGCAGCTGCGCGCCCGGCAGGCCGGGATCGGGCTTGTGATCGCCATGTTCGGCTATGGCCTCTATACCGCGTCCAGCGGCTCGAAGGAGGAAACGCAAAACGCTCCTGCCGCATCACGCCTCGATATGGGAGCCGGCCTTCGCGGCGACAGCCTCGAAACCAAGGTTCGCGGCGACCTCAAGAAGATCCTTGATGGCCAGACCCTGCTCGGCGATCGCGTCACGGCGATCGAGGAAGGAAAGATCTTGCCTGGCACGGGCACCCCCGCCGCCGCGGATGGCGATCTTCCGAGCGCCCTTCCCGGCGACATTCCGGCCTTTCCGCCAAGCCCCACGCGAGGCGAACTGGGGAGCGCCGACAGCAGCCTCCCCGCGCCACCCCCAATGCCCGCTGCCCCGGCCGCCCCGCCCGCGCCGCCGGTCGAGCGGCAGGTGGGATCGATCGGCGCAGCCACGACCGCGCTTGTCGCAGAGGGCGGAAACGCGTCGCCAAATGGCTCTAAAAAAAAGACCCGGACGATCTATTTGCCGCCTGGTTTCATGAAGGCGCGGCTCCTGACCGGGATCGACGCGCTGGCGAGCCGGGACGCGACCAGCAATCCCGAACCGCTGATCGCCCGCGTCCAGGCGCCCGCCGTGCTTCCCAATGACGTCAAAGCCAATCTCGCCGGCTGCTTTGTCATCGGCAATGCCACCGGCAGCCTCGCGAAAGAAAGGGTCGAGGTCCAGCTCGTCTCGCTCTCCTGTGTCGATTTCGACGAGCGGTCAGTGGTCGATCAGCCCATCAAAGGCTTCTTCGTCGATACCGACGGCAAGAAGGGGCTGTCGGGGAAGGTCGTCACCCGAGCGGGGGCGGCGCTGGCCCGCAGCTTTATCGCCGGCACCATCAGCGGGGTCAGCCAGACGGTGGAAAACACATTCGGCGATACCTCGACGTCTGCTCTCGGCACGGTGCGCACCCTCGATGCCGGCGACGCCGCCAAATCCGGCATAGCCGGCGGCCTTTCCAAATCCTCCGACAAGCTCACGGATTTCTATCTCGATCTTGCCCGGCAGGCCGGCCCCATCGTCGAGGTCGGCGCCGCCAAGGATGTGGTGGTCGTGATCCAGGAAGGTGTCGCGCTCGAGATCAAGCCGACCGCTGGAGCCAAATTCTGATGCCCGGTCAAAAGGGAGACAATGTCATGCTCAGCCCCCATGCTTCTGCCACAGGAAGGTCCCCTCGAACGGCCATACTGCTCCTTTCTCTCACGCTCCTCCCAGCCTGCACGGCGATCGGCTCGGCCATGTCGCCCTATTCGGAAAAGTTCAGCTGCAAGAATAGCGACCATGGGCAATGCATTCATCCCGAACGCGCCTATGCCGATGCCGTTTCCGGTCGAACCTCGAAGTCCGATCCCAAGGTCACCAATGGGCGCAAGATGGCGGCGTCGAACACGGCAATCGCTTCCCCCAGGGCCAAGGGTACGAGCGGCGCGCCCTATCTCGGCTACCGCGACAGCATCTATCAGGAACTCAAGGGGCTCGTCGAAGCCCCCGTCACTCCCATGCTGCGCCCCGGCCGCACGATCCGCACCCTGATCCTTCCCTATGCGGACCGTAAACGGCCCGACCGGCTCTATATGCCGCGCTACATCTACTCCATTCTCGACAAGCCCCAATGGGTCGTCGGCGACTATCTTGTCACCGCGCACTCACCGGCCCAGCGCGTTCCGGTGCTTGAACAGAGCCGGGAAAAACCCAGCCTCGTGCCGGAAAGCGACATCCCTGCTCCGCCGCAGGAGCAGGAACAATGAGGGCGCCGGGCACCCGCCATGGCGGCGGCATGACCGTCGCGCGCCTCAGGCAAAGCGTTGCGCGCGACGCCTATTCCGATTTCCTGCCGATGGTCGCCTGGGTCGAGGAGGAGGAAGCATTCCTGTGCATCGACGATGGCTGGGGGCAGGCCTGGGAACTGATGCCGTCCGCCTATCTCTTCGCCCATGTCCACCAGGCGTTGCTGGGCCTCCTCAATATCCATTTTGCGACCGGAACCGTGGTCCAGCTTCATTGCTTTGCCGATCCGCTCATCGACGATGCGCTCGACGCCTATCTCGATCTTAAATCCAGGCCCGATCCCCTGATCCAGGCGTCCGCGCGACGGACCAGCGACTATCTGCGCGCAGGGACCCAAGGACTGGCGGCGCTCCACGGCATCCCGATCCGCAACTTCCGCGTTCTCCTCTCGATCAAGACCAGGCAACCGCTGGGCGCAGACCTGCGCCGCCAGATTGAGGAGCAACTCTCCAAGCTTGGAATCATGCGGCTCGCGCCCGAAGCGCTTGTCAGCTTCTACCGCCGTATCTTCAACGGCGTCTTCGCGCCCGCTCCAGGCGTCTTTGCGCGCGGCGATCAATTCCATCCCGCTCGCCCCGTCCGCAAGCAGATCATCGACGCGGGGCCCGATCTTCTCTTTTCAGGCCCGGAACTCCATCTGGGCAACCAGGTCGCCCGCTGCCTGACACCCAAATCGCCACCCCGGCGCGTGACAGCGGAGCGGTGCAACCGGCTCCTGGGAGGCATGCGGGGCGCTGCCGAAGACAGCGATCAGATTGGCGGCCCCTTCCTCTATACGCTCAACATCCTCTTCGATCACTCGACCTTCGAGATCCACAAGCGCGCGCAGATCCTGTCAGCGCAGAAGGCCGCGGGCAGCTTTGCCGTCGAGGTCGGCAAGCAGATCGAGGAAATCGGCTGGGTGCTGGACGAGGCGGGGAACAGCCGCTTCGTCTCGGTCATCCCGACTGTCTGGGTCTTTGGCCGCGACAGCGCCGAGGCACGCGAGATGGCCGCCCGCGCCAAGCGCCTCTGGGAGAGCGAACCGCTTCCCTGGATGATGCAGGAGGAGAGTTATCTCAATCCCATCCTGCTGCCGATGAGCCTTCCCTTCGGCTTCTATCCCGACCGCCGCACCACGCGCATGCTGGAGCGCGATCTTCCGATGCCGGCCAAGGCCGCGGCATTGCTCGCGCCGGTCCAGACCGATTTTCGTGGCGGTGGGCGCCCTGCCCTTCTCTATGCCGGGCGCAAGGGGCAGCTCATCACGCTCGACCTCTTCGATCCGCGCATCAACAATTATAATTTCATCGTCTCGGCCGAGAGCGGTGCGGGCAAGAGCTTCCTCCTCAATAATCTTTGCCAACAATATTATGCGCAAGGCGCGCTCATCCGCATCATCGATATCGGCGGGAGCTACCGAAAGCTCTGCACCCTCTGCTCGGGCCGCTATATCGACATCGGGGAGGAGGCACTTGTCCTCAATCCCTTCGACATGGGCTTTGCGCTCGACGGCGACGATCGCCAGTCTGCGATCAGCATGGCGGTCGCCATCGTCGCGGAAATGGCCAATGCCGCAACCCGCAAGGGCGTCTCGACCTCGGAATGGAACCTGCTCAAGTCCGCCGTCCAGTGGACCATCGACAGCGGCCGCGCCGAAGCCGGGATCGACGCCGTCCGCGACTGGCTCGGGGCCTATCCCGCGCATGTGGGCGACGATCTGGACAGGGTCGAGCATCTCATACCCATGGCGCGCGAGCTCGCCTTCAACCTGCGCGATTTTGGCAGTTCGGGCGCCTATGGCCATTATTTCAATGGCCCTTCCACCTTCGACATTTCCACCGACGAGTTCGTGGTGCTGGAACTCGAGCGCCTCAAGGCCATGCCAGACCTCTTCAACGTCATCGTCATGGTAGTGGTGAACGCGGTCAGCCAGGAGCTCTACCTTTCCGCCCGCGACCGCCCGCGCTTTGTGCTGTGCGACGAGGCGGCCCAGTTCATGACCCGGATGGACGGCCAGGATCTTTCCCGGCTCGCCGAAGTCTTTGGGCAAGGTTATCGCCGTGCCCGCAAATATCAGGGAAGCTTCGGCGTCGTTCTCCAGTCGATGAACGACCTGCTCCTCTTTGGCGGCACTGGCCAGGTGATCCTTGAAAATGCAGCGACCCGTTTCCTGCTCCAGGGCTCGACCTACACCCAAGCCGTCGAGAACAAGATCCTCGACTATTCAGGATTCGTCCTCGAACTCCTGAAATCGGTACGAAACAACAAGCCGCATTATTCCGAAGTCTTCATCGATTCGCCCCTGGGCCTCGGCATCGCCCGTCTTGTCGTCGACCCCTTCTCCTACTGGATCAACACGAGCGCTCCCCAGGAGGTCGCCGCCTTTGAAGCACGCCTGCGAGCCGGGCGCTCGCCCCTCGAGGCCGTCTGCGACCTTGCCGGCATTGATGCCGCCGAAATCCTGGGCACCTCCCCGCCCGCCCTTTACCCAGAGGAGATCCGGTAATGGCACGGCAATCCGCTTCCGGCAGCCAACCGCAGTTCGAATTCGAACCCGATCCTGCGCTTGAGGCCTTTATCGAGGCGCGGGCGGCGCGCATCGCAAAGGCTCAGGCCTTTGCATGGCGCTTCCGCCTCGTCACGATCGAAACGCTGATGATGGCGGCACTGGTCCTCGCAGCCGGACTTGCCCTGCGCCAGCCGACCCTTCTCGTCCTGCGTGCTTCCATCATGGTGGGAGGCGGCTGCTTTGCGAGCGGCATCCTCCTCATCGGCCTTACAGGCGCTGTAGATCGGGCGACCGCGCGCCTGCGCCTCTGGTGGCGCGGCAAATGAGCGGAATATTGTCCTCCCGTCCCGCGGCAGGGCCGGTGCGCCTTCTGGTCGGGACGCAGCTGATGCTGCTCGTCCAGACAGTCCTGATATTCGAGGCCTCCGCGCCTTTGCCAACCCCGCTGCGGGCCTTGTTGGTCATGAACTGGATAGTAGGCGTTTCCGCGCTCATCGCTGCGATCCGTGGTTCCCGGGCCGATCAAGCGCCTCCATGGTGGAGGCGCCGTCATGACCGTTGACCAGTCGAGGCCCCATTTTACCCGGCATGCCCTCATCGGCGCGCTGATGCTCGGCCTGTCGGCCACTCGGGCAGATGCAGCCACATCGACGATCGGCAGGACATGGTCCATTGCAGAACCCGATGCCATGGCCGAGATCGAGGCCCGCGTCGCCAGCGCGCCTGACATGGCCGCGCAGTTCGGACCGCGCTCGTCCTGGTCGGCGATGCGCGCTGCCGCCCTGGTGCCGGCCAGGGCCAATCGGGTTCGTACCCTCGTGCCTTTCTATACGGTCGAGGAGGATATCCGCCTTCCCGATGGTCGGTTGCTTTACCCCAAGGGCTTCACGTTCAATCCCCTGGACTATGTCTCGCTCCCCCAGCGCCTCGTCATTGTTCACCCCCGCGACCTTGGCTGGGCGCTTAGCAAAGCCCGATTTACCGACTTCATTCTGCTGACCGCGGGCGACGCCATCGACCTTTCCGAGAAGACGGGGCGGCCGCTTTTCATCCTCGAGGAGCGAGTGAAGGAACGCCTCGGGCTTACCGTCGCGCCAGTCATCGTTGCCCAGGAGGGAAAGAAACTCGTCCTCACCGAATATGCCCCGCCCATCTCGATCGGCAGGAGCGCGAGGCCATGAAACGGCGCCTTCTCCTTCGGGCCGCTGCCCTCTCGCTGGCGCTGGGCATTGGCGGCGCGGCAGCGCCCGCCAAGGCTTCCAAATGCGAGGCCGGGACCATCTTCAATCCGATCACCAAGGTCCGCTGGAATTGTATCTTCCCGATCACCATCGGGGGCGTCCGGGTCGGTTCCTTCGACAAGCTCGACAAGGACCTCGACGCGCAATCCGCATCAAAGCCGCTTTGCGCCTGCCGCAAGGGCGCGACATTCTGGTTCGGCGTCAAGGTCAGTTTCTGGTCGCCCAGTCGCATGGTCGATGTCGTGACCGAGCCGGGATGCATGATGGCGCTGGGCGCCGACCTCATGGCGACCGGCGGCAGACTGCAAGGCAGCCAGTCCTCCATCGCTGACGGGACAAACAGCCAGAAGATGTTCGCGCAGATGCATTATTATATCGCGCCGGTCTGGAAGATGCTCGACATGTTCACCGACCTCCCGTGCATCGAGGACAATGGCTTCGACGTCGCGATGATCACGGAAGTCCTGCCGACATGGCAGTCCGGGACGCTGGGCGCGATCATCCAGCCTGAAGCCATTCTCTTCGGCAACCCCGCAGCCGGCCTTGCCTGCATGGCCGACAGTGCCGCCGCCGCTGCGGGCAAGGTCATCGACCCGCTTTTCTGGTGTATGGGAAGCTGGGGCGCCACCTATCCGGTGGCGGGCGACATCCATTTTAGCGACAGCGTCGAAGCCTGGGCAGGCTTGGCAGCCCGCGGGACCTTCATGATGGGGCGCCTTGGCGCACTCACCATCTCCTCAGCCGATGGCTGTTCTTTCAAGGCCCAGCCCATCTGGACCAAGAGCCGCTACAAGCTCCAGATCATGGAGCCGGTCAAGGGCGGCAAATGCGTCAATATCGGCCGCCCGGGCGCCCTCTGGTCAAGCGGCAAACATGCACCAGGCAAGGACAATGCCCAGTTCATGCTCTTTGAGAAGGTGATCTGCTGCGCAGGGGTTTCGACCCCATGAGCCGGTCCCTCCTCTTGTCTCCCGTAGCGGTCGGCGGCTTCTGCTCTCGGTCTGCCCGCATAGGCCATGCTGGCCTCGCCGATCGCTGCGAGACCGGAGCGGCGCTGTTACCTCTCAGCGCCGCTCCATTCCCCGTTTCCCCCGACGCGACGCATCTGTGGCACGCAGCGCGCGGGGGGAAGGTCAGCACGGTCGAGCCAACCCCCGGCCGGGACAGGCGACCCCCACTCCTATCGCCTGTTCCGACATCGGCCGTGCTGACCATAATCGAGGGCCGGGCAGCCTTTCGATGCCTGGGGCAAGGAGAACCCTCCACTGGCACAGCTTCCTATTTCCGCCTGCGCAGGGTCCCATCAGCAGCAAAAGGGGAGCCTCGATCATGAGGGTTCACCCCGAGCCTGGCCTTGGCGCGTTGGCGGTCATCTTGGCTCTGACCTCGCCCGCTGGCGCACAGGACATGGATGCCCGCGCCCGTGCCGCGGCCGCCGCCTCGCGCGCAAAATCCAGCGACAGCGAGGCGATTTCACGAAATTATCTGACGCCCGGCCTTTCCAACCAGCCGATCAGCACTGTCGATGGGAGCCAGAGCTTTGCGACCAGCCTCGCCTGCCAGCAAAGCGCGACGATGCTGGAACTTCTCGTCCAGCCAGGCAGCAGCGGCGACATCACCCATCTCACCATCACGCGCGACAAGGATCTCGACGGCAGCTTCGACAGCAATCTCACCGTCCCGGTGATCGTGTCGGGCATTTGCGCCAACGGGATCATCTCCTGCGACGCCGGCACCTGGAACCAGTGCAAATCCTTCAAATGGGATGTCGGCGCATCGGGGGATCTGAAGCTTTCCCAAGTCGCCATGCCCGAGCTTTCAGGCTGCTACTGCGTCAATGCCAGCTGCGGCGCCAATCTGGTCTCGAGCAATCTCTCTTCGGTGCTGACCGACCTGGGCGGCGGGGTCATCGGGGTCCTTACCACGGCCGATTCCAGGATCGGCGTCGTGCAGGCAAGCATCGACGGCCCGGTCATCCGCTATGTCGGCGCGCAGACCACGGCCTGCACCAGTAATCCCAGCGTCTCGACGACCGCTTATCGTGCCAACCCTGCCGCGATCAGCAGCGACGCCTTTGCCGCCTCGCAATCCAGTTCGGTCTTCACGGCCCTTACCGGCTCGCCTGCGGCGAGCGGCAAGGCGGAGGCGACGAGCAGCTGCACGATCGAGCGGGAGATCAACGTCAAGAGCTGGGACTATGACGACATTCTCGCCGTCAGCGGTTCAATCGCATCGGTCACGAGTTGCGGCACCAATTGCAGGCGCTATCAGATCCGGGGCGCTGGAAGTTGCGGCAGTTCGCCGCCCATCTACACTGCGACCTTAGACCCGATTGCGCCAACCCGGATCGTCTCGGCGCGCATTGTCGAGATGGGCGCGGATGACTGGGTCCAGGCCCGGGTCAATGGCGAGATCGTCGGCTATGCCGGGAAACGGCAATGGCTGGGTGAAGGCTTGCCCACGGGCGATTGCCGGATCAGCGATGATCCCTGGTACAACCGCAATGCGATCGACATCACGTCCCAGCTCAAGGCCGGCGCGACGATCGTCGGAGCGCGGGTCCGTGGCGGCGGCGACGGCAATTGGGGCTATGTCACGGTCGAGGTCATGGTCGACACCGCCTGCGAGGTCAGCGAAAGGCTGGTCGATCTTTGCGCGGGCTATGCGGGGAACAGCGCCTGCCGCCTCATCGCTGAAGATGTGGACGGGGTCGAAACCGTCCGCAGCGGCGTCAATACGGGCATGAGGCCTCTCGCCCAGACCCGACTCTTCGGCTCTGGCAGCTGCACCTATCAATATATGCGCGACTTCTTCCTTCGGACACGGCGCTACAGCTGCGTCACCGACAGCTCTGCCACAAACGAACCTGATCTCTCGCGCGCCGCCTATATCATCGACCATTCGACCGAGACGATGCTTGCTGACCGCACCAAGGCTGCCGATGGCAGCTTGAGTGAGACGACTAGGTCCTTCTCCATGCCCGATCGCCCGACCGTCTCATCCTGCGAGGCGATCTGCAAGACCCGAGCGCCCAAGGCGAACAGCGGAGTGGCGCCTGCCGGCGCAGTCGCACAAAAGCAGAATGACCCGACCGGCTGGGACAGCTTCTATCATGTCTGCTCGGCGGACTCGGTCTGTCCGCTCGGCGCGGGAGAAGAAATCGTCACGGACTGCGGCTGCATCGACGATTTCCCCGAGGCGGTCGTCATGATGCAGACCGTTCGCCTGGCAGGCTCCGACCTCGCTTGCACGGCGGCCTCCCAATGAGCCGGCGCATATGCCTGCTCCTTGGCCTCGCAGCCTTCGCCCTCGCGCCTCGCGGGATTGCCCAGGCAGCCGAAATCTGTGCCGTCGACTTGAACGGCAATGGCGATGCCGCCGATGCGCGCGAAATGGCAAGCTGCGTCGCCATGGCGGCGGGCGCCGTCCAATGCCCGATCCAGCAAGCCGCCTGCGTCACCGATGAAGCCGGCCAATATGGCTGTCCCCTGGGCACGGCTTATCAATGCCTGACGCCCGCCGCCGGAGGCACGCCTACCTGCTCACCCAATAGCTGTACCGACACGGACGCCAACCCGATCGAGGAAGAGGCCCCCGTTGACGATCCCGGGCCAGCCAATGACGGGGCGGTTGATGCCGACGGCAATTGTCTTGGCACGATCGAAATCTTCGGTGGCCGGGCGCTGCGCTGCCGGCCGCCCGGCGCCAGCGTCACCTTCCAGAATTGCTGCAAGGACAAGGGCAAGATCGTGAAGGACGGAATGGGTGGGTCCTTGTCCTCGATCACCACCAAGATCGCGGTCGCCAAGGGCGTCTTCACGGGCATGAAAGCCGCCTATACCGCCTTCAAGGCGGGAGCGACTGCTTCGGAGGCTGCCAGTGCCGGCGCCAACGCCATCATCGTCGGCCTCGATCCCACATCGATCGCGATCAGTCTTGCCATCAATTTCATGATGGAGGTTCTGCTCCAGGGCTGCGACCAACAGGATATGGAAACGGGCATGCTGCGCGGCTCTGGCATGTGCCATGAGATCGGCACCTACTGCTCCTCATCGATCCTTGGCGTCTGCATCCAGAAGGCCAAAGGCCATTGCTGCTTCAACACCAAGCTCGGGCGGATCATCCAGGAACAGGGTCGACCGCAACTCAAATCATTCAACGACTTGGGCTGGGGGACGGCAAAGCAGCCTTATTGCCGGGGATTTACGGCAGAAGAGTTCCAGGGCTTAGATTTCAGCCGGATGGACCTCTCCGAATATTATACGGACATTGAAGCCCGCGCCCAGTCCGACATCGAGATCGATATGGAGGATAAGGTCGATGCCTATCTCAGCGTCATCAAACCCTGATCGCCTGATTGTACTCGCCGGTGCCCTGTTGGTGACATGCCATGGCGAGGTGGCTTCAGCCCAGAGTTCCAGTGAACCCGCTTCGCTTGAACGCCTGCGCGCCGCAACCGCTTCAACCAAAAGCAACGACGGCGTCGGTCCGACGTCCCTTCCATCGCCTTCGCCAGAGTTGAAGAAGCGCGCCTTCGAAGCCATGCGACAGCGCGTTCAAGGGCGAGGAATGGAGGAACGCGCAAGGTCAGCTCAGGCCGCCGCCACCCAGGATATAGCCGCCCAGCATGAGGCGATGACTGCCCGGATCTACCAGGCGATCGGCCTTGCTCCGCCTGGCGAACCACAAGCACCACCCGTCCCTTTGTCTCACCCGGCCAGGGCATTTGTCCCCTTGCTGTTTGCCTCCTCTGCCATGCCGGTGGAAACGCTGCGCACCTATGCCGCGAGCCTCGAGAAGATCGGCGGCGTGATCACATTTCGCGGAATGCCCGGTGGTCTCACCAAAATAGGGCCGATGGCGGAGCTGACGGCACGGATGCTGCGGATTGATCCGGGCTGCGAAGGACCAGCCTGCGCCATGCGCGCTGTCCAGGTCGTGGTCGATCCGATCCTGTTTCGACAGCATGGCGTTTCCCGGGTTCCCGCCTTCGCCATGGTGCCAGGCGACCCCACCCAGCCCTATTGCGAGCGAGAGGATGAGACAGGGCCACGCGCTTCCCACCTCGTCTATGGCGACGCGGCGCTTTCCGGGCTCATCGAGGAATATGCGCGCCTTGGCGGCAAAGAGGAGGTGAGCGATGCTGCGGCTCGTCTATCTCGCCGCTAGGAGCCTTTGGCCTCGCCTCAAGGCCTTGCCTCGCGAAGCCGCGCTGGCGCTCGGTGGCGCAGTCGGCGAACAACCGGCCAATCCCCGGCGCCTTGCCCTTGGCATCGCGATCATCGTGCCGATCGCCTGCCTCACCTGGGCGGCCATTCCGGCCGTCACAATCGTCATGAGCCCGTCGATCAATGCCTGGGCGGTCCGCAAGGCCCCCGGCCCAATCCACAAGGGAGATCTTGTGATGTTCAACCTCTCGCACCCTATCGCTGGCCCTCGCCCTGTCAGCGTGACCAAGCGCACGCTCTGCATGCCGGGCGAGCGCCTGCACGAGGTCGAGCGTCGGTCGGTGCATGACGGGACGGTAACGGGGAGCCTCTATTATTGCGGCGCGCATTATCTGGGTGCGAGCCGTCCCTTCGGGCGGAATGGACAGCGTCTCGATCATTTGCGCTGGGGCGATCATCCTCTTCCCCCAGGCTTTATCTACCTTGGCTCTGATCATCCGGACGGGTTCGACAGCCGCTATTTCGGCCCCGTGCAGGTCAGCCGGCTGACGCGCATGGAGCGCGTGCTGTGAGAGGATCGATCGCACCATATATGCCCTGGGCCATGCCTCTGGCAGCGTTCCTTCTGGCGGGTCCAGCGATGGCGCAGGCCGACTCGGTGAAGCGCGGATTCTGGTGGTATGCCGTGCCGCCTGCACCTCCAGGTGCCGTGGAGGATATGGTCCCCAAGGCGCCAGTCATCCCTCCCATGAAAGAGCTTGCGCGCTGGAGTCCCCCGCGCATCGCCAAGCTCATCACCGAGCAGCGCGACTATGCGGCGACAGTGCTGACGGTGGACGCGGTCGCCGATTTCTGGCGCCTCCAGGACTTTGCCCGGCGCAAGGCGCGCGCCTTTGCCGGCGTGACCCAGCTGGCCCTCCTCACCCATCCCGAACTTAGTGCCCGGAGCGCCTATCCAGTGGTAGGCGATGCGCGCGACGCACAGGGTGCCGAGAAAGATGCCACACGGCGCGCCTATCTTCGTTCGAAGGGCAATGAATTCGCACTCGTCATGTTCTCACGGGCCAGCTGCGGCTATTGCCGCGTCCAGTGGCCGCTCATCCAGCGCTTCCAGGACGAGATGGGCTGGCAGGTGAGCCAGATGGATCTCGACCGCCGCCCTGATCTCAAGAACCGGTTCGGCGTTGAGGTAACGCCGACCACCATGATCATCCGCCGGGGGTCGAGCCAGCGCATGGTGATCGCCAATGGCGTCGAGGCTTATCCCAACCTCATCCAGACTGCCTATCAGGCCGTCAAGCTGCTCTTAGGCGATATCCGACCCGAGCAATTCCTGACCGGCGCCGGTGAGGAAGACGGCTTTTTCGATGCACTCGCCAACGGCCCGGTCGCGGCAAGCGATCCAGCGACGCAGCCAAGCGGCAGGCAACCGTGAAAGGCTGGGCTATCCTGAACGGCATCGCCCTGGCGGTCGGAGGCTTCCCCCTTGCCGCTGCCATGCCTGATCGCATGGATGCAGCGCGCGCGGCGATCCACCCTGTCGGAAACGAGGCGGCGATGCGCCAATGGCTCGGCCGGGTTCCAGGGACCATGGACTATCCGCCCGATTTCGATGCGACTCTGCGCGGTCAGGGATCGGCCTTCCTCGTAGAAATGAGCAGCGCGCCCGGCTGCATCCCTTGCGGCGACCTGTGGGGCAAGCTCGGGAGGCTGAGGACCCGCTTCGGATTTTCGGTCCGCACCATCGGCGAGGAAGAGGCGATGCTCCGGTCCGGACGACTCGGCCTCCCCTGGATTGGTCACCCGGTCGCCTGGCTCCGGCCTGCCGGTGATCCCGATCGGCTCATTCCCATCGCGATCGGCACCGACCTTGAAGCCAATCTCGCGCGCAATCTCTATCTTGGCGTCAAGATGCAGACCGGCGTCAGGCCAGCCGTCGGCGTGCGCGCCATGGCAAAATTCACAGCTATTGTCGGTACTCGCAATTCCTACGGATCCGTTCGATGAGGCTGATATGGAGGTCGGCCTCAGTGGCGCTCGAGCAGATCCATGGCCGCAGCCACGAGAGGCATGACCATGATGCCAGCCGACATGGGATAGGCTTCCGCACCGGGATAGATGACGTTGCGGCGCGCTGGCCGGAGGTCTTCGCACGCATGATGGAAACCGCGTTCCACCTTGGGCGCCAGGCTGCGCTTGATCTCATAGACCCAGAGTTCACCACCAGGCAGGGTGATGAGCAGATCGATTTCGGCGCCTGCCGCCGTCCGGTAGAAATTAGCGACGCTGCCCTCAGGCGCAGCAGCAATCAGATTTTCGATGACGAAGCCTTCCCAGCTTCCGCCCGCTACGGGATGACCAAGAATCGCCTCTTCATCACCCAGACCAAGCAGGGCGTGGACCAGACCGCTGTCCCGCACATAAATACGCGGCGATTTGACGAGCCTTTTCGCACTGTTGCTGTGCCATGGTTCGAGCCGACGGACGAGCAGCAGGTCGACAAGAAGGTCGAGATAATTGGCGATGGTCTTGGAATCCAGGCCAAGGCCGCGCGCGAAATCCGCTGCGTTGAGCAGACCCGACTGATGATGCGCGAGCATCGTCCAGAAGCGTCGCAGGGTTTCCGCCGCGATCCTCGGACCCAGCATCGGAACATCCCGCTCCAGATAGGTGCGGATGAAGTCCTGGCGCCAGCGAAGACTCGAGCGATCGCTTGGCTTCAGAAAGCTGTCCGGGAAACCGCCCCGCACCCAGAGGCGGCTTGCCGCCTGGGCGTCAATCTCAACTGCATCGAGCGGCCCCATTTCAAGATAGCTGACCCGCCCTGCAAGGGTCTCGCCAGACTGGGCGAGCAGATCGATCGACGCAGAGCCAAGGAGCAGGAAGCGGCCGGACTTGAATCCAGCTCGTCTGCCCTTGTCGATAAGGCCGCGCAACGTCTGGAAGAGGCCCGGCAGACGATGGACCTCGTCCAGGATCACCAGCTTGTCCTGATGCCCCGCAAGGTAGAGTTCCGGATCACTCAGCTTTGCCCGGTCCGTCTCGGATTCGAGGTCGAGATAGATCGACGGCGCCATCTCGCCGATCTCGAGGGCAAGAGTCGTCTTGCCCACCTGTCGCGGTCCAAGCAGTGCCACGGCTGGAGCCTCGGCAAGGCGTTCGGTCACTTGCGCTGCGATACGGCGTCTAATCATCATAGCATTATCGGAATATTATTCCCGATTTGCAAGGTTATTTCAGGGAAATCGAACGGGTCTGGCAGACCGATCCTGTACCAAACCGCCTCGCTGGGAGACCACCGTCATGCAACGCCATAAGTATCGCTGCCCGATCTGGAGCGTTCTTCTGCTCTCGGTGTGGATCCCTGGCATGCCCGCTTATGCGCAGGGTTGGGCCGAACATTGGTTCGACAATGTCACCTATACGAGTCCCGGGAGCTTCGAGGACCAGACGCGAGGCTATGTGACGGCCGGCGGCATGTCGGGGCGGGTCGACGTCCATAATGACTATCTGATGAGCCTCACCCTCCCCAAGGTGAAGGCGGGCTGTGGCGGCATCGACATGTTCCTTGGCGGCATGTCCTTCCTCGATCCAGACTATCTCGTCGAGAAACTCGAAAGCATTCTTCAGGCCGCGCCGGCGGTCGCTTTCCAATATCTCCTCGAGACGCTGGACGAGAAGATGGGAAATATCATTTCAAAGATGGAAGCGGCCACCAATTACCTGAATAGCATCCAGGTGAACGACTGTCGGCTCGCCAATCGCATGGTGCAGATCGCCAAGGGCGATGACAATATGTCGGGCATCATCGAGGAGATGACCGGCTACAAGTCGGTGAAAGCCGGCCTCTCCAAAAGCTATCAGCAGAGCCGCGAGAAGATCCAGTCGAACGGCAATAATCCGACCGAGGATCTGAAGGACGCGCTCGCCAATTGCCCGGTCGACGTCACCGACATCTTCAAGACGGGGTCCCTCCTCGCTCATGCCGCGGCCCGAGTCGGCGCGTCGGACTGGGCAGGCGTGATGCGCGCGCGCGTGGGCGACGTCTATATGCGCTGGGACAACAACGACAAGGTGCCGCTCTTTTCGGCGATCCCCGCCTGCGCCGCTCAGGACAGCGAGTCCTCCGACGATTTCCTGAGCGGCCGGGTGATGCGCCGCGCGCTCAATGTGCCAGCGACCAGCGCCGATTGCACCCAGGATGGCGGCAAGGGGGCGCTCACCCTGACACGCGAGCGGATGACCGGGATCGCGGAGAAGATCCGCACACGCGCCGCGCTGACGGCGGAGGAACGGCAGTTCGTCGCCAATGTCCGAACCTTGCCCGTCTATCGCATGCTCGAATGGGGCGTGCGACAGGATGTCGTGGACTCGGTGATCGGTGACACCGACGAGCTGGTGGCCCTCACCCTTGCCTATCAGATGTTGAATGACTTGACGCGCAGCATTGATTTCGCGCTCTCCAATGCCGAGCGCGGCACAACAGGTGCCGGCGCGGCCGATAGCAGCAACAACAATATCTGTCAGACGCGGATTCTCACCAAGGGGATCGAGCAACTCCGCGACCTGCGCGAAGAGGTGCTGCGCCAGCGTGCCCAGATGCGTCAGTCCTATCTGGCCGCCCTGTCCCAGACGAACCTCTCGACCAGCTATGCCGGTCTCATCCGCCAGCGCGACAAGGATGCGCGCGATGCCGCAGGCGCTGCCGCCAACCGCAACCGCTGACGCAAGGTCCCCCATGCGCAAAGCCCTCCGCCCAGCCTCCCTCCTCGCCGCCATCCTCCCCGCGCTGCTCTCCACCTCACCCGCGCTGGCGATGGAGGCGAGCTTTCACACCTATGACGGCTTTGCAGAGACGGTGGACGCTTTCCGCCTTGTCTCGATGATCTTCGCCGATCCGCGCTACGAGACGTTGGTGGTGATCATAGCCGTGGTCGGCCTCGCGCTGGGGTCAGTGCTCGCCATGATCCGTGGCACTGGGATGGGTCTTGTCGCCTTCGGCCTTCAGATGCTGGTGGGGATCGGCCTCTTTGTCGGCCTCGTAGCGACGACCGGGACGGTCCATGTCTATGACCGTGTCCGCAACGCCTATCAGCCGGTCGGCGACGTTCCCAATCTCATCGTGCTTGTGGCCGGCGTCACCAATATGCTGGAGCGTGCGCTTGCCGAGACGATCGACGACAATACGCTCGATCCGCATGCCAAGCTGGAATTCGGGGCCGGCGGGCATGCCTTCGACCTCTTCCTGAATGCCGTCTCCCCGCGTGGTCCGATGACGGACGCCTTTCTCGATGCGACGATCAAGGATTATGTCCGCCAATGTTATCCGGTCGCCCGCGTATCGCCCGCTTATGGGATCGATGACGATCAGCTCTTCCGCACCAGCACTGATCTTCCCGCCGCCTTCGCCGCGATGGCCGGTCCTGCGACCTTCAGCACCGTCTTCACCGCATCCGACAAGGGCGGCACCACGGTCAGCTGCGATGAAGCCTGGCAGCATATCTCCGAACGGCTGTCCGATGCCTCCCTGTTCGAAAGCTATTCCACCCAGGTCTGCCAGCGGACGGGCTATGACATCGACAAGACGGACCAGCTTGCCCGCTGCCGGTCGAACCTTGCCGAGATGGGCGACATGATGCTGGGAACGCCGCTCACCGCCCAGGCATTCCTCACCAATATCCTCCTCGGCAACAGCGTGGGCGACGTGCTGTTCGAGGACAGCCCGGCGACCGCTTCCAGGGTCATGGCCAATCGGGCGATGATCTCGAGCGGCCTTGCCAGCATGTCCACGGCGAATGAATGGTTCCCCACCATAAGAGCGACCGTCTTCGGGATCATGCTCTTCATGATGCCGATCGCGCTGCTGTTCATCCTGACGCCCATCAACTTGCGCGTCGCGAGCTTTGCGCTGGGCTTGTTCGTGTTCGTGGCGCTCTGGGGCGTGATCGACGCGGGCATCTATCAACTGACCCTTGGCCGGGCGATGGCGGCCCTTGCGGAGATGCGGTCAAACCATCTGGCGGCGAACGCATGGATGCTTGCCCCTTCCTCGGCAATGAAGGCCCTCGCCATTTTCGGGAGTTTCCGCACAGCCGCTGCCGGGCTCTCCGGCGCCTTCGTGTTCACGGTGTTCCGCTTCTCGGGCAATGTCTTCTCGGCCTTCACCAGCGGTTCGCTGGGCGCGCAGGCGCAAGGATCGTCAGCGGCCGCCAATGTATCGACCTCCGAAGGCTATGCCTCCGCCCTGGAAGCGCAGGCCTCCGCCATGGGCACTGGAGCCCGCCGCGGGGCCGCCTCCGGGTTTGCGGACTATGGCGAGCGCTCGACTTTCGGCGCGAATCGGGCCTTCGGCGCCGCTGGCGCCATCGAAGGTGCGCATGGCGACGGCAGCCCGGGCGGTGCCGCCATGGCCCTTGGCGGCATTGACGCGGCACGCGAACTTGGCGGCCTCGCACCCGCGCTTACAGGCCGGGATCTCAGCGAACCTGCCACGGCGAACGCCGTGCGCGCCGCAGCGGCGACCGGCGCGATCCACAATTTCGCCGAGAAGGATGCCTTGAGAAAGCTTGGTACCGTCTATTTCGGCGCCGGGGAAGCGGGCGAAAAGGCGTTCGCGGGCTTCACCCAGAATCTCGTCCAGTGGCGGGCCTTCGGCGACACCCGCGCCTATGGCATGATGATGCAGGGGGCGACCCGCCATTTCGAGCGTGCGGGCTACTCAGCCCAAGATGCGCAATTGAAAGCCAGCGGCGTGATTGCTGAGGCCAGCGCCGATCCGACCTTCGCGAAGCTCATCGCCAACAGCTTTGAGCAGGAACAAATGCTGCGCAATGACCTGACGTCGGCGCAGGTCCAGGTCGGCGCGATGGAGGGCCGCCGCGACTATGCGGGCAACCGGGTGGAATCGATCGAGCGAGGCAATGTCGCGACCGAGCAGGCCCATCGCACAGGCGGAAATGAGGGGCAGCGCCAGGCGGCTGCCATGCTCGGACTACCCGTCGATGAAATGAGCCGCCGCATCTCCTTCATCAACGCCCTCTCCGGCGAAGCACGGTCCTCCGCCATCACTCAACTCTCCCGCGCAACGGGTCGCAATGAGGCCCAGGTTGCTCGGGCGCTGGAAACGTACAGGGCGTCCACTGATCTTGGAACTGCCGACGGCGCCACCGCCGAGGCGGCACGCGAAGGCACCAGCGTCTATGGCCGCACAAGAGAGGCTGCCGGCTATGATTTTGCGGAACGGTCCGGCAGGCTCGATGCCCAGCGGGAGGTCGGTCATGACGGAACGCGCAGCGCTGCTCGGATCGGTGAGCAAAGACGGCAATCGGAGAATTTCGGATTCGCGGAGGGCGCAACGGCTGCCGGCGTGTCAACGCGCGAGGCCGCGCGACTCGACAGTTTCATCAGGACGCTGAGCGACACGTCGGGCAACCAGATCGATATGGCAGAAGGAGGTGCAGAAGGGATCGCCGATCGCGCCCGCAACGCGCGCCTCTCCGGCATCGTGGACAAGGAGCGTCTGACTCGCATGCAATCCCTCCTGCGTGCGAACGGAATCGAGATGAGCAAGCGCCAGATCGCCATGGACCAGAATGGCGACTTCAGCCTCAATCTGACGCCGGCGACCGCCGCCCAGATGTGGCAGGCGGGTCTCCTCAACGAAAGCCAGCTCGGCGCTGTCGCCAATGGCGGCCATGCGCGCTTCAGCCTTGCGCATAACGACCTCCTCGTCTCGACCAGCGCGGGCTTCGAGAAATCCGCACGGAATGACACCAGCACAAGGTTCGAAGCAGGAAAGCAGGCTGGACCAGACACGATCGAGCACTTCATGGGCGGCGGCGCCGAAGGACGCGCCGCCATGGCGAACTGGCTGCGTGGCGGATTCGAAATGGATCGCAAGGGCAACTGGCGATTGAAACCGCAGGTCGCGGATACACTCGAGCGGGATGTGCAGGCCATCATGGCGCAGACCGGCTGGGAAAGAAGCATCGTGCGATCTGCGCAGGATCAGACGTCATTTGGAATTACGGTAAAGGGCGAAATGGGTGGCGGCGCGACGACCAGTTCGCCCAGAGGAACGGCCACCACAAGCGGTCGCGCGACTTCAGGCAACGCCAGCGGCTCTCTCGGCATATCGTCGCAAGAAACGGGAAGTACCATCGAGACAGCTAATTCGCAGCTGAACGTCGTCAATTATGATGTCCGTCAGGGGATCGCGAATGCCGAACGAATGGCGGCTAAGTCTTCCACGCCTGAAGCGGCGTTCGCAAGCCAACTTTCAAACGAGATTCTCGGGCACCAGGGCATTCGGAATCGATATTTGGAACAGGCCGATAGCCGACGCGGCACGTTCGATCTCATGGCCCCGCTCTCCTCAATCGAACAGACTTCTATTCTCAATAGCGGCGGTTTCACGAATGATCTTGATAAGGGGCCGATGGACGGGAATCCCGCGTTCAAGAAGCGCGATTGATGTTCGCGGGATGCGTCGGATTCAGAGGATTTCCAATCCAAAAAACTCCAGAGCTTGGATCAAGCGGATCGAATTCACTTGGCATGCCCGATGGTCCAAAGCGGTCAGACATGAAATTTGGGTCGTCGACGCCGTGCGCTTCCTCAACGCTCTCAGGAAGGACGGACAGCCACTCCCGCAAAAAGCCGAAGCCAAGGATCAGTACCACCATCGGCGGGAAGAAAAAGACGATCAGGAATCCTGCAAGCGCTGATTCATAGAATTCGGCCAAAAGCGAAAAGCGTGAGTTCCCTGCCATTCCCAACCAGTAGATCGGGATGGCCGCCCACCAGAGCTTGGCATAGCGCGGGCGCCAGAGGAAGTCGCCGATGTTGGGAACACCGCCGCCGCCCTGCGCCTCATCCATATGATCCACATCAGGCATAATCTTCTTTCCTGATCAACAGCTTATCAGCTTAGCTGCATCAGGGAAATGCTATTCTCCACGGAAGCCAATTCTCAATCAGCCGCGCCGATGATCAACCCCTTCCCTTCTCACGTGACAGGTGCATCCCCCGCTTTAACAATGATCGCGGGACAAAAATTCCCGAAGTTTGCGCCTATCGCACGTTTTGCCGAGCAAGCAAGTTGGTACAGAGCGATCTTGGGCTTTCACGCCTATCACATTTTCGGATAGTTCATTTAGAGTGCCTCCCGATCTCGCATGCGGATCGGCGCCAAAGCATAATCCTGCCATTGTGCAGCGCAACTATCTGAAATAACTTGGGAAGAAGAGATGTTGATGGGGTTTCAACCGGCGCCGATCGGGGGCCCATCGCCGTAGCATTTTTCGCTCACTTCCAGCGGCTTGGTCGAAATCTAAGCCGGTCCCGTCTCCGGGCCAATCCACACCTCTCGACCGCGCAAAGGATGACCCCCAATATTTTGGGACCGCTGTACATGAGGCGCACAAGCGCGTCGCGCTCGCTCGCGGCAGCCTGTCGATTCCCGAAATCGCGACCAGCCTCGTCTTGCCTTGCGTGAGGATCATATGCTGTTCGAGCGTCACAACCATCCACAGGATAAATCAGATCGTGCGGTTTACACACGCCCTTTTCGCCAACCCCATGAGCAATTACGATTGCACCGCGTCAAATAAGTAATTTAGATCATAGGTCGTACTCGACCAAGCCGAATTTGAATAAAATTGCTCTTTGTGGTATATATTGCGCAAGGAGAGGATGGTCGTGTTTGTCCTGGAATCCATTGCTCAGTCTTTACTTTTGGTCGGCGCAAGTGCTTTGGTGGCGGGCGTGCTCTGTTGGCTTGCCAACGCTATCGCGACCCAACTCCATCGGCATGCGTGGGCAGCCTTCTTCGTTCTCTGCTTGGTGTCGACCATAATCCTTAGAAGCCCGACTCACAGTGAATTTGTCAAACTTAGTGCGATGTGCAGCCTGATTGTCTCATTGTTTCTTTGGCTTTCTCATGACAAAAATTCAAACATCAGAAATAGAAATAATATAATGTCAGGTAATTATAATAAAAATATTCATAGATAATTCGGTTATTCAGAAATAAATTTAACGAATTTAGGTGAAGTTCGCTCTTAGAAAAGATACAATATAGTGCTTTTATCGAACGATATCTAATGACACATAGATACCGACTGCGATCACCGTGAGAGCGAAGATCCGCTCCAGCCGCCCCTTGCGCGAAGCAATCTTGTGCCCCATCGCGATGCTGATGACCGAACCACCGGCTCCGCCCGCGATCATCAGGCCCACCAGCAGCCAATCGACATAGCCTGACAGAGCATAGGATGCCGCCGTGGTCAGCCCCAGCGCGGTGACGACCACCAGCGAGGTGCCGACGGCATTTTTGAGCGGCATCGTCGTCGCCGCCATCAAGCCCGGCACGATCAGGAAGCCGCCGCCTATCCCGAAAAATCCAGCCGCCAGCCCGACGCCAAGGCCGATCGACACGAGGCGGGGCAGCAGCTTCGCAGCAGTTGCGCGTGACAGGCGGACGTCGGGCGCTTCGATGGCGCGCCTCTTCCGCAACATCGAAAGGCCCACGCCGATCATCAGCAGGCCGAACAGCATCAGCAGCCTTTTGCCGTCCACCGCCTTGCCGATTTCCGCGCCGATCCCGGCCCCGGTGATACCCGCCGCCGCAAACACAAGGGCGCAGGGCCATTTTACCGTGCCTGCGCGGGCATGACCGATCAGGCTGGCGGCGGCATTGGCGGCCACCGCGACCGCCGCCGTTCCGATGGCGGCATGAGGGGAGGCCACGCCCACCACATAGACCAGCAGCGGCACGGCCAGGATCGATCCGCCCCCGCCGACAAGACCTAGAACGATGCCGATTACACCGCCCGACGCCAGTGCGGCAACGATCATGACCGGAGGCATCACGACCTCAGGCTCGGAAGGCGCGACGGTTCCATGGCATCAGCCGCAACAGCTTCGCCATGCCGCACCAACCGGTCGCGCCCGCCATCACCAACCCCGCTCCAACGAAGGCCGACAGGCCGAAAAAGGTTGGGCCGACAAGAAAGCCGAGCAGGACGCCCAAAAGCACGAGCCCGCCTGCGGTGATCTGCACCTGCCGCATGATTTCCAGCGGCTGCTTGCGGTCGAGGCGGGTCGGCAGTCTGGCCGCTCGCCAGCCGTCGAGGCCGCCTTCGAGGATGTGGCAGGGTGTGAAACCCGCGGCGGCTTGCAGCGCCGCTTCATTGGCCTGCGTGCGCATACCCGACTTGCAGTAGAAGATGATCGGCCCCGATACGTTCGGCAACGCTCCAAGACGATCGAGCGGAACATGGAGCGCCCCCGCTATATGTTCGCGGGCATGTTCGTCAGCTCCACGGATGTCGACGAGCGTGGCGCCCTTCACGATGGCCTTGTCCGCGTCCTGCGGCGTGATGGTCGTGATCGGCATTGGATCAATCCTTGCAGAAGAGGGTATAAAGGGTGGCGAGCAATTCTTCGGTCCGCGGATCGGCGATGCGATACCAGAGCGTCTGGCTCTCCCGGCGAAAGGCGACCAGCCCTTCCTCCCGCATCCGGGCGAGATGCTGCGACAAGGCGGATTGTGACAGGCCGACTTCATGCGCGAGGTCGCCCACCGTCATCTCGCCATGTTCGACCAGCTTGCACAGCACCATCAGACGCCGGGCATTGCCCATCGCTTTCAAGAGGTTCGCTACCTCGCCCGCCTTCTTCTCGAAGGTGGCAGGGTCCATCGGCGGGCGGATCATCGCGGCACTCCATTAGATATTGCTAATTTAGTAAATTGTAATATATTGTCAAGCAGCAATGGAGAAGAGCGTGGACACCCAACCCCTGATCGAAGCCTTTTTCGACGAAGCGACCTTTACGGTGAGCTATCTGGTCGCCGATCCTGAAACGCGCGATGCGGCCGTCATCGACCCGGTGATGGACTTTGACCTCGCCAGGGGAGAGGCGGACACGCGCTCGGCCGAACGGATACTGGCCTTTGCGCATGCGCATGACTGGCGGATTGCCATGGTGCTGGAAACCCACGCCCATGCCGATCACCTGTCGGCCGCGCCCTTTATCAAGGCGAAGACCGGCGCGCCGATCGGCATTGGCGAGCATATTCGCGACGTGCAGAAGATCTTTCGCCCAGTCTTTGGACTGGACGATTTGCGGACCGACGGTTCGGACTTCGACCGCCTCTTCCTCGATGGCGAGCAGTTTGCGGTCGGCACGCTGCGTTTCGCCGTCATGCATGTTCCCGGCCATACGCCTGCCGATATCGCCTATCTGGTCGGCGATGCGGCGTTTGTCGGTGATACGCTGTTTATGCCCGACTACGGTACGGCTCGAGCTGATTTCCCCGGTGGCAATGCCCGGACCCTCTACCGTTCGATCCGCAGGCTGCTGACCCTGCCCGGTGAGACCCGCCTGTTTCTGTGCCATGATTACAAGGCACCGGGACGGGAGGAGTATCGCTGGGAAACAACGGTGGCAGAGGAGCGACGGGCCAGCGTCCATATTCATGACGGCGTGGATGAGGACAGCTTCGTCGCCATGCGGGAAGCGCGGGACGCCACGCTGGCGGTGCCCCGGCTGCTGCTGCCCTCCATACAGGTAAACATCCGCGCCGGCAATTTCCCGGAGGCGGAACACAATGGCGTGCACTATCTGAAGATTCCGGTCACAATGAAGAAGCGCTGATCGAGGCCTCTGCCTATCCTCGTCCCGCCAGCGCCCTTAAGCTCGGGAGGCCCATGCCCGACACCGCCCAGCCCTATTTGTTCGTGACACCACCATCGCGGTCGGATTGATTGTGGAGCCTGAACACCTCAGGACACAATGGAGAGTACGCCAGGCAACGCGAAAAGCGAACAATCGGTGAACGCTTAGGATGCGCAAATATTTTGCGGTAGGTTCAGGGCCTTGCAACCAACGGACGAAGCGTTCCTATCCCGGAGGAATTCACCGGCGTTTCATCTCGGCTTCGTTAACTGCGTGCCAGCCCTACAGTGGATGCCCTTTGTTTGCGAAACCTAAATACGGTCTACACCCAAGGGTAATTTGACTTGACCTGACATAGATCGGATCGTCGCTTCCCCACCCCCACGATTGCCTCCGGCCAAGCCGATTGCGCGAACGAGGCGGAGCGATATCATGCTTAGATTCAGATTACGGAGCGACACCGCTAAGGTCCTCGAGAACAGCAGCGTTTCCGGCAATGTTCTTCTGAACGACAGCCTTGCCGACCAGGTCACGCAGATCAAAGCGGGCAGCGGCATTTTTGACGTGCCAAACACCGGCTGGACGATCCAGGGCCTCTACGGGTCGCTCACCATCATGCCTGACGGCTCTTACATCTACACCGCATCGAGTGACGCGGCAGAACAACTCAAGTCGGGCGCAACCGCCAGTGATAGCTTCACCTATACCGCCTCCGGCAGCGGATCCGGCACCGCCACTCTGAAATTCACCGTAACGGGCGTCAACGATGCGCCTATATTGTCTCCCGACCCAGTAACCTTCAGCACGATCACCGAGGATCAGACCACAAATAGCGGTCAGTCCGTATCATCCTTCCTGAACTCGACAGATGTTGATTCCAGTGCCTTGCGGGGGATAGCCATCGCTGGCCTGTCCTCGGGCAACGGCCAGTGGCAATATTCGACCGATGGCCGCACGACCTGGTCGTCCGTAGGCTCAGTCAGTGACAGTTCCGCACTTGTGCTGCGGTCATCGGACTATGTCCGCTTTGTCCCGAACGGCAACAACGGCACTACGGCGAACTTCACCTATCACGCCTGGGACCAGACGAGCGGGTCGGTGGGCACCAAAGTCAATGCGACAACCACTGGCGGCCAGACCGCCTTCTCCACCGGCATCGCGACGGCTTCCATCACCGTCACCGACGTCAACGACGCACCAGTTGCCCAGCCCGGCATCGCGTCGGGTACCAAAAATGGCCCGCCCATCACCGGCCAGTTAGTGGCGACAGACGTGGACAGCCCCACGCTGACCTATAAGCTTGTCAGCAACTCCGCCATCGGCGGATCGGCGACGGTCAATGCGACGACCGGCGGCTACAGCTTTACCCCGTCCGCCAACTTCAGCGGTACGGCTTCGTTCAATTTCACCGCCAGCGACGGAAGCCTGACTTCCAATCAGGCAACGGTCACCATCGCCATCACGTCGGTCAACAGCGCGCCGGTCGCCAACACCGATAGTGCGGGGACATATGCAAACACGCCGGTGCTGATAGACGTCCTGGCGAACGATACGGATGCCGATGGCGATCCCTTGAGCGTCACCGGACTGGGCACCGCCGGTCACGGCAGCGTTCAGGTTCAGAACGGCAAGGTTCTTTACACACCCGCTGCTGACTATACCGGCAGCGACACTTTCATATATAGCGTTTCGGACGGTGCTGGCGGCAGCGCCCAGGGGAATGTGAACGTTACCGTCGCACCCTCTCAATCGAATGACCTCAGCGCCGTCAGTGTCACCTTCAGCCAGGGTGCCAACGGATATGCTGGTGCCCTGGATACGATGCTGAAGCAGAATGTGGCAAGCATGTCCTATCCCGACTCGTTCGTGCTTCGCTCCGGTCTGGAATCTGGCAAGAACGAGCAGGTTCTGCTCAAGTTCGGCGGTCTGTTCGGCACAGGGCCGGGGCAGATTCCCTTGGGCGCCCAGATCGTGTCGGCCACCCTCCAGCTGGAGGTTACGGGACCTTCCACCAATGGCGGCACGCTCAATCGGATGCTGGTCAACTGGAGCGACACATCAACCTGGAACAGTCTGGGTAATGGCGTGCAGACCGATGGGGTCGAGTCGACTGCGACTGGCCTCGCCATCGGGGCGGTAGCCCTGGGAACGCACGTCATTGACGTGACGGACAGCCTGATCGCCTGGAACGCCGCGGCGACAACGTCCGCCGGGCAGAATGCGGCGAACCTGGGCTGGGTGTTCAACCCGACGAGTACCGATATCTGGGACTTCTCGTCAGCCCAAGGCGCAGTGCATCCCGTGCTGACGATCACTTATACGCAACAAGGCTCGCCTCCCCCATCCTTGCCGACGGTATCGATCAGCTCTGTCGCGCCGGGCGCCGAGGACAGCAGCAAGATCACCTTCAACCTGTCGCTCAGCCAGGCGTCGACCCAGGACGTCACCGTGAACTTCAGCACCGTCGACCACACGGCAACTGCGGGCAGCGATTATGTCGCTAAGGTCGGAGCAGTGACATTCCTCGCGGGGCAAACGACCAAATCGTTCGACGTCTCTCTCGTCAACGATACTGTGGGCGAACGGCTCGAGGATTTCACCGTCCAGATCAATTCGGTGACCAATGCCAAGATCGGCACCGGCATCGCCACCGGCAAGATTATCGATGATGATGTTGTTGTGCCCGCCATGCCGGCGCTCACGCCCTCGGTCATCCACGGCTATAATATCTACGACGGGTCCATCTATAAAGACGGCAGCAATGGCCAGTATGGCATCAGCGACCCATCGGGGCTGGCCTATATCCCTAGCCTCGGCAGAATGTTCGTTGCCGACTCCGAGCATGACGAAAGTCCGTTCTTCAGCCCGACGAACCTGTTTTCCCTGAAACTCGACGGGACCTACGACACCAATTACAGTCTCAATTCCTTTACCAAGGAACCGACCGGTCTCGCCTACAATCCGAACAACGGTTACTTGTACATATCGGACGACGACAAATATGCCGTGTCGTGGGTCTCGCCGACGAACCCGACCGTCCGACTTGGCTCCTTCGACACCCGCCACCTGGGCTATCTCGATACCGAAGACCTCAAGATCGATCCGCTGACGGGCCATATTCACCAGCTCGACGGAACACTGAAGCAGATGATCGAGCTCACCGATCAGGGCGTGTTCGTCAATGCTGTTCCGCTCCCATCAGTCATGACCGATGCGGAGGCGCTGGCCTACGATCCCGTGCATGACCTCTACTTCGTCGCCTCTGGCGCTTCCAAGCTGATCTGGATTATGGACGCGGAAGGCACCATCGAGGGGACCATCAATGTCTTCTCTTCCGGTTATAGCGGCATGAAAATCAAGGGGATGGAGTACGCCCCCAGCAGCGATCCGAACGACGGTAATTTGATGAGCCTGTACGTGGCCGATTACCACGCCGATCAGGTCAATGACGGCCATCTGTACGAGGTCCGCCTGGGCAGTGACTGGTTTTTCGCCTGATCCGCACGCCTGATAGCGATGAGACGAAGCTCAGGCAGGATCAGCGGCGATTAATCTGTAAAGCCACCCCAACTTTTCGGAATCCATGCATCAGGGTTCGAGCGCGGATCAGATGGCAGGCGAGCCAGCTTCAGCCCTCAGCGGGAGCTCCCACCATGGCCGCGACCAGACAGACAAGTCCTATCAAGACAAAGCCGGCATGCAGGACTGGTCCACCCACGCCGATGCGCCTGGACACCCACAGGGCGATGAGCGCCTGCACCGCATAATATGCGGCAAACGCCCGCGAGGATAAGGCTATGACCTCGAACGGATCGGTCAGCCAGACCACCGCAACAGAGAGGGCGCTCGCCACGAGGAAGGCCGATCGTACCGATAGCCTGCGTCGCGAAACCTCGACCAGAAGCCCACCCGAACCGATGGAGTCAGCGATGGCGGCACTCAATTGGCTGGTCAATGCCCCGCCAAGGACGAACAGGCCCAGCAAGGGCGCAACCATGGCCATGACGTCATAGATCCCCGCGACACCTTCGGCCCGCGAAGCAGGTTCAAGAACCGGGGTCAGCAGTGCAAGGAATAGGATGTAGATGACCGAAGAAATCCACTGCGCATGACGCATCGTCCGGATACGTGTCTCCTGATCATACTGCTCGCCAAGATAGCGCGAGGTTTCGAAACCCTGCACGGTGATCAGCAAGCCCAGCAGCATCGGCAGGCCTGCCCAGCTTGCCTTTACGGATGGCAAGGCAATGGCCAGCGCCGGATTTGTCGCCCACCAGAGGCCGAGCCCTGTCAGAAGCCCTGCAATCAGGCCGATCTTGACCGAAACACTGGTATGGGCCGCATGCTCGACTTTCCTGATGTCTCCCGACAATGAAAGGGCCGCCAATGCGATCAGGATGGTGGTTACGATGACGTTGGATAGGACACTATGATCGGCCGAACTGGCCGGAATTGCCTTCAGGAGGAATTCCGCCAGCAGCTTCAGATAATAGGCAACGGACACAGCATAGGCGATGGCAAGCAAAATCTGCGCGACGCGCATAGTCCATGCGAGCCTGTCGTTGAAATCAAGCGTCGCAGCATGGTCTTCGGCATATTGTATATTGTAACGCACCACACCGCCGGCTGCGTAGGCGATCGCGAGCAACAGCGTCATGGCAATGATCGCGCCAGCCCCGAACTCTCGTGCCAGGAGAGGGCCGCAAATAAGAAATCCCGACCCTATGATCGAAGCCAGCGGAGTGACGGTGGCGCACCATGCCTCGCTTTTGGCAAAGCGGCCAAATGTCAGAATCAGCGTCACCAGAATCGCTACAGCAATGGCAACAGCTGAAATCATAATCAGTCCCCAATTCACTCAAAGATCGTCAGTATTATACGCAAAATCAACAACATCTAATGATGTCTTGGCCGACACTCACCAGTTCAAGGTGCCGGCCGCGGCCGTGCCTCCATCCAGGAGGAGCGCCTGGCAGCAAGCAGTTTCACGGGCTGTCCCAATTCCCTCGCAAGCATTGCCAGCATCCACCTGCGATGATTTGCAAGATAGACGTCGAAGCCGACTGGCGCCGCAGGATCAAATGTTGGTGCCGACCAATCCGCGGCCGTGCCTTGGTATTCCGGTTCCCAAATGCCGCGAGAATCGTCGGGTGGATCGACATGGCGGCCGAGAAAGCGATTGCCTTCGAACCGAAGAGCCTGAGAATGTGGGAAACCTGCCGCTACCAGATATTTCGGCCCGTCGCGCCCGATTTCATGACCATAGCGCGCCGTGCCCGCGACAGCGAACATGTTGTTGCTGAAGCTCACGTCGTTGGCCCATCCGTCCCAATGGGTCGCAGCGATCATCGTGACGTCCTGATCCTTGCCGACGTAAATGACATTGCTTTCGATCCGCGCGTGCGAAATTGGGCCGGCTAGCTGAACGATGCGCGCACCGTCGTGGCGGCTCACATTGCGGCTCACCACTGTGCCGACATTCCCCATATTATCGGCCCTTGTACGATCCGGTGAACAGATGAGGACGAACCCGCCCTCATTATCGTGGCTGAAATTATAGGCAATCGTTGTCCGGCGCGAGTTGAAGTCAGAGTCAAAGCCCTGGCCATCCCAGCGCCCGTGGGTGAACCCCACTTCATTCAGCTGGATCAGGGTATTGTCGGTGCTCCATTGCCAGATCGCGACCTTGTAGCCAGTCGCGCGCGCGGCGGCGCGGTAGACGATGTTGTGCTCGACAAGCGCCCCGTCCGTGCCGCGCGGAACAATGCCGTCCCCGCCGATGTCGTCCAGATAATTGTCGCGGATCACCACGCCTTCGCTCGGGAACCAACGGTCGGGCGTGACCTGGTCGCTGATCCCGGCGATCCCCGAGCGGTCCGCCCGCCAGATGATGTTGCGTTCGATGACGAGATTATGAAAGCGCGTAGCCCGGGTTGAGGCAAGCGCCTGGAAAATGATGCCGCCATTATCCTTGCGGTCATTCGTTCCACGAATATCGTGAATATACATGTCGCGCACGATGATGTTTCGCGCCACGCCCGTATCCTTCTGCGAAATGAGAACGCCGTAGCGCGGGCTTGGCGTTTCACTTTCGTTGGTGACCTCAAGGCCTCCGACTTCGACATATTCCGCGTTGAGTATGGCCACGCCATAGTCGAAACGGCCCCCAACATCGATCCGCGGGCGTGGGCCGGTGCCGAAAGTCGTGAAGATGATGGGCGCCTTGCGTCCCCCTGATCGCCTGATCTCGAGCGGCTCTTTCCAGACAGAGCCTGCCATCAGAAGCACGCGGTCTCCCGGCCCCAGCGATGCTTGCCGAACCTGGGCCAGCGAGCGCCAGGGGGAAGCTGGCGTCAGACCGTCATTTCGATCATCGCCCCGTGCTGCATCGACATAATGATCTCGCGCGGTTGCATTCGCCGCTGACAAAAAGGTGATGAAGCACAGAAAAGCTGCCAATATGCGGGCGACGCGGATGAAAGCAGGGGGCTCACGCAACTGTCCCACTGCTTCAGAGGCCATAGCGCGTGACCAGCAGAAACGACAGAATGATGGTCATAAGAAGGACGAGCGGCAGGCCCGAGCGGATATAGTCGCGGAAGCTGTAGCCTCCCTCTGTCAGGATCATCATGTTCGTCTGATAGGCTATGGGAGTGGCGTAACAGAGGTTGCACCCGAACAGCACTGCAAGAATGAGTGGCTCGGCCGGAAGGCCCAGCGTCTGTGCGAGATTGAACGCAATGGGCGTTCCTACAGCGGCAGCCGTGGCGTTGGACGCGAAATTGGTCAGCAGCGTCACAAAAAGCATGATGATTGCGAGTACGGCGGCAGGCGGAACCCCGTGCAAACTCTCCGCCAGCTGCTGGCCAAGCCACTGGGCTGCGCCGGATACCAGGACAAGCTTGCCCAGCGCGATGCTGGCGGCGACCAGAACGATGACCTTGGCCGAAAGCGCGCGGCCCACGCGATCGAAGCGCACGCACCCGGTTGCGAACATCACGATCGCCCCGGCCAGCGCAGAAATGGCGATGGGGACGAGGCCAAGGCTGGCAAGCCCCACCGACACCACCATGATCGCAAGCGACAGGCGCGCCTTGGCCGATCGGCGCATTTCCCTGCCGCCTTCCAGCAAGAGCAGCCCGTCCGCCTCGGCGAACTGATTGATGGCATCGAGCGTCCCAAGGACCAGAAGGACGTCTCCTTCGGCAAGCGGGGCCGCCGCGCTCTTCTCCCGGGTTTCCCCGATCAGGCGACGCGCCTGATCGACGCCCAGCACTGCGATGTTTTCCAGTCCTGCGGTCGGCAATGTCAGCCCGATAAGTCGGCTGTCGGGAGCAATCGCAAGCTCCGCGACGATCAAATCCTCTCCGACCCGACCAGCATGTTCTCTCAGCCGTTCAAGAAGCCATGCGGGTGCGAGCGCCATGCCGGTGCGCCGCGATGCTTCCTCCAGAACGTCGTGGGAGCCGGCAATACCGATCCTTTCGCCTACCGAGGGCACCTCCCCCGGCCGCGGATGGAACAACGCCTCTTCGGGCAACATGGATCGGATCTGGTCTTCCGACTTCCCCAACGCGACCGATGTATCAAGCAGACGCAGCGACGCCAGGAATACACGGCTGTTAGGCGCGACCCTTGCCGAATTGTCGGGCAACAGCCGGGGCATGACCAACCAGATAAAAGGCAGCGCGATCAGGGCGGACGTCGCAACGATCCCTGTAAAATGGAAAACCCCGATCGGAGCCATTCCCAGATCCCGTGCGATCGAAACGACCAGAAGGTTGGTAGACGTCCCGATCGAGGTGGACATCCCGCCGATCAGGATCGCGGCATTGATCGGGATAAGCGTCTTTGACGCTGGCATTCCGCCCTTTATGGACAGTTGCGTCAATATCGGCAGCAGCAAGACCATGACCGGCGTGTCGTTGATGATCATGCTCATCGTCATCGCGAGCATCAGCGTGACGAGCAGCCCCAGTTGGGAATTCCAACGCCAGACCCGGTTTAGCGCCTGTGCCGCAGGATCTAGGGCGCCCGTCACGACCAGGCCGCGTCCCAAAATCATCAGCGCGCAGATCGTCACCAGGGCATGGTGGCCGAAACCTTCGAACGCCAGGGCCAGTCCATCCTTGGGCTGCGCGCCGGGCAAGGGAAAAAAATAAAGTCCCAATGCGATGGCGGCAATCGTCAGAAGCGAGATGATCTCGATCTGCACACGCCCTCTGGCAAAGCCATAGAACATGGCAACGGCTAGCAGCAGTGACGCCAATGCGTGTGGATTCGGCATTAACTCTGCCCCCCAGACGACCCTTCGCGCGCCCCCGGAAACCCGCTATCCATGTTTCGCTTCTGCATATATTGAGGCTCTTCTCACTGCCGTAATAATCTTGCGTGCATATATGAGCAATTGCGCTTCCCATAATATCAAGCGCCGGGCGTGGTCCGATGGTGCATGGGGATCGTTTTACCGACTGACCTTCTCAATTACTGCCAAAAGGCATCCGGCCGACCATTCATCCTTTCTGCAGGTCGCGTTCGAGGAGCTTCAATCGGTCAACGATGGAAAAGAAGAAGGCGGTCGACCAACCGATCAGGATTATCCCATTGGCGCCTTCAATCACGCCCAGGATCCGGCGGCCGACGGGCAGCACCACGTCTCCATAGCCGATCGTCACATAGGTGGAGGTCGAAAAATATAATGCCTCTTCGAGGTCGGAGAAGGCATCGATCACCAGATAAAGAGCGGCCCAAAGCCAGATTTCGATGGCATGAAGGACAAACAGACCAAAGGCGGCAAACAGGATGGCCGCGCCATTGATGATAAAGGCGAGGATCAGGCTGGACGCGTGGCGATGCCGGCGAAGCACTGCGAGCAAGCCGGCCAAGCCCACCAGATGGATGAAAACCGTCGCCGCGACCATCACCGTCGAGATCGCCAATTGCACCGACATGCTCATAAACGGCCGCTCCATACCAGCGATGAATTCCTGCTGGATCGGTTATGGCACAAGATCATGCGGATGAAGATGCCCTGCAGGACCGCTGAAATGACGGCCTGACCCGAACCGAATTTCCACCATCTCGCGCGCCCCCGGCTACCGTCGAGGGCGCGAGAAAAAAGGAACGGCTGCGGCTGTTATTTGCCTGAGCCAGCCAGAATCTGCGCTGCGGGCTTGTTGACCGCATCGACCGTACCATCGGCCATCATCGCTTTTGACATTGCAGCGGCCTCCGACTTCAGGGCCGGATCGTCGCTTGTCTGGCTCGCGCCTATGATGGCGGAGAGAAGCAGGTTTCTGTTTGCGGCATTGCCGTTCTCACCAACCGACTTGCGCGCCAATGACATCGCTTCGACATAGAGCGGCGAAGCACCTTCCTTATCCTGCTTCGACAGCTTGAAATTGCCGAGCTGGATGAGGACGCTCGTCAGGACCATGCTGCTGGTTGCATCTGTTGGCTTCGCTTCGACGACCTTGCGCCAGTAAGGAAGGCTCTCTTCATAAAGCGGAGGAACAGCGTCAATTTTGTTGAGCGCGACGTTAGCCGCGGCCGCAGCGTAAAGCGCGTTGGCGAGAAAATTCACATTGTTAAGATTATCGGGCTGGACCTTCACGGCATCCTGGATAGCGGGAAGAGCCGCATCATATTTCGCGACAGCGGTGGCATTGTCACCGGCTTGTTGGGCCTGCTGACCGGCAGTGAAGTCAGCCACCGCCTTGTTGAAGGCGACGATCTGATCCTGGCTCATTACGGCGGCAGTCACATTGGATGCCTCTTGGGCAACAACGGGACTGGAAGCTGACACAATAAGGGCTGTAACAATAGTTCTATACATGATCGTTCTCCGGCTAAATGGATCAGCGCCGGAACCTGTAATCTGACACGCCAACCGCATGATGATTTGCCTAAATAATGGCAACTATAACATATGAGATACTGTCATTGTCTCTGGGCACTCGCCAGAATATTGGAAATCGTATTTTCCATGATTTCAAGCTTGTAAGGCTTCATCAACATAGGACCCAACTTTTGTAGATCCGGCGGAAGATCGCTCGAATCACGCCCTCCGGTCGTGATCAATATCTTGACGGCGGGCCAACGCTCCTGGGTTAATCGAACGAGGTCAAATCCATCCATTCCGCCGGGCATGTTCACGTCGGTGAAGAGAAGATCGACAGATCCACCAAGCGCCTCCATGAGCATAAGAGCTTCTTTGGCCTCGCGCGCGGAAAAGACGGTGAATTCCTCATCGATGAGGAATTCACATACGTTCATGTTCACCAGAGCCTCATCCTCAACGACCAGGATGACCATGGGTCGTTCGAAACGGGGCTTTCCGGTATATTCAGACCCGCCAAATCGCACGGCTTCAGTCATGATTATGCGACCTATATGCCAAAAACACAGCCTGGGTGGAAGGGCGCGGTGCGCAAAGGGGCTGTTCCCGATGGTCCACAGGCGCATCGGTCTCTATTCCCCACTTCCCAGTCACGCCGCTCAAACATCCCCCCTTTGGAAGGCAATGGCTACGGCAGATTTCGAGAAGCTGTTATTATAACTTTTATATACATGGACCTGTTCGCCACCGCCTACTAGGCTGGCCTTCATGGCAGACACCACGGCGCCGGAGGTAACAGCAGCCGACCGCAAGGCGGTGTCGGGCCTTCGATTCCGAAAGACAGGTTTCGGGCCCGGCTGGCAAATGTCAGCCGTGGCTTTCGTCGTACTTCTCTCCGGGTTCGGCGCGGTCATGGCCAAGCCAGCGTTCGGACAGGCTGCAGCAGCATTGATCTTCGTGCTCGGCGTAGTGACCGCAGGCGCAATCGGGGGACTTGTGTCCGCGCTCATCGCCGCGGCCGCAGCCTTCCTGCTCTATAATTTCTATCTAGCTGAACCCGTGCTGAGCTTTCGGATCGCGAGTGGACGTGACATCGTCCCTTTTCTCGTCTTCACTTTGTGCGCGCTGGTCTCAGGAGTCTTAGCCGGGCGGCTCAAGGACCATGCCAGCGCAGCCAAGCATAGCAATTGGCAGTTAGCCAGCCTGCTGGACATCAGCCGCTCCTTGCAATCTGCGGTCAGGATCACGGACATCGCCTCTGCTCTCAGTGCCGGCCTGCCGCCGGGCACGAGCATGACGGTCTCGCTCTTCCTCGTGCGGGACGGATCGTTCGCCAATGCGACGCGCATTCCAGATAGGCCTGGGGCGGCGGCGTTAATCCGAAACATGCAAACTAACGGTACAGAACCCCAAAGGGATGGAACCTGCATTGCCTATCGCCTCGACAGTAGCGATGGTTTCGAAGGCGTAATCCTGTTTGAAGCGGGTGCGGAACCGGAACCGGACAATGCCTTCATGTCGGCCCTGGCCAGTCTCGTGGCATTGGCCGTGGAACGCGCCGCCCTCTCGGAGAGCAATGCCGAAGCAAAAGCGCAGACCCGCACCGAGGAGCTCAAGACGGCGCTCCTCTCATCCGTCAGCCACGACTTTCGCACGCCGCTGACAGCGATCAGCGCTTCGGCCTCGAGCCTTATCGACTTTCGTGAACAACTCGATGGGGAAGCCACGATCCGCCTTTTGCGCCGGATCGTCAACGAATGCGAGCGCCTGAACCGATATACCTCCAATCTCCTGGAAATGAGCCGGCTGGAGGCGGGCCAATCGCTGGCCCGGCGACAGACATTGGAGGTGGCCGAAACGCTCAGCGTCATCATTCAGAGGGTTCGTCCCCGCGCAGGCCACCGCATGATCGAGCGTCGCCTGGGAGAGGAGCATCTGCTTGTCAGCGTCGATGCGGCCATGTTCGAACTTGTCATCATCAACCTGCTCGACAACGCGATCCTCTACAGCGAAGACGGGACGCGTATCGGCGTTGAAGCCCGCCACAGTGGCGATAGCTGCATCATCAGCATATCCGACGAAGGGTGCGGTATCCCGCAGGCTGACCTGGAAAATGTGTTCGCCCGCTTCTATCGCGTTCCGCGCTCGGAACCCTCGCCCCGCGGCAGCGGTCTGGGGCTGGCAATCGCAAAAGGATTCGTCGAAGCTCTCGGGGGAAGGATAATGGCTGACTCTCCAGGACCCAGTGGCCGGGGAACCATGATCACGATTTCCCTCCCGCTCGCCCAGGAGGCACGGCAAGCATGACAGCGCCGCATATCCTCATCGTCGATGACGAGCCTTCCCTGCTCGACGTGCTGCAATCGGTGCTGGGAACGGCGGGCTATCACATCACCGTTGCGAAGGAAGGCGGGACCGCCCTGGGCTTTGCCGAAGCGCTCGACCTTGATCTCATTCTTCTCGACCTGGGGCTTCCGGACATAGACGGCAAGGCGCTCATCCAGCAGATCCGGCTTCGCAGCGACGTTCCCATCATCGTCATCTCGGCACGCCACCAGGAGCAGGAAAAGATCGCGGCGCTCGACGAGGGCGCGGACGACTATGTCAACAAGCCCTTCGAGATCGGCGAGTTGATGGCGCGCATCCGCGCAGCGGTGCGCCGCCATTCCCGCCTGAAGAGCAATGCACCGACCTACTCTGCGGGTCCGTTGGCCATCGACTTTCCGTCCCGGCGGGTGACGCTGGCTGGTGAGACGGTGAAGCTTTCTCCCAAGGAATATGACCTTTTACAGACCCTCGCGCGCAGTGCGGGGCAAGTGGTGACGCACAAGAGGCTGCTGTCGGCGGGTTGGGGAGCCGAAGCGACCGACACCCAATATCTCAGAGTCTATATCGGTCTTCTGCGCCAGAAGATCGAGGAAGATCCTTCAGATCCATCCCTGCTGCTGACCGAACCGGGGGTAGGCTATCGTCTTGTGGGGGCAAATTGAGATGGTGAATGCAGCTTCCTACATCGGTCTGGAGCTATGGCGTGATCGACTATAGGCCGGTCGATCTCATGGGCACGACCAAGCGGGACGACCTGTTTGCCCGGCACCACTTCTCCTTCGCGGGCTATGCGCGTTCGGATCGTATGAACTGGGGCAGCCTGCGGATCCTCAATCACAACTTTCTGAGTCCCAAGGCGAACGCCGTGACCGAGCCGCTCGATCATTTCGACATAGTGCAATGGATCTTGCAGGGCCGGGTAGGACATATTGGGACGCTTGGTCCGTCATCTTTCGCCCGAGCCGGCCAGATCCAGCTTATTTCGTCTGGAGACGGCCTCCTTCATGCGACCATCAATCCAGATAACAGGACGGCCGAATTTCTCGAACTATGGCTTCCTGCGGCAGACGGTCATGGCCCTTATTTTCGCGCGATCGGCCGCTTTCCAGGAAAGCAGGAAAGCGGCCAATGGGTCCTGATAGCCAGCGGAAATCTGGAGGATCAGGCGCTTCTGCTACGCGCGCCCTCAAGGATCTGGGGAGCGAGGATCGAAGCGGGCACACAGCTCGACGCCAATTTCGATCCACATTCCCCCTATTATATGGTTTCAGGGTCGGGCCGGTGCGTGATTGGAGAGGATTATGGCCTTGGTCCAGGCGATAGCCTGGCCCTCCAGGGTGAACGGCAAGCCACCATCCGGGCGATCGACACCACAGAAATCCTGCTGGTCGAAACGCTATGAGCCGCCTGATCGCCGTTTCCAACCGGGTTCAGACAGCCAGCGACGACTGTGCGAACGGAAACCAAGGTGGCCTTGCCGTGGCGCTTTCCGCCGCCATGCGAGAAGGAAATGGCATCTGGTTCGGGTGGTCAGGCGAGGAAACCGCGAATTTCAACGGCCATGTGCATCTGCAAAAGATGCATGGCGTTACCACGGCGACAATCGACCTGGAGCATCAGGACATCCAGGAATATTATAACGGCTATGCGAACTGCACACTTTGGCCGTTGTTCCATTATCGTATCGATCTTACCGCATTCGACCGGAGCTTCGCGGGCGGATATGAACGGGTCAACCAGCGCTTTGCCGAAACACTGATCCCGTTATTGGAACCTGACGACCTGATCTGGGTCAATGACTACCATCTTATCCCACTGGGACGGGAATTGCGCGTGCGCGAACGACGCAATCGACTGGGGTTTTTCCTTCACATTCCTTGGCCACCCATGCGCCTGCTGCTTTCACTCCCCAATCACAGGGAGCTTGTCGAGGCGCTCTTCGCCTATGATGTGATCGGCTTCCAGACCACGGATTGGATGGACTCCTTTCTGGACTATGTTCGCGTCGAAATCGGGCTGACGCCCGACAAGCATGGTGTGATGTGCTGGAATGGTCGATCGGTGAAAGTCGTGGCCTGCCCGATCGGCCTCGATACGGAGAATTTTCGGGCCCACATCAAAAGCGACACGGCTCGCTCCAGCTATCAGTCGATGATCGAGAGCGCCAATGGCCGCGCCATGATCATCGGCGTCGACCGGCTGGATTATTGCAAGGGCGTGCAGGAGCGATTTCGCGGTTATGAGCGGTTTCTCGCTGACAGGCCCGATCTGCGCGCGCAGATCTTCCTGCTTCAGATCTCTCCGCCTTCCCGCAGCGAGGTTCTGAGCTATCAGGATATCCGTCACAGCCTTGAAACGCTGTCGGGCCACATCAACGGAGCCTATGCCAGTCCGCATTGGGTTCCCATCCGCTATGTCAATCAGGGATTTAGTCGTGCGGAACTTGCCGGCATGTATCGCGCGGCTCGCATTGGCCTGGTCACTCCCCTGCGCGACGGCATGAACATCGTCGCCAAGGAATATATCGCCGCTCAGGACCCTGAAGACCCCGGCGTCCTCATTCTCTCCCGTTTCGCCGGCGCTGCGGCACAGTTAACCGCAGCGCTGCAGGTAAACCCCTATAGCAGCGAAGACATTTCCGATGCGATCGCCAAGGCGCTGGCCATGCCCAAGGCCGAACGCGTAGCGCGGTGGGAACAGCTGATTGCGATAGTCCAGCGCCAGGACATGGAGTGGTGGCGTGATCGCTTCGTCGGACATCTGGCCGATCAAGCCGCCGACTGCATCGACCGATAATTCACATCGACCCCGGTAGGACGCTGGAAGAGCCGAAGGCCGAATTCCGGCAGGATCGCCAGCAGGTGGTCGAATATGTCCCCCTGAATTCTTTCATACTCGGCCCATTCAGTCGTGTCGGCGAAGGCGTAAATCTCCAATGGCAGGCCATATTCCCCCGGCGCGAGCTGCCGGACCAACAGCGTCTTGTCGCTGGCAATGTCGGTTCGGGCCTCCAGATAGGCAAGCATATAGGCGCGAAATGTTCCGATATTGGTCAGCCGCCGCGTGTTCACCTGCTCCCCGGCGCCCTGCGCATCATTCCATCTGCCGAGTTCCTCCAGCTTGCCGTCCAGATAGGCCTTCAGCAACTCGAAGCGAGACAGGGATTCCAACATGGCGTCGTCCAGAAAGGCGATGCTGTTCTGGTCGATCATGATCGATCGCATGATCCGGCGACCGCCCGACTCCGCCATGCCGCGCCAGTTGCGGAAGCTCTCCGAGATCAGCCGATGCGTGGGAATGGTGGTGATGGTCTTGTCGAAATTCTGCACCTTGACCGTGTGCAGCGCGATATCGACCACGTCGCCATTGGCATCGAGTTGCGGCATTTCGATCCAGTCGCCCACCCGCACCATATCGTTGGATCCGATCTGGACGGAAGCGACGAGGGACAGGATCGTGTCCTTGAACACTAGCATCAGCACCGCCGCCATAGCCCCCAGGCCGGAAAGCAGCAGGAATGGGGACTGATTCATCAAGGCGGCCAATATCAGTATCGCGGCGGCGCCGTAGACCAGCAATTTGCCGACCTGAACATAGCCCTTGATCGGACGGTGCACGGCATCGTGACGGCGCTGATAGAAATCATGGAGCAGGTCGAGGCCACCGGCCAGCGCCAGCGCGACAGTCAGCATGATGAAGGCGGTGCACAGGCTCTGCGCCAATGCCTCCAGTTGGGGTGGAAGATGCGGGATGGCAGCCAGGCCCAGCTGGATCACAAGCGTGGGAACGATATTGGACAGGCGCGCCGTCATCCTGCCCAGATGGCTGGCCTCCATGTTGAAACCCAACCGCCCGGCAAGGCGCAGCAACAGCTTGAGCACGATCCGCTTAGTGACCCAATTCGCAACCCAGGCGACAAGCGTCAGCACCAGCAGGGCAAACCCCGCCTGCATCCATGGCTCCCGCACATAGCTGTGAGCCAGGATGCCGATGCTATCCGGCGAAAGCGGCATGTTGGTGATCATGCAATCTTTTCCTCGTTGAAGGGGTCACCATGAAGCGATCGTCCTGCGGTCTCCGGCATGAAGCGAAGGGCGATCAGCCCGATGATGCAGGCCAGCATCATGTAAGCCGCCGGCATCAGTTCATTGCCCGTCAGGGTGATGAGGCCGCTGCCGATGGCAGGCGCCGTCCCTCCAAAGATCGAGGTCGAGACATTATAGGCGATGGCGAACCCGGCGAAGCGGACAGGCGTCGGGAACAGCGCTGGGAAGGTCGCGGAAATCGTCGCCAGTTGCGGCACATAAAGCATGCCCAGCAGGACGAAGCCAATGATCGCGCCAGCAAAGCCCGTCGCCATCAGCATGTAGAGCGGCACTACCGCCAACAGCAGTCCGATGAGCGAGAACCGCCACATCGCGCGCCTGCCCACCCGGTCGGACAAGGCCCCGGCGAAGGGCAGGAGCAGCATCATGAACACCATGCCGATGATCGGCACCAGCAGCGCATGGTCCGGCGACAGACCGATGCGCCGTTGAAGGTAGGTCGGCATGTAGCTGAGCAGCATGTAGTTGACGACGTTGAGCGCAACGACCAGCCCGCCGACCACCAGCATCGGCCGCCGGTATCGGCGCATCATGGTCCTCACCGGCATAGACGCCATCTCGCTTCCCCGCTGCTCCTGATCGCGAAAGATCGGCGTGTCCTCCATCTGCGCGCGCAGATACATGCCGACCAGCCCCAGCGGCCCGGCGATCAGGAAGGGGATGCGCCACCCCCATTGGTGCATCGCCTGGTCGCCGAGAAGCAGCGAGAAGGCGAGCATCAACGCCGCCCCCAGCGAAAAGCCCGCCAGCGTTCCGAACTCCAGGAAGCTGCCATAGAAGCCGCGCCTTTCGTCAGGCGCATATTCGGCCATGAAGGTTGCAGCGCCGCCATATTCGCCGCCGGTCGAAAAGCCCTGCACCATGCGCAGGATGATCAGCAGCACCGGCGCCCAGAGGCCGATGATGGCATAATCGGGGATCAGGCCCACACCCAGCGTCGCCCCTGCCATCAGCAGGATCGTCAGCGCGAGCACGGACTTGCGGCCCAGCCTGTCGCCCAATGGCCCCCAGAACAGCCCGCCGAGCGGACGAACAAGGAAGGAGATGGCGAAAGTCGCCAGCGCGAACAATATGGCGTCGTCCACCTCACCTGGGAACAACGCGGCAGAGATATAGGTGACGCCATAGGCGTAGATGCCATAGTCGAACCATTCGGTGGCGTTGCCCATGGCCGATGCCGCGATGGCGCGGCGAAGGGCCGAGGGTTCAACAGCGGCAAGGGGCGGGTTGGTTGCGATTGCGGTCATTCACCTTGTCCATCGGCTGTATGGGGATCGAGCAACGAAGCCATGGGCGTCGTGCGGGGCAGTATCTGGAAATCCTGCTGGCCGGTGGTCGGCACCGGGCTCATCGCCGCTTGTCGCCAGAGGCCGAACAGCAGCGTAGCCCCGGCACACAGGGCGATGAAAAGGAACAGGCCGCTATTGCCCGACAGTGTCATGAACATGGCCGCACAGACCGGGCCAAGCGCTGCCCCGATCGAATAGAGCAACACGAGCCGCCCGCTTGCCGCCACGCGCTCGGAAGCAAGCAGGCGGTCGTTGCAATGGGCGACGCAGAGCGGATAGAGCGCGAAGCTCAGCCCGCCGAAGATTGCGCCCAGCGCCAGTAGCACCGGCCCGCCCGCCAATATCATGGAAAGCGCGAGGCTGACGCCCAGCGTCGCCGCGAAACTCAGCACGATCACCTGTCGCCGGTCATAGCGGTCTGACAGCCGCCCCAGCGGCCATTGCAGAGCGACGCCGCCCAGAATGACGGTCATCATGAAACTGGCGGTCTGCGTCAGGTCTAGGCCCAGCCGGCGGACATGGACCGCAGCGAGGCCGTAGAAGGCGCCGAGCATCAGTCCCGTAGCCACCGCCCCAACCACACCCAGCGGAGAAGCGGCGAACAGGGTGCGTATGGAGAAGGCGCTCGCTTCTGCCGGCACGGGTGCGGAACTGCGGGTCAGGCAAAGCGGAATGATGGCCAGCGAGATCAGGATCGACGCCAGTTCGAACGGCACGGCGGGCAATCCGCCACTCGCCGCGAGCAGAGGCTGCCCCAACGCCTGCCCGGAATAGAGCGCAACCATGTAGGCGGCCAGCACGCTGCCGCGCATCGCAGCATCGGCACGGTCGTTGAGCCAGCTTTCCAGGCAGACGAACACTCCCGCAACGCACAGCCCATCGACCAGCCGCAAGCCGGCCCACAGGAGCGGATGTACCAGCAGGGCATAGCCCAGCGTGCTAGCCGACAGCAGCGCGACGAACGCAGCAAAGGCCCGGATATGTCCGACCCGACGCACGACGGATGCCGACCGCAAGGCGCCGATCACCAAGCCGCCGAAATAGGCGGTCGCGACGAGGCCGATCAGCATCGTGTCATATCCCGCACGGTTAAGGCGCAGGCTGAGGAGCGTCGCCAGAAAGCCGCTGCCCGCCATCAGCATGAAGATGGCGAGCAACAGGGCGCGAACAGGCAGGATGGCGGATAGCATGGACTTCCAGACGGGCCGCTCAGGCCGCGCGCCGTCCCTCGCCGGCCTGGCCGCCGCCCTCCACCAACGCTTCGTGCAGGGCGCGGATGGCGGCTTCGAAATCATCGGTCGCGACGATGAACTGCACATCCACATTGCGGATCTGGTGCTGCATCGCAATCACGCCGATGTCGGCATCGTCCAGCGCCCGGAGCGCATCGACGACCAATCCCGGCCGTGCAATGTCGCTGCCGATCACGGACACCATCGCAACCGGATGGGACGAGATGGCAGCGTCGGGATAGAGTCGCTGGAGATCAGTGATCACCCACGCCACGGTCGCGGCGTCGGCGGACAGATAATGCGTTATGGTGTTGGCGTTGGACGATTTGCTGACGATCCACGCGCCATGGCGCGTCAACGCCTCCAATATGGCAGCGTCATAGCCCTTCACCCCGACCATGTCCTGCTCGAAAAACTGCAAGGCCTGCGCTCGGTGGATTCCGGTAACGATTTCCACCCTCGGACTATCGGACACATAATTTCCGCAAATCAGCGTCCCGCCATCCTCCCGGTCGAAGGTGTTGCGCACCCGCAGCGGGATCGCCGTCTGCCGCAGCCCGCGGCCTGCGCCCGGATGGATCGCCTCCATTCCCAGATTGGCAAGCTGGTCGGCGACATCATAATTGGTGCGGCCGATCTTGCGCGCCCTGTCCGCACCGACCAGTCGAGGATCGGCGCTCGAGAGGTGAAATTCCTTGTGGATGATCGCCTCGCGCGCGCTGGTCAGCACGGCAATGCGGGAAAAGGTCATTTCCGAATAGCCGCGCGCATATCGGCGCACCATGCCTTCGCTGCACCCGGCATAGCCGGTGACGATCGGCAGGGTCGTGGCAAGGTTAATCGGCTCCAGCGCGGCGACGATCCGGTCGTCCAGTTCCTGCATCTCCTGCCGGTCCCAGAGCGTCAGGTCCACAAAGCGGGCATTGACGCCCCTGTCGCGCAACAGCAGAGCGGTGCTGTGGGCGCTGTGCGCCTCCCCCAGCCCCGCGAGCAGTTCGCGCACGGTGACAAGCTGTTCCTTGACGCAGAAGCGGCCATGGCTGCGCAGCCGCGCCAGATCGTCCAGACAGGCCGCCACCGCGTCGATTCGCGTGTCGACGAAGCGGTCCGCCTCGCCCCGGCTTTGCGACCGCGCGAACATCTGGCCATTGCGATCGTGCATCGCCTGACGGACCCTTTCCATGGCCTCGCGCCAGCCATCCGCGCCGTCATCGGCAACGAAGCGGGTATAGACGCCCGGCTCGCCGCTTTTCTTGTGCTCCAGCAGCAGGTCGGTCATGCCGGCATAGGCCGAAACGACGAAAATGCGGTTGTAGAGATCAGCGCCGCCGCGCCCCCCGATCAGGACATTGTCGAACAATGTCGCTGTCGCGGCCATGGATGTGCCGCCGATCTTCTCGACGCTATGCTGTCCACTCATACCAGCACCTCCCCCACCAGCGCGCCGGCTACCGGCACCACCTCTTCGGGCGCTCCGCGGGCCGCGATGAATTGCGGGCGCGGCTTTCCCACGCCGAAGGGCGCCTCCAGCGCATTGCTTACGGCGTTGTAGACAAGGAAAGCGTTGGCGCGCGGGAAGGGCGTGATGTTGCCATTCGACCCATGCATGATGTTGCAGTCGAAGATCACGACCGACCCCGGCTTTCCGGTCGGCGCGACGATACCATGTTTGTGCGCAAGCTCGGCCAGGCTGTCCTGATCGGGCACACCATATTCCTGGCGCTTGAGCGACTGGCGATAATGATCCTCCGGCGTTTCTCCGACGCAGGTCAGAAATGTGCGGTGCGATCCGGGGATCAGCATGAGCGGGCCGTTATGCGGCGTGTTTTCCGCCAGCAGGACGGACATCGACAGCGCGCGCATCCGCGGCATCCCGTCTTCCACATGCCAGGTCTCGAAATCGCTGTGCCAGTAGAATTCCTTGCCATGGAACCCCGGCTTGTAGTTGAGCCGTGACTGATGGATGTAGACCGCATCCCCCAGCAGGAAACGGGCAATTCCGGCCAGCCGCTGGTCGGCCGCCAGCCGCGCCACCACCGGACTTTGCGCATGGATGCGGAAGATTGACCGGATCTCGCGTTCGCCCGGTTCCGTGACGACGGTCTCTTCCTCCAGCGCATCGGGATCGGCCAGCAGCTTTCCGGCCTCCCGCTGCAGGAAGGCCATTTCCTCGTCCGAAAACAGCTCTTCCAGGACCAGATAGCCATCCCGGTCGAAGGCATCGGCCTGCTCACGGCTGATAGGCGCATCCTCGGTCCAGTCGCCATGAACGACGGGATCAAGGCGCGGCAAAAACTCCGCCACCTTTGCGTGGCGGGATGGGTAGATGTCTTGCAAGGGACTTCCCCCTTTCGTGGTTATAGTCAGTTGGTCAGAGCGGACTGGCGCACCAGCGCCGGATCGGCGGGATAAGCCCCGTTTTCGTCATGCACTTCCTGGCCGGTCACGGGCGGATTGAACACGCAGGCGCACTGGATGTCGGTTTCAGGCCGGACGATATGCTTGTCATGGGCGTTGAGCGCATACATGACCCCCGGTGCGAGCTGGTGCGTGATACCCGTGCCCAGATCCTCGATCGTGCCATTGCCCTTCAGCACCAGCACGGCTTCGAGGTGGTTTTGATAATGCATGTGCAGTTCCTCCCCGGCATACATGGTCGTCAGGTGGAAGGAAAATCCCATATTGTCGTCCTTGAGCAGAAGACGGGCGCTTTCCCATCCCTTGGATTTCACATTGCGGTCGGACTTGCGGATGTCACGCAGCTTGCGAACGATCATTGTCTGCTTGACTCCTTTCTTATTCTGCAGCCACGCCATAGGGGACTGCCAGAGCCGCACGGATGCTTTGCTCCAATATGTCGAGACCGGCCGAAAGCTGAGCTTCATCGATGATGAGAGGCGCGAGAACCTTGACGATTTCGTCATGAGCGCCGCTGGTTTCGATGATAAGTCCCTGGTCGAAGCAGGCCGATGTCACCTGGGTGGCGATCTCGCCCGATCCGACGTCGATGCCGCGCATCATGCCGCGACCCCGCGTCGACAGGCTATGCTCGAAGGCCATCGCCTCCAGCCGTCGCTCCAGCAGCGCAGCGCGCCGTGCGACATCCTGCTGGAAGCGATCATCGCTCCAGAAATGGCGCAGTGTCGCCGTTGCGGTTACAAAGGCATGGTTGTTGCCCCGGAAGGTGCCATTATGTTCGCCGGGCGACCACTGGTCGAGTTCCGGCCGGAACAGCGTGAGCGCAAAGGGCAGACCCATGCCTGACAGCGATTTGGCCATAGTGACGATGTCCGGCGTGAAACCCATGCCTTCAAAACTGAAGAAGTCGCCGGTGCGGCCGCAGCCTGCCTGGATATCATCGACGATCATCAAGGCTCCGTGACGGCGGGCGATATCGGCTATCTTGCGGAGCCATTCGGGCGAAGCGGCATTAAGGCCGCCTTCACCCTGCACCGTCTCCACCAATATGGCAGCTGGCGCGTCAAGTCCGCTGGATGGATCGCTCAGGCGCCGCTCCAGCAGGCCCGCCGTATCGACATCCGGCCCGTGATAGCCGTCATAGGGTTCATGCGCGACATGGGAGAGGGGAACCCCTGCCCCACCGCGCTTGGCGGCGTTACCCGTGCAGGCGAGCGCGCCCAGCGTCATGCCGTGAAAGCCGTTGGTGAAAGCGATCACCAGTTCGCGCCCCGTCACCTTGCGCGCCAGCTTGATCGCGGCTTCGACCGCATTGGTGCCAGTCGGCCCGGTGAACATCGCGCGATAGTCGAGCGATCGGGGCTTCAGGATTAGCTGCTCGAACGTATGCAGGAAATCAGCCTTGGCGTCGGTGTGCAGATCAAGTCCATGAGCGATGCCATTGGCGCCAATATAGTCCATCAGCGCGGTCTTCAGGACCGGATGATTATGACCATAATTCAACGTCGAACAGCCCGACAGAAAATCGAGATAGCGCCCTCCATGGCTATCCTGCATCCACACGCCTTCAGCGGTGTTGAACTGGCGCGGCATCGACCGGGCGTAGCTTCGCACTTCCGATTCTCGCCGTTCGAAAATGGCAATATCGGGAATGTCTGCACTGGGTTTAGGCTGGCTGGGGTTGTTCATGATCTCAGCTCTCCTCCTGTTTCTTCAATAAGTCGGACATCGGACCAATTCGCGCCTGCCATTCCGTGGCATGCGCTCCGGCGAAATGGGTCTGCCGATCGAAACGAACGCTCTTTTCCAGCGGCACGCACCAATTGCGGGCGAGGCCCTCGAACAGCGCCCAGGAGGCGCCATTGTCATCGGTGATGGTCGTTGTCAGATGGGTGACGCCCTGCTGTTCAGGGCGGAACAGCAGGCTATCGATCATTCGACTGGCCAGTCGCTGACCGCGCGCTGGGGCCGACACCGCGACCTGCCAGACGAAGAAATTTTCCGGGGCGACAGGCGGGCGATAGCCCGACACCCAGCCGACCAGGTCACCACCGCGCTCGGCGACGATGCAACTGCCAGCAAAATCCGTGCATTGCAGCAAATTGCAATAGGCCGAATTGGAATCCAGCGGCGTACAAGCCGCAATTAGTGCGGTTATGGCGGGACCATCGGTCGCCACAGGTCTGCGAAACAAAAATTTCTGCCCCTTGCCTGCTTCGAGGCGCGCAGAAGCCCGTGGCGGCGTGGACGCCGCTGTAGCTTGGGATATGAAGATGTTTTATCTCCCGAACGATTATTTACATCGAAAGGACCGCACCCTTCAACGATTTGGCGCAATATATGCAGGTTAAGGCGAAAATTTCAACCCTGTCTCCAAAATAATACTTTATCTACCAAAGTAGTTTGCTTGGCGCTGGGGCGAAAATCTCTCCTGATTGGCGCGCGCAAGGCGTTCCGGCTATGTGGTGGCGCATGGATTCTGAAATTGCCTCACTCACCCTTCGCGCGCTGCGCCGGGTTCTTCGCGCCACGGAAATCGGCAGCCGCCAACTCGCCACGACCACCGGCCTCACGCCATCCCAGTTGCTGGTGCTGCGCGAAATCGACGCGCAAAAGAAGGCGACGCCAAGCGGCATCGCGCAAGCCCTGCAATTCAGCCAGGCCACCATCACGACGATCGTCGACAGACTGGAGGCGCTTGGCTTTGTTCAGCGTCAACGCGGCGAAAAGGATAAACGCCGGTTCATGCTGACCGCGCTCCCGGCTGGCAGAGCCGCGATTGCCGACGCACCGGACTCCTTGCAGATGACGTTCACGGAACGGTTCATCGAGCTGCCCAGCTGGGAACAGGCGATGATCCTGTCTGCCGTGGAAAAGCTGGCGACCCTCATGGGAGCGCAGGAAATCGACGCGGCCCCGCTTCTGGACAGTGGACTGATTGATCGATCCACCCCAGATTGAGAGACAGGGGCTTGCTCGCCGATGCAAAGCGTCCCGATCAGATCGATTTTGTTCCGCCTGAATCCATGAAGCGCAGCGACATCTGATGATAAAGCCGCTTGCGGCAGACAAAGGGAGCCACAAAATCGGCTACCAGCGCGGACGCCAGAAGCGGCATCATGAGCCCCCGGCTTGCGGTTGTTTCTGAAATGATGATGACAGCCGTCAGCGGCGCACGCACCACGCCCGTGAAATATGCCACCATCCCAAGGAGGACGATCGCTCCGGGCGGATAGGTTGGAAAGATGCTTCGAAGCACATCTCCAACGCCTGCGCCGACCGAGAGCGAAGGCGCGAAGATGCCGCCGGGAAGCCCCGATACCGCCGTTGCCAACGTCGTCAGCAGCTTGGCCGCGCCGAACCAGATTGGAACGTCCGATCCGGTGATGATCGCATGCGCCGTGGAATAACCCGTGCCCCAGGTCAGACCCGTCAAGACGCCGGTTACCGCGACGATGCCGCCGCAACATGTGGCGAACATGAGGGGCCGCCTCCTCATCCAGGCCATCGGCCGCCAGGCTGTGCTTCCTACCGCGAGCAAGGCGCGAGAGAAAAACGAACCGAGCAGCCCCCCCAGCACGCCTGCAATCGGCGCAGCCACCAATGCCTCACGGACACTCAGCGTCTGCTGCATGGCACCGAAATAGACATAATCCCCAGCAAGACCCAGGCTGACCATGCCGGCGATCAGCACGGCCGCCATCACCAACAGGGTCATCCGCTGCTCATAGGCGGCGGCCAGTTCCTCGATCGCGAAGGCCACACCCGCCAACGGCGTGTTGAACGCAGCCGCGACGCCTGCCGCGCCACCGGCGATATAGACCGAGGCCCGAACCGGGATTGCAAGGAAACGGTGCGCGTATCCCATGATGGAAGCTGCAATCTGCACGGTAGGGCCTTCCCGGCCGACCGACGCGCCCAGCAGCAAAGTGCAGATCGTGAGAATGAATTTGGCCATCGCGGTCCGCGCGGAAACCAGCCGATCCATGCCTCGCTCCGGATTGCGGGTCGCGGCGATCGTCTGGGGTATGCCGGATCCGGTGGCGGCCGGCGCAAACCGTCTCGTCGCCCAGACCAGCCCGGCAAAGCCCGCTGGCGTAATGAGCAGCGGCGCCCACCACCAGCGCGCCACGATTGACAGGAAGACATGATTGGCCTCGTCGGCCAGGTGCGCGAATGTCAGCGCGACGAGGCCAATCAATATCGCCCCACCCAGGAAGGCGGCCCGCCTGCGCCAGACCGTCGGCCTCAGGCCGTATAGGCGCAGGCGGGCGCGGAGGCGCAGAGAATTACGCATCGTCGGCGCTCCCCTCGCCGCGAGGCAATCGTGGAGCAAGCCGCAGAAGCAGATAGCCCGCAACCGCAGAAAGCACTGATCCACCCAAAACCCCGATCTTGACCTCGTCGGATAGGAGCGGATCGCTGAACGCAAGGCCGCCGATGAAAAGGCTCATCGTGAAGCCGATGCCGCAGATGAGCGCGAGACCATAGACCTGAAGCCAGGTCGCGCCTGCCGGACGGTCTGCGATCCCTGCGGCTACCGCGCCCCGGATACTGGCGAATATCCCGACCTGCTTGCCCAGAAACAATCCGGCGCCGATGCCGAGTGGGAGCGGCCCAGTGATCTGTTCCATGCCGACACCGGCGAGCGATACGCCAGCATTGGCGAATCCGAACAGGGGCACGATCGCAAATGCAACCCAGGGATGCAGACCATGTTCGAGACGATGGAGGGGGGATTCTGCATCGTCCGGAGCGCCCGGCGACGTGCGGATGGGAATGGCCAGCGCGGCCAGAACACCGGCTATCGTGGCATGGACCCCGGATAAAAATACCGCGAGCCAAAGGGCGGCGGCCAGCACCAAATAGGGCCAAAGCTTCTTCACGCCCGACCGGTTGAGGATCAGCATCGCGCTGAACAAAAGCGCAGCGATCAGCAGCGCAAGACCGCTGATCCCCTTGGTGTAGGCCAGCGCAATAATGAGAACCGCGCCCATATCGTCGACGATGGCGACGGTGGTCAGCAGCAGCTTGAGCGATGTTGGGGCGCGCTTGCCCAGCAGGGCAAGCACGCCGATGGCAAAGGCGATGTCGGTCGCGGCCGGGATCGCCCATCCGTTGGCGAGTCCCGGCGTGCGACCGGCAACCAGCAAATATGTAACGGCGGGAACAACCATTCCTGCCATCGCCGCGATCACGGGCAACCAACGGTCGCTCCATTTCGAGAGTCGCCCATCTATGAACTCTCGCTTTATCTCCAGCCCCACAAGCAGGAAGAACAGCGCCATCAACGCGTCATTGATCCAGTGGAGCAACGACAGCGGACCCAGATGGAGGTGCAGGACCTCAAAATAGACGTTGGCCCATGGGCTGTTCGCGACAATCATCGCAAGCAGCGCCGCAAGGATCAGAAGGATACCCCCCGCCGCCTCGGTCCTGAGAAAATCGCGCAGCGCCGAGCGTGGGCGGTTGAAAGTATCGAGAGTCAGCATGGGAAAGCCGATAACGGCCCTTGCCATGCCATGTCCAAGAAAACCGGGTCATTTCGCAAGAAAAATCGCAGATTTAGGCCTGAAGCTGGTTTTGGGCTCAAGGGATGGTATAGCGATCGGGTGCGGGAAACGGTGCGCAAGGGGAATATATGACAGCGCAATTGCAAGGTTTCGCACAATTTGCCGATGAGCGGCTGGAAAGAGTGGCCCTCTATCGCTGGTGGCGCAGTGCCGTCGTCGGACGGGTCGACCATGAACATGTGCTGGAACGGATTTTCGGCGATAGCGGCTGGTCCCCGCGCTATGCCTTCATGACGATGATGTCGGCCGGGATCGCGGTTCTCGGCCTGCTCCTCTCGTCCCCGGCAGTAGTGATCGGGGCGATGCTGATCTCGCCTTTGATGAGCCCCATATTGGGGTTGGGCTTCAGCCTGGCGCTGTTCGACTTTGGGGAGATGCGCCGGGCGCTGGTCGCGCTCGCCATCGGCAGCGTCGCGGCGGTGCTGTTCACGGCGCTGATCGTCGCGCTTTCTCCGCTTCAGGCCCCGACCGCCGAAATCATCGCGCGCACCCGGCCCAACCTTTTCGATCTGGCCGTCGCCCTGTTCGCGGCCCTGGCGGGAACCTTCGCGATCATCCGCGGCCGTGGCGACACCATCGTCGGCGTTGCTATTGCAACCGCCCTGATGCCGCCATTGGCGGTGGTCGGATACGGCCTTGCCACCTGGAACATGCCGGTCCTGGGGGGCGCCTTCGCGCTGTTCGTGACCAACTTCGTGACAATTGCCCTGTCTGCCAATGTGATGGCGCGCTATTATGGTTTCGGCCACCATCTCTCCAGCCAACAGAGCTGGACGCAGACCTTCATCCTGCTGTTCGTCTTTGCAGCCATGGCTGTCCCGCTCGGCATTTCGCTCAAGCGCATAGCAACCGAAGCGGTAACGACCAATCAGGCCCGCTCCTATCTTTCGGATCGCTTCGGTTCGAACTCCCGCATCACACAGCTTGACCTGGACTTTGACGCCCATCCGCTTCTGGTGCGGGCCGTGGTGATTAGCCCACGCAATCAGGCGAGGAACAACGATGCTCTACAGGCCGAGCTGGAGCAGCGTCTTGGGCGACCGATCCGGCTTCGCCTGGATCGGGTTCTGCTGGAACCGGGCGCGGGGGCCATCGACGCCCAGCGCGAAGAAATGCGCCAGGCCAGCGAAGCAGCGGCGCTGGAATCCAACCGCGTCAACATGGTCGTCCAGTCGCTGGCCCTGTCGGCGGGGGTCTCGACCGATCAGGTAACCGTAGACCGCGATCACCATCGGGCCAGCGTAGCCGCAGCACCGCTGCCCGGCGCGACGCTTGCGACCTATCGAGCGCTTGAGGCGCGCGCGTCGGGGCAGGTCGAAGGTTGGCAGTTGGCGATCATCCCGCCGCAGGCCGACTTGCCGATAATATCCTTTGCGGACAACAGCGACACGCTCGACAGCATCGCCCGGCAAGCGGTGCTGACCTCGGCCTGGGCGGCGCGGCGGTGGAACATTCAGGCGCTCGCTGTTCCCGCTCTGCCCGAAGCGGCTTCAGAAAGCCCTAATCTTGCGCAACGGCGGGCATTGGCGATTGCGGAGCTGTTGCGGGTAAATGGCGTCAAGGCCGTATCCCGCGCTCCTGCCGGACAGGCATTTCGTCTGTTCCCATCCCGCACAGAAAGCCTTCCTTAACGTCCATGCGGACTCTTGCGATGCCGCTGCAAGCAGGACACCGGCACGACATTCAATGTGGCGCCGCTCCCATTTCCACGCCCGTCTTGTCGTGGAGGGCAAAGCGGTCGATGATGTCCGCACTGGCCCGGTTATAGCCGATAATATCGACCTCTTTACCCTCCCGACGCAGCCGCAGAACGATCTTGTCGAGTGCCGCTACGGCAGAAATGTCCCAGAAATGCGCGGCGGATACGTCGATGGTCACATGGCGAGCCGACCCTTCGGGTTGGAAGGCCCGCGAAAAGCGGTCGACGGAGGCAAAGAAGATTTGTCCAGTGACCCTGTAAACGGCTTGATGACCATCGTCTGACAGGCTGCGCCCAACGGCGAACATCCGTTGGACCTTGCCCACGAAAAAGATGCCCGACAGCAACACGCCGCTCACGACGCCCAGGGACAGATCGCGCGTCGCGACCACGACCACCACTGTCACCAGCATGACCACGGAAGAGGTCGGCGGATGCCGCAGCAAGTTCGGAATCGAATTCCAGCTGAAGGTGCCGATCGACACCATGATCATGACGGCGGCCAGGGCGGGCATCGGCACGCGGCCGACCCATGGTCCCAGCAGGGCGAGCAGAATGAGCAGGACCGCGCCCGCCACAAATGTCGACAGCCTGCCCCGGCCCCCGGACGCCACGTTGATGACCGACTGGCCGATCATGGCGCAGCCACCCATGCCGCCGAACAGGGCAGCGGCGATGTTCGCGCCACCCTGACCGATGCATTCGTGCTTCTTGTCGCTGTCCGTATGCGTCATGTCGTCCACGATCTGCGCGGTCAGCAGCGATTCCAGCAGGCCGACCGCCGCCATGGTGACGGAGTAGGGCAGGATGATACGCAGCGTTTCCAGGCTGAATGGAACCTGCGGGAGCGCAAAGCTCGGCAATCCCTGCGGCAGCCTGCCCATGTCGCTTACGGTGTGAACGTCGATACCGAAGCCTATGCTGATCGCCGTCAGAGCCAATATGGCGACCAGGGGGGATGGTATGGTCTTCGTCAGACGCGGAAAAAGATAGATGATCGCAAGCCCGGCAGCGACCATCGCATAGGTCTGCCAGCCGACATGGGTGATTTGTGGCAACTGGGCCATGAAGATGAGGATCGCCAGCGCATTGACGAACCCCGTGATGACCGACCGGGACACAAATTGCATCAACAGGTCCAGCCGCAGCAGTCCGGCCATCGCCTGGATCACGCCCATCAATATGGTCGCGGCGAACAGATAGGGGAGCCCATGGTCTTTCACCAGCGGCCCGACCAGCACGGCGACGGCCGCCGTCGCGGCGGAGATCATACCGGGCCGTCCGCCGATCAGGGCAATGACCATGGCGATAACGACCGACGCGTACAGGCCGACGCGGGGATCAACTCCGGCGATGATGGAAAAGCCGATGGCTTCCGGTATCAGCGCGAGCGCGACCACAATCCCGGCAAGGACGTCGGCGCGCGCGGTGTTTGCGTCCGCGAACCATTGGCGCCGGTAAGAGGCAAATCTGTCAATCATCTCAAAATCCACAACAAGGCACATGGCGCCACCAGGACGCTTCCCGTCTATTCATGTGTGATGTTGTCCGGCGGATCGGCGGCCGGAATAGCCACCCGGAATTTCACCGGGTCCTTACGAATGGGCCGCTGGTAGCCAAAGTGCCTGCCGCATTGCAAGGACTTGGAACATGGCATGTCGCGCGAGTAACGCTACCTCTCCCCCTCTTGACCGCTACGGGCATGTGAAACCGTCCTCAGTCGCCCGAGAATGTAACGATGATGATATTGTGATCCCCTTCCCTGGCGATGGCGATCGACGCTTTCCGGCCCTTTCCGATAGCGGACATCATCCCGGTCCCGCCAGACTGAAATTCAGACGTCTTGCGTAGCCCTGCCGCCGTGAAGTGTCCCCGGTAGAATTCGAAGATCGCTGCCGCGTCATCCTTTGTGGCCAGCCGCACTTCATGCGTCACGTCGCTACCCGCATTTGCGTTGATGGCGACCTTGATCGTCGAGCCGGGATATTGGGGAGCAAATGCGGGCATGCTGACTTCGCTCGGCACCGGCGTTTCATTTGCGACATTCGTATCTGGCTCCGTTGGCAATGCCATCATATCGTCGCTCGAATTGTCAGCCGGAAGCGATGCCAGATCATCCTTTCGTTCGACAGAATCACATGCTGAAAGCGCGGCCAGGCCGAGCAGGATGAAGAAACGCATTTCCAATCTCCTCACTTCGCCATTTCTGCCGACGCCATCGATCGAATATGGACGTCGCGCTGGGGAAACGGGATTTCAATGCCCTTTTCGGAAAATAGCCGCCAGACGCGGTTCAAAATGTCGGACCGCACATTGCCGACCCCCAGTTCGGGGTCGCCGATCCAAGCCAGAATCTCATGATCCACTGAACTATCGCCAAAGCCCTTCAGCCAAACCGAGGGCTTGGGATCGTCCAGTACGCGCGTCGCCTCAGATGCCGCTTCGATCATCAGCTTCTGGGCCAATGCAAGGTCGCTGCCATAGCCGACGCCCACGGGTATGTGAATACGGACATTGCGATCCGAATAGGACCAGTTCTCGACCGCTTCGGTCATCAGTTGCTCATTGGGGATGAGATGCTCCTTGCCGTCGCGCGTCACCACCGAGACGGCACGCACCCCGATTTTGCCGACGGCGCCGAATGTATCGCCCACGACGATGACGTCGCCCGGCTTGACGGACCGATCCATAAGCAGGATCAGGCCCGCAATCAGGTTGCCGAAGGTCTTTTGCAGGCCGAAGCCTACAGCCAGACCGACCGCCCCGGAAAAGACGGTCAGTGCCGTCAGGTCGAGGCCCAGCAAGTCAATTCCAAGCAGCACCGCGACCACGATGACGCCGATGCCGGCCAACTTCTGGACGAGGAGTTGCTGCGCCGCGTCCAGCCCGCTGGCCCGGCCGATCAGATGATGCAAAACCTGATTGGCCAGGCGAGCCGCTGCATAGAGGATTGCCACGATGATAAGGGAATTGATGGCGGTCAGGAGCGAGAAACGGTGCTTGCCCACGGAAAATCCCACATCGCTCATTCCCTGTAGGAGAGGCGCCAGACCGCCCAGTGTGCCGATGGTCGCCACCAATAGGGCGAATGTTCCCAGAGCCATCGCCGCGAGCCAGCGCAGACCGCCGGCGCGCGCAAGGCGAAATGCCAGCAGCGCCGCCGCCAGGCCGATGCCCAGCGCCGCCAGCAGGTCGCCCAGCGGACTCAGTGCTACGAGCTTGAAGGACAGGAGCAGCAACAGGATAACGGCAGCGTTACGGACGACCACCGACATGGCTTCGGCATATTTCGAAGCAAATCGGCCCTCAATCTGTGCCAGACGCGCGGCGAGGGGCGGCCCGGCCATTCGTCCCGCTGCCCAGCCGATCGCCCAAGCCCCGGAAATCAGCCCCACGGCGACGATCAGCGATGCAAGGTCGGGCGTCTGAACTGCGCCCGGCCCCAGGCGTTGGCTCCATTCATGCCAGTCCATCACAATGTCTCCAGTCATGTGGTTCCACCCCTGCTCTGCGGCCTGTCGATGGGCGGACCGGACAAGGGCAAGAGAGGTGGCCAAGGGTCAATCGAAGGTCATCAGCAAGGATGGAGACCGGAAAAAGCCCGGTAGCGCGGTATCAGGCAGATGGGGCCGGGCAAGTGCAGCCGACCAGTCGAAATCGGCGGTCTTTTCCGTCTCTGCCCGGACGCTGTTCGCAGATGGTCGGATCACCTGCTCTGTCACGGGCGCCAGAAGTTTGAACAATTGCGCCGGTAAGGCGCTGGTGAACCGGTAATGGGAAGCAGCGCTACCCTCCACGAACGCGGTCACAGTACCGAAATAGCGATCGCCGATGAAGAAGGCGAAAGTGGCTGTGCGCGACCGCGCCTCCGACCCGACGAGCCGGTGTCCCGGCCCATATCTTTGCTCGCGATTGTCGCCCGTCCCTGTCTTGCCGCCGATCGTGATCGGTTTGCCATCCGGCCCGACGACAGCTTCATAGGCGCGCCTCGCCGTGCCATTTTCCACCACATCTATGAGGCCGCGACGGACTGCTGCGGCAATCTCCGGGCGAAGCACCCGTTCGCCTTTTTCGGGTTTTGCCGTCACGATCGTTTCATAGGGCGTGCCTTCCGCGAAATGCAGCCTTTCGATCAGTCTGGGCGCCAGCCGATAGCCACCACTGGCAATGATGCCCATCAGTTCGGCCAGCGCGTCGGGACGATCTCCCGACGTGCCGATCGCGGTCGCATAGGAGGGAATGAGGGCCTCGAAAGGATAACCGACCCGCTGCCAGTCTTTATGGATCGGGATGAAGGCCTGCTGCTCGAGCATGGTTCTGATCCGGCGGTTCTGGGCGGCGAAACGGTTGGGCTTGAGCAGCCAGCGGTAGGACTCCTGTCGCACGTCAGCGCCCGCAGCGACTATATCCCGCCAGGAAGCGCCGGGGTGCGAATAGAGGTAACCGGCCAGCCAGAGTTCGAGCGGATGAATATCGGCGATATAGGATCGGTCGGCGAGATCGAGACGGTCGGGCGCATAGGTCTCATACAGATCGCGCATCCCATCATCATTCATCGGGGGATGTGTCGCCCACCGATGAATGAAGGCGGAAAATTGATCGATATCCCCTTGGGGTAGCACCGTGCGGAAAGCCGCAGCCAGCCGTGGCCGAAGGAATTTGGCACCCTCCGCCACATGGTCGAGGATCGCCGCCTGGTTCAGATCGCGATAGGCGGGAAGGAAGCGGGCGAGATATTGGCGGCCCTCCATGTCGATGAAACGGCGCAGATATTCGCGCCGGGCGGGATGATCGGGGTTTTCGAGTATCCCCTCCGTGCCGGGGATGCGGGCGATATGATAGTCCACGATATCGCGCATCATGCGGATGAAGACGAGATTGACGCTCTGCTGGAGCGCATGGGACACGGTCATCATGCCCCCATCACGCCGACTGAAATTGGCGAAGCGGTGCATCCCTCCCGCCGTAAAGAAGCGCTCGCCGGTCCCCGCGGAATATTCCTTCTCCATCGCCGCGTCTATGATGGCCGCAAGCCCCCCGCCTCCCCTTTTGAGAATATCACCCTTTTCGAGAAGCTCCCCGGCTACCCAGGCAGTCAATGCATCTCCCCTTTCGGTCAGGCGGGTCAGTTGTTCGGTCGACTGTCCTCTCAGCTTGCCATGCAGATCGGCGATGATGTCGAGATAGGTGATGAGGGTGCGAACCTTCGCAGTGGAACCCAATTCCAGCTTCGTTCCGGCATTTACGTCCAGCGGACCGTCAAGGCTGTCCGTGCGGATGCGGACGTGGGTGGCGTCAGGACCGCGCTCATAAAGAGTGAAGCTGTAATTGACCTGGGCGGGCGCATCTCCTCCTAGCATGCGCGGACCGATCAGACCCAGTTCCGACAGCCGCCCGGGCTGCTTCAGGCTTCGTAGTAGCGCCGTCGCCTCTCCCTGGGCCTTTTTGTCGATTGCTGTGTCGACAGTGAGATCCAGGCGGTGGAGATCATAGAAGCTTGGCGTTTCGATCAGCTTCCCAAGATCCACTCTCAATGCATTTGCTGCCTTGGCGATGGAGTCAGGCAGAGGCGCCGGAGCGGGGGGCGACTTATTGAACCGAAGCCGCGCAGCAACCGCAGCATCGCCAAGTTCGGGCTGGATCACGCCTTCAGAAGCCATCAGGCGCAGATAGCTCTCCGTGAGCGCCTCCAGTTCGGCCCGCCCCTTCCCCAGATAATAAGCGGGGCGGCGCTGGGCGATCACAAGGCTCAACACCTGCTTGAGAGCAAGTCCCTTCCGACCCCAGTCGGACATCGACCGGACTGGCGTGCGAAGCTCCCTGTTTACGCTGGCGAAATCGGCTCCATACCAGAGTTGAAGCCCATCGCCGAGGCCGGTGACCTCACCATGTCCCGGAAAGCCGGCCAGCGGAATCAGATTAAGCGCGTCGACCACCGTCTGCTTGCGGAACGCGATCGTATTGAGACCTGAATTATAGGCGCGCAGGGAAGCAGACGTCATCTGACGCAGCTTTTCTATAGCACCGGTCGTCCGTCCCTCGGGCGAGTGACGCAGCTTTTCCATCTGCGTGGCAATCGTGCTGCCGCCTGGGCTGCGCTCGCCATCGGCGCGAGCGCCAAAACTTACCAGCGCGAGACCCAGCCGGTCCCATTCGACGGCCGGATTGCGGCGAGGATGACGCAGATTCAGCAGTTCGCGATTTTCAACGAAAAGGAGGCTACGCACGGCAAGGTCGGGCACCTCCGCATAGGACGCATAGACATGAGTTGGATCGCGATAGGAAAAGATGGGCCGACCTTTGTCGCCGACCAGCGTCAGGCCCGCAGAAGCCTTCTCACGATAGGGTGGAAATCCGCCGAGATTTTGGAATGCTCGCAGCGTGGGTGACGTCCGCGCCTGCTTTTCGATCGCATATCCTTTGCGCGTCAGGCTTTCTATATAATCCGGCAATCGCGCATAGCCCAGTCGCCGGTCGAAGGGGCCGTGACCAGGAAAGACGATGTTGTCGTTCGCGCCATCGCCCAGACTGAAATGCATCCGCCCGGCCAAGTGGGAAAAAAGCTGAGACTGGATATAGGAGGTTCGCATCTCCAGAACGGCGAGCAGCAAGAAAGCTACCGCTCCTATAAACGCGACTTTCAGCCAACGACGGTTCCACCATCGACGACCCATGAACGCGCCCAGGTCGGTTGTCCGCCGCGCCACGCCAGCCTTGATCTTCTCGGTTCCTGGAAATGCCGTCATCGCCCTCCTCACCTCAAGGCGACGCCGCAGCTTCACATCTCTGCCATCGACAACAAACCGGAAACCGCACCCGCCGTAACGCAATTGCACATGATAAGAACGCACAGAACCGAAATTCGTTTCATCGCAAATTTAATTCACTTCGTCGCTCAATGTGCAGGCCGAAGCCCTTTTGCAACCTGATATGGACCCAATAATCCATCGATGATGGCCGGCAGCCTCAGCCCGGTGTCTGTTTGCCGAGATATTTGGACAGCGGCGTCGTCGTCCCCCGGAAGCGGGCGCGTTCCGGGTTCATCGCTTCATAGACCACCGCATTTTCCAGCACGCGCTGGACATAATTTTTCGTCTCGTAGATCGGGATCTGCTCGATCCAGCGCAGCATGTCGGCGCCCGGCATACGGGGGTCCCCATTGGCCTTGATCCAGCGGTTAACATTGCCCGGCCCGGCATTATAGGCCGCCACCGCCAGCGGGTAGCTGCCGCCATAATAGTTGAGCATCCGTTGGAAGTAGGACGAGCCCAGCATGATGTTGTAATTGGGATCGTTGAGAGCACTGGGGTCATAGCTCATCCCCATCTTTCCGGCCTGTTCGCGCGCCGTGCCGGGCATCAGCTGCATCAGGCCGCGCGCGCCCGCATGGCTGACGATCTGCCGGTCGAACTGGCTTTCCTGCCGGGCGATGGCGTGGACCATGGTCCAGTTAGCTTGCGCTTCGGACGGGACGGGCACGCGGGGGAAGGCGCTGGTCCCATAGCCGGTCAGGCCGCTGGAGACAGCGCGCCGCCCGACCATCACGCCCATGTCGGGGCGGCCGATGCTCTGCGCCAGTTCGACGGCGAGATAATGGTCGGCGTCGCTGTCGGCATTATTGGCGATGGCGCGGGCGAATTTGCTCTGATCCTCCCAATAGCCCATTTCGCCCAGCGCTTTCACGGCTCGGACGACCGAGCGGTTGGCGAAGGCGGTCCGCTCAGCCGCGGAGATTTCCACCGGGCGCTCCACCACTGCGGGAGCAGGGATCGGGCGGCCCAGCCGTTCGAGCGCAAGCTGGCCATAATATTGGTCTGGGAAGACGGCGGCACGGGCAAAATAGCTGTTCGCGCTGGCGGCGTCCCCTGCTGCAAGCGCAGCGCGACCTGCCCAGTAAAAGCCTTTCGACTGGGTCTGCGGAGATTTCGCGGCTTCCGCATAACGACGGAACATTTCCATCGCGTCGAGCGGCTTGTTCAGATTGTAGAAGGCCGTCGATCCTGCCAGCCAGGCGAGGCTGGTATAATCGTCGCGCTCTCCGATCGGCCTTATTCTCACGTCGGTTCCCGCCGGATACGCATCGTCCAGCTTGCTGGCGATGCTGTAGGCGAAGCTCCACTGGCTGTCGTTCGCGGCGGCGCGGGCCTGGGTCAGCAGCGTCTCATACCATTTTTCCGCGTCGCCAGGCCGGAAGGTCAGTGCCGGGCGGTTGGCGAGATATTGGCGCCCCGCTATCCAGTTGCCGGTATTGAGCAGCCAGCTTGCCTTGTCCGCGACAAAGCCCGCGTCGCTGGCGCCGACCGCTTCGGCCAGTTGCATCTTCATCGCAGCGTCGGGCGCCTTCTGGCGGAAGGCGATGCGCGCTTCATAGATGGGGCGGCGGGGTGGCGAGACAAAGCTAAGCATCCGCTGCGCCCCCACCGTGTCGCCCTTCCACAGCAGCATGTCGGCGCGCAGATCATGTTCGACCAAGGTCCAGCCCGAGCCGAAGAGCGAGAACAGCCGCGCTTCATCGTCGGACGTGAGTATGCCGCCGATCCAGGCGTTGCGCGCGGCGACCCGCGCCTCGCCCATGCGGTTCTGCTGCATCAATGCCAGCGCATAGCGCGCGTTGCCGGTTGCGGTCCGCGGCGGGAAGCGGGTGAAGAAGGCGATGACTTGCCCCGGATCATAGCTGTTGGGGTTGATCCCCGTTTCCGCCAGCCGCCGCATCCGGTCCTCGCCGGGCCAGCCGGGGTTGGCCATGATGAAGCTCATATAGGTGGACGGGCCGAGCGCATCGCTCTGTTGCAGGGCGCGCCACTGGCTGATCGTGCCGGAGATGCTGGAATCGCTCGCCACACCGATTCGGCTTTGTGCCTGCCGCCATGGGCTCGGCTCGGTCGAGTGCGGAACCGGCTGTACCACAGCGCCTGGAGGATAGGTTGCAGCGGGAGTGGGAACCGACGCTTCGCTCTGCGCGCTGGCCGCGACCATCATGAGCAGAATAGGGATCATTGTTGCAGGCACCATCAACGACATTCAAAAGCGCAGGAATTGCAGCGCAGCAGATTGCATTTCACTCATGTTACACAGGATCGGCATAGGAGGTTACTATAGCTTTTCTATGGTTCCGGAGCCTTTGCATCAGCGCGTATAAAATCCGTATGTGCGGATTTAGCCCAGAGCGGCTATCGTGCGGCCATGCCACGGTCTGGGTCCGGAAATTTATACGCGCATTGGCACCCTTCCCCGCACTGGATGGATGGCATCAAGCCCAGAATTTTCAGCCTCGGCCTGTTTATGGCCAGCACGGCCGGTGTCTATATCGCCCAGGGAGCTGGGAAGCGCGTCAGCGCCGCGCTGATCTATGTCGTCGGCGTGACCTTTATCGGTTCATTCGCGGGCCTGCGGAGCGGCCTTGCCGCCGCCATCGCCGCTTCCGCCATATATAATTTCTTTCTGAGTGAGCCGGTCCTGCAATTTGGCGCGACATCATTTGACGAATTGACGCCTCTGATCGCCTTCAACGCCACAGCCATATTGTCCGGCGTCCTTGCCGGCCGCCTGAAAGATCGCGCAGCAGCGGCGGAAGAAGCCCAGACACGCATTCATCTGATGCTGACTGTGAGCAACAGGCTTCAAAATGCCTTGCAGCTCGAAGAAGTTGCAGACGCGCTTCGCGATATCGGGACGGCTTGGCTGGACGAAAGCGAGTTCTTCGATCGGGACGGGAACCCCATCGGCACCGAACACCTTCCTGCCCGCTTCGGCCAAATCGCTCGAGAGACATTGCAGAGCGGCATGCCTCGATATGAACGGGATGGGCATGTCGCCTATTTGCTTTTGACCGCGATCGGACCCGGAGGAGTCATCGTGTTCGACAATGAGCCGCAGGCTGTCCGTAAAGCGCCGGTCGACATCGAAGCACTGGTCAATCTGATGAGCCTGGCAGCCGAATGCTGCCTGCTTCTTCAGCAGCAGGCGCGTATCGAGGCGGTCCGACGGTCGGAAGTGTTCAAGACGGCTGTGCTTTCCTCCCTGTCGCACGACATGCGCACGCCGCTGGCGGCGATTGCCGCTTCGGCTTCCAGTCTGGCGTCGTTTTCCGACGAGCTTGATCGGCAGACACATCGGCAATTGCTCCGCACCATCGAGGAGCAATGCCAACGTCTCGATCGATACACCGCCAATCTTCTGGATCTTGGTCGACTGGAAGCGGGGATCGCCGCCGACCAGCAAACGAAAGTGGATGCCATCGATCGACATTGTGATGAACGGGGAACGCGGGAATATAACATCGCCTTGGGTGACCGTCGGGCAAATGCGGCGAAAAATTATCTCGCCTCGATCGGGGTGGACTCCTCGCGAATCTCGACCATCAGCTATGGCAAGGAAAAGCCAGCGGCGCTGGGATCGGATGAGAACGCATGGGCGCAGAACCGTCGGGCGGTGACCGTCACTGTGCAAAACCGATAAGTCTGACCGGCATCTTCTCGCACGGCTTCACTATATAGGATTTATATATATGGACCGACTGCCAGTCCAACTCTAGAACGCAAGTGCTATGCCTCTCATTCCCTTGGAGAGGCATCAGTGACGCAACCACGGCGGAGGTTTTCTATTCAAGCCCATAGCGCCGCCGCCGTGGCCCATTTGTTGGATTGCACATTCGGAAAACATCTCGCGGTGAACGGCACATCAGCTCTAGCTCGCCCGACCGGGATGAGAGAAAGCGATGATGGAGAGATGGTTTGATGCATAACTGGATGGAATCGCCGACCATAACGTCAATCCGCCCCAAGCTCGTCCAAGAACTTTCCGCGGGATTCGGGGAACTGGATTGCCAGACAGCGAGCGTTGAAACGCGGCGCCAGCTTTATGCCGCGCTCGTGCAAGAGGCCATCTTGATTGCGCGAACGCGTTTTCCGGAAAATGAGTATCTGGATCAAGTCTTGATGCATCCCGTGAACGCATGACAATCGGCGGACTTGTTCGGATCGCCATAGTACGGCTTACCAACGCACATTGAGTTGAGCGCCGCCACACCCATACCGTTTGAAGCCCCTGCTCCTCCGGTTATTCAAGAATCCGGACCAAAAATGATCCAGATGAACAAATGAGTCTAATTCCCGACAGCCTTCGTCGCCTTCCATGGGACATGCTGATTGTCCTGTTCGCAATCACAGCTTTTGGCCTGGCCACCCTTTATTCGGCTGCAGGAGCCGATGTCTCACCATGGGCGCTGAATCAGGGCATACGCTTCATCGCCATATTCGGCTTGATGTGCGTTGTTTCACTGGTTCCCGTATCAACGTGGATGAAAATCGCATATCCCTTCTATGCCATTACACTGGGCCTGCTGCTTGTCGTGGAGTTGTTCGGCAAGATCGGCATGGGCGCGCAGAGATGGATTGATCTCGGCATCATAAGGCTACAGCCATCGGAATTCATGAAGATCGCCGTAGTCCTGACATTGGCACGTTTTTACCATCGGACACCTCCAATGTTCACAAGCAGTCCTGCCATTGTATTAGCAGGGGCAGCGATTGTGGGCGTCCCGGCAGGCTTGGTCATGTTGCAACCCGACCTGGGCACTGCCATGATGATAACCTTTGCCGGTGTGTGCCTTATGTTCCTCGCGGGAACGGCATGGCGCTATTTTATTGGCGGGGGCGCGGCGGTACTCGTCATGGCGCCTGTGGGTTGGGCCATGTTGCATGACTATCAAAAGAACCGCATTCTCATTTTTCTCGACCCGGACAGCGATCCGTTGGGAACGGGATACCACATCAGCCAGTCAAAAATTGCTATTGGATCAGGTGGCTTTTGGGGGAAGGGCTTCTTGAGCGGCACCCAAAGCCACCTGGAATACCTCCCGGAAACGCACACCGACTTCATATTCGCTACCATGATGGAAGAGTGGGGCATGATCGGAGGAATCTTCATCGCCCTCACCTATGGCTATCTTATCCGGTGGGGCTCTCGGCTTGGCAACAACAGCCGATTTCGTTTCACGCAATTGACCGCGTTGGGACTGTCTTTCACCCTTTTCCTATATGTGGGAATTAATCTTTCCATGGTAATGGGGCTCGCACCTGTGGTCGGGATTCCGCTTCCGCTCATGTCCTACGGCGGTTCGGCAATGTTAACCGTCCTGCTCCTTCTAGGGATATTGATGGCATTCCATCGCGACGAGCAACGCTCAGCAGGTTTGGGCAAAGATTGGCTGCATAACTAACCTGCTGACTTCGGTCGTCGCGAAACCGAACACGGCCGACTTCGCATCTCTGCACTCGATCAAGGACGCTAATGTTTGCAGTGAAGAATGTCCGCTTACATCAATTTACAATCTGGAACCGGTCAGTCTGCATAGGTGATGGGTTTCGGGCGCCGCCAGGCGTACGAAAGCCTGACATGGACGACCCGCAAGGGCTTGGCGAAGGCCTATGAGGATTTCGCTTTTCGCCCGGCCCTGGGGAGCCATTGGTCGGTTATGAAGCCGGCGACATCCAATGCAGACGAGCAATATTGCTGCCGGCTTCGATACTTGTTTCGGTGAGAGCCCCCTGCGAATAGCGTCGACAAGAGCACGGGATTGGGAAGCGGCACAAGGGCGCCTCTGACCCGGGGCATGGTACCAACGAGCATTGTTGCCGCCATGCCGGGTCATGGCGCGACCTCCCGGGTCGGTACTGCAGAGAAGGGCGGCGGCCGGGGCTGGCTGATCACCCGGTTCATCGATGACGCTCCGAATTTCTCTACATGCCGATTCCGATGAAGCCGCCCCTCGTTTCCGAGATGATTGCGCCCCTTTGTTCCGAGATGATGTCGCCCCCGGAGACAGGGCCGTGCTGGCTACGTCTGTTGTTGTTTCGTTCGCGGCGGTCGTC
>NZ_JABBGL010000017.1:0-88045 GCF_012927365.1 Sphingobium sp. TB-6 | reverse complement strand
CTTGATCGAGGGGACTGGTGGCTCTGGTCACACAGGGCTTCGTGGAGGCTTGAGCTGCATGCAGGGAAACTTGCACGTGCAGTTCTAAGGGGGGAGCGGTCCGGTAACGGGTCGCTCCTACCCGACAGGACAGCCCGGCCCGCGAAGGCCGCAATCCTTCGACCGGTGCGACGATCCAGATCGCTGCGTCGAAGAAGCTGACCTTCACGCCTGGCAAGGCGCTCAAGGACCAAGTGAACGGGTAAGCCGTGAAGGGCCGCCGAACGACGGTTCAACGGCCCTTCCCATCACAAAATTGCATGTCACTTTTTCAACGCAGGTAAAGTGACACATGGGTCACTCAAGGCCAGACGTCGATCGCACTGATCAGAAGAAGTGCCACTCCAGCATCATGGCATCGACCAGAGCCCAGTCGATCTCCCCAAGCTCGAATTTCGTTCGATCAAAAATCCCGCCCGGATCGCCCGGCACGGAAATGTGACCCGGGGCATTAAGGTAGCGATTGACGAACTCCAGCTCGGTTTTCACCACTGCCTTGCGCCCTTCCAGGCACATATCCACCACGTAGCGTAACGCCGGCTCTTCGGCTCTGTCGATGACGCTCCTCAATTCCGGTGCATCGAGCTCGTCAGCGATGACGCGCGCATATTGGTTCGCGCCATGCTCAAGAATGAGGATGCGCTCGAGCGTCTCCTCCATGGTTTCGGGCCGATCATGCTCTGCGCCGATGAGCTGGGCGACTTCCGACCTGTTCTTTCGCGCATACCCGGCGGCAGTTGATCATCGAGCGCCGGCACCTTGTCTTCCACGAGCGCCACCGTACCCAAAGGCTGCGCGCATTGCGGGAGGCTGGATGTCTCATCGACGTGCCACCCTTGCCCAGCTTTTGCGCAGCGAGCGGGGAGGTCGCGAGGGAAAGGACAGCGAGCGCGGGAAATGCATATTTCATGACGATGCTCCTTCGTGAGAATCAAGGTCACAAATCTAGGCCCAGGCCGCGCTCGGGCAGCGGCGGCAGGAGGTCGGCGCGATCCTGGCCTTGTGCTGGCGGACCATGCCCGTCTCTGGGGTCGACTGGCTTGCCGCAATTGTCCGGCAGCGGCGGAAGATCGGCGGGGAAGTCCGCGGGATGGGAACCAGCGCCCGTGGTCACCCCTTCAACCGGACCAGGGTCGAACTTGGCAGGGCCTCGCGCCTGGGGTCCGTCAATTGCAAGCCGCCCCAGGGTCTCCAGCGCGGAGGTCTTGTTTCCCGGATTATGGTCGAGCTGGCGCGCCAGCTTTTCCTTGTCGTCGACGATCATGGTCAGTTCGTCACGCACGCGCGTGACCCCCACATTGAACAGGCGCTGGTTCGAGAGGTTGCGCTCATGGCTCGCCATGACCGTGATCGCCTTGTCGGTCGTGATCCCCTGGGCCATGTGCATGTTGAGGCTATAGGCAAGGTCAAGGCGCGAGAGCATCGGATCGCCCACCGCCAGGGTCAGCTGTTTGTCCTGCCCGAGATTGACGGTAACGCCGGTGGCGTCGACGCGGACAACGCGCGCGATGGCGGCGTTCCACAGTTCTCGCGGCTTGTCCTTCGCCGTCCAGCGGATCGTGTCGCCTTCTCGGAGATGCAGGCCCTTCTTTTCGGAAAGTTGCAACCGGTCGCGCTGCTCGGTGGGGGACAGCCGGGCGGGATCGAACCGGATCTTGCGGCGGCCATCGGTGAGATCGACCCGGCCATTGGCATGAACCTTGAGGACATCATAGCGTCCGGCCTTGAGCCCGACATCGTTCGCGCCGCCCCGCCCAACCTCCAGCACCTGTCCGGCACGGTAATTGGCGGCATAGCGCAATTCTTCGCGAGTCATGTTGACGCGCTCGAAGATGGTAAGGTGGATGCCCTCGCCCTTGAGGGTGCCCTCTGCGGAAAGGCCCGCCTGGATGCACTCATTGATCGCCTGCCGGGTTTCGCGTCCCGAGGCGAACACTGCCGTCGCGGCGCGCTCCTGTGGCGACAAAGACAGCCAGCGATCGGCGGCTTCGTCCGCTGGGGCAGCGCTCTCAACCACCTTGTCGCCCAGCACTTTCATGGCCTGGCTGGCCTTGCCGAGATTGGCCAGCGCCGCGACGGCGCGCAGTTCGTCGGTGCGCTGGCGGATATTCTGGTCCATGCGCGCCATCGTGCCGCCGCCTGCCTGGATCATGGCGAAGGCCTTGCCGGCATCGATCGAAGAGAGTTGCTGGCGATCACCGACCAGAACCAACTGCTCGATCCCCAGCGCCGCGACAATCTGGTGTAGGCTCAGCATGTCGCGGGACGACACCATCGAGGTCTCGTCCACCACCAGCATGGCGCCCTCCATACGCTCGCGGGCCACCTCATAGGCAGGACCCTCGCGCCGCGCCACGAAGCGTTCATGGGCGAGAACAAAGGAGGCGATCGTCTGTGCCTCGATGCCTGCGCCTTCCTTCATGTCGGCGACCATCTTGTTCTGAACGGCGAGGCCGAGAATCTTGCGCCCCTCCCCTTCCGCAACCCGTGCGACCGCCGAGAGCATCGTTGATTTGCCGGCGCCCGCGACGCCCTGGATCGAGATCGTCCGATCGGAGGAACTGACGATCAGCGTGGCGGAGCCCAGCTGACCAGGGTTGAGCGGATGACTGCTTGCCTGCTGCAGGCGCTGCGGCGCCTCGGCAGGATCGAGCATGGGCGCTGCCTGCCCCTTGCTCGCCTCCACCAGGGCCAGGATATTCTCTTCGGTCGCGAGCGCCTCCCTCGTGGTTAACATAGGGGCGGCGCGCTCCACCCCGCGGAGCAACAGTCCCTTGTCGACGAGCTGCCCGATCCGCCGTTCGACATGCTCGATGGTCACGCCCTTCAACCCGAGGTCGAGCGCGGTCTTGGCAAGCTTATGCTGTTCGAACGCGGCTTCCCGCTCGCCATGGATCCGCACCGCCGAGGCGACCGCCAGCTGCGCGCGGCCCGCCGCGGGGCTTTGCACGATGCGGGCGATCCGGCGATCGACCAGCGGATCATCATGGGACAACACGGCGCCCACCGCATGCCATGCTCCGGCAACCGCGTCGCGGATGGCGCGATAGCCGGTTTCCAGACGCCCGGCTGCTTCGTGGCCCGCGCTCCGCAGGATCGCTGCCTCCCGCAATTCCTGCCCGGTAAAGCCAAGGCCTTCACCCTTGTCCTTCCAGCCCTGAAGCAGGGCCGCGCGATCCTCGACGTTGAGCTTGGGATCACGGGTGCGCGTGGTAATTTCGCGCAGCGCCTCGGGAGATTTAAGGCCCAGTTCCGTCGCCTTCTCCAATATGTCCTGCCGCCGCTGGCTGTACGCGTCGATCACCGGTTGCGGGACACCGGTAATCTCGAAGGTGCCGTGCTTTCCCTTCAGGTCGACGCCATAGCCGAGCTTCTCGATCTCGCCGCGCAGATAGGCATGATAGATGGCGCCGATCACGCTGTTGTTGCTCCAGATCCTGTCGGCATGGAGCGCCTGCCATTTGCCATCCAGCATCTTGGTGAGGTTCGCGATGACGGCGTGGATATGCCCCTGCGGATCAAGCGCCCGGCTGGTATCATGCTCGAACAGGGCATAGACGAGATTGCCGGTCGGGATCGGAACCTTGCGCCCCTCCTGGTCCTTGCGGCCTTCCGCCAAATTCTTCTCGACCCAGGCCATGGTCGCCTTCACCGCGGACATATTGGCGGCGAGAATGCGGCGGTCGCCCGCGACATAGGCCATGACCGAGGCGGACTTGGGCATGGAGAAGGTGAGGTCATAGCCGGCGCGTCGGTTCTCGACCTGCCCGACCTGTTCGCCCGAGGGCAATTCTCCCTTGAGGATTGCCTCGAACGCATCCTTGCCAACCTCGCCCGCCAGGCCCAGGTCGCGGGCGCCCTCCCCTTCCCAGAGGCTGAGTTCCGACGAGCCCTCGACGGTGTAATAATTGTCCTGCGCGAAATAGTTGGCGGCGCCCGATGCGGAGCGGACAGAGGCGATCGACAGCATGGATCATATCCCCCAATCCGCGCTGTCGCCAAGATCCTTGCCGCCCGAAAAATCCTGCCGCATCTCAATGAGCGACTGATCCTCCGCCGGCGCGCGCGGGGATGGCTGACTGCTCCCCTGCCCTGCCCGTCCGACGGGCTGACCCGTTGCCGGATCGGCGCGGTCTGCGAGCGCCCGGTCCGCCGCATGACGAGGGGCCACTCTGCTAGGTTCGGGCTGGTCGCGATCGGCAGCCCGCCGGGCTGCTTCATGCTCTTCATTTCTCTCTCCGAACAGGATGCGGGCGGCCATCTCCTTGGCAAGATTGACTTCGGGATCGGGCACCTCCTCGACAATCTGCGCCGCGCCATCCCGGCCGCCTGCCTCACCCCCCTCTTCCGCGAACAGGGCGTCGGTTCGCTTCGAGCGAACCGGGTTCACATGGGCACAGCGGACGAACCCTTGCGCCACCTGCGGATAGTCCTTCCACTGGAGGAGAATCCGGGCCGCGGGAAATCCGTCGGGGAATTTCACAAAGCCGTGCATGGACGGCAGGTTGGTGATGTCGTCGGCGATGACGAGCGGCTCGACCTGCTTGCGCGGTGTCAGGGTGGAGGCATCGCGCGTCTGGTTGTAGCCGTAGCTATAGGCCTCATCCATCTGCCGTACTTCTCGATTGCCGATATAGCGCGCGCACTGCTCGGCCGTGTCGAGATCCGCCGTGGCGAGGATCAACTTGGTGCGCGCCAGAGATGCCAGATTACGGGCGCCCTGCTCGCCATACACTTCGACCAATTTCTCGAAACTGTGGATGCCGAGGATCATTGCTCCGCCAAAGGCGCGGGCGGTCTGAAGCCCGTTTTCGATCGCGGGCAACCGGTGCAGCGCGCCCAGCTCATCGAACATGAACCAAGTGCGTAAATTGCGCGTGCGTGGCATGGTCATGAGCGTGTTGATGGCAAGGTCCATCCACAGCGTCAGCAGCGCCTTGTTCATCGGCAGATCGACATAGTTGGAGGTGATGAACAGGATCGAGCCCGGACGCTTTTCCTGGGTCATCCATTGCCGGATCGAGAAGGCTTCCCCCTCTTCCGGCAAGAAGCGCAACACCTGCGCATTGGTGTTGAAAACCGCGCGGATGGACTCCGCCATGCGAGCCGCCTCCGGCGCGGTGAGAGGATCGGCGATGGTGTTGGTGAGGAAGCGATGGACGCGTTTCAGATCAGCGGTCATCAGATTTTCGGCCAGGGCCAGATTGGTGGCCTGGCCGCGCTCGATGAGGCGCACGCACATCTCAATGAAGAGGGTCCGTGCCGCCAGTGCCCAGAAGGGTTCGGAGGAGCCGCCGTCGGACGGGATCAGCGCGGCGGCGGCGGCGGTAAATTCGCTATGGGTGGCGCAGTCGTTGAAGATCGACCAGGCCGGGCATCGCGCATCCATGGGGTTGAGGATCGTGTCCCGCTCAGGTTCATAGAAGGCCTCGACATAGGCGCCGGTCAGGTCGAAAATCACTGCGCTGTCGGCGCGCGCCCGCATCTGCGAGACGAGGCTGCGCAGCTCCGTGGTCTTGCCCGATCCAGTGGTGCCGATCAGCATGGTGTGCGACTGTTCCATCCGGTGCGGATAGGGAACACCGGCGAGACTATAGGGGTGGTGGATGCCCCTGCCCTTCCGCTCGGCAAAGGGAAGTCGCAATACTTGGCCCGGCGACAGACCCCGGCACAGCGCTGCGACGTCCTCCTCATATTTCGTCAGATTATGCTGATTGATCTCGCCACGCAGCAGGTCGACATCGACCAGCATGGCACCGCGTTCATGCCGCTCCTGAAGGATCGATTTCCCGCGTCGGCGCGACAGGTCGACGAACCAGATCGAGAGCGGCGCGACGATAAACAGCGAGATGAAAAAGGAGCCGAGCAGACCCCGCATGGCGATCGCCCAAGCGGTCTTCACCGCCGGTATGGCCGGCACCATCGGCATGATCGTGCGTAGCATCTCGCCATTGGGCAGGGTGACATTGACCCGCTTCGTGGGATCGAGACCAACCCAGTTCCAGAGCGCTGAATAAAGCTTCATGCAGATGAGCTGGAAGCCATGCTCATCGAGCCGGATCGACATGATGGCGAACCAGGCCGCGACGAACACGAAGAACCAGATGATGAAGGGCAGTCTGACCCCGGAAAACCACATCAGCATCTCGTGGGTGAGAAGCTGGCTGCCGCGAGTGAAATTGCCTGAATTGCGCTGCACCCGGCCGCGTGCCGAATGATGGGTGAGCGGGATGTTCTGGCCGTTCGACCTTATGTCCTTATGCGCCATGATATTGCTCCAGGCGCTTGTCGGTTTCCGCGATCATCCGCTCCCGCAATTCGGGATATTGTTCCAGGATGATGACGTCCAGGGCGAGGTTCTGAAACTCGGCCAACCGGGCCAGACGACGACGGCTGGAACCATGGTCATGGGCGCCGGCGAGATAGGCGTCGATGGCCCAGCGCACCACCTGCGAGGGCGACACATTCTGCTTGCGCGCGACATCCTCGATGAGCGTCAAATGGCGCGGATCGATGCGAACCGAAAGTCTTGGGGATGTGCCTGTCACGTCCAGCCTCCATTATGGTGGCTGGTGGGGATTAAAAAGGCAGGGCAAGGCATAGCGGATTTGCTTGCCTGAGGCAAGTCATTGAGCAATTTGCAGAAAATGCCGTCCGCAAATGTCTGACGCTCAAACCACTGAAATGCGTGGTTTTCTACGGCTTTCAAAACTGTCAGACACTGTCCGACCCATTATTTTGAGATTTATAGTTTATTTTCAATGACTTCTTGCACCAGCCGGTGCGTTCGGTGTGCTTAAATCCTTGGGCTTGAATCTGGTGCCTTGGGACGCTTTGATCGGTGATGTCATGGGAGGGTCAGCCGTTCCGGCGGGGGACTGGACCGCCCATCGGGCGGCCAGAAATGCGGCGTGGAGAAGGCGATCTTCGAGCCCTGGGGGCGGGCCTGAAACTGGCCTGCAAGTGGGCGGAGCAGGACCAATGTTCGGAAAATCCCACGCGGCCCTGGCCGCGTCGAGCCGGCAGGGGATCGTGACCCGAACGGGCGGCGACGGGGCATCGCCCCGGCGCCGTGAGCTCGGGGAGGCGACAGCCCTGCCAAGGGGTGTCTGCGGCCCGGCGAATAGAGCCCCGGTCGGCGGTGAGGAACGATCCGCCGAGCCGCCAAACTTGTCGCAGAGCGCCAAGGGCCGATGCCCATCCACGGTCCTGTTCATCATCATCCAGCCCCTCCGCCGCTGCCCCTGGCAGCGGCCCGGAGATGAGGGTTCGATGCCCTCATCTCCGGCATGACCTCACCCAGAAAGATGCCCCCCGATGACCGCTCATCCCGGGCCACGCAACCAAGGCCGGCATGGCTTCCTTTGCTCGTTCAGGTTGGATATAGAGAGGCTTGTCCGGAGCCCTATCTCATGGACAAGGAATACCCCATGGCAAAGACTGTGGAACAGGAACGCGCGGCGATTGAAGCCGAGCAAACAAGGCTCCAGGAGCGGTTGAAAGCGCTGGAGGAAAAAGAGCGGCAGATGGCGATCGCCGCCGTTGAAAAATCGGGATTGCTAAAGGCTGAGCCAAAGAAGCTGACGACCATTCTCAGCCGGATCAAGACGCTGGGCATCGATGAGGTTCAAAAGCGCCTGGCAGCGTGAAACCGATCGGCGCGGTCGCAGGCAGCACATGGACAGGCCGGGCTCGATGCCCGGTCTGTCCACATCTCGAAACATAAAATTGGGGGGAGAGCCATGAGGCCCTCCCCTGTCTTCAATATTCGTCTGTCATGGCGCTGGGCACTGTATGGACCACCCGGTCGATGATCGTCATCGGCAGGGCGTCATAATCCCCTTCGTCGATGGTGATGTAGGCGCCTTCTTCCTCTATAACGTGCTGGTCGAAGAAGCTGTGGAGCGCGCGGCGCTGCGCATTGGCAACAGCGGCGGTGAAGGCGGCGTGATCGGCAAGCGCATAGGTCGATGTGATCTGCATGGCGTCCTCCTGTCGTCTTGAATGACAGGGCATGGGCGTCGTGCGGGTCGGGGTCGGGTCAAGGACGCGGGGCACAGCCCCGCGCCGCGCAGCGGGGAGTGGGGGTGCCGATTTTGTCGGGGGTGGAGCGCAGCGAAGCGGAGCGTAGGCCGCGGCAAAATTGGGGGCACCGCTCATCCTTGCACGCGGCGCCGGCCCGCACGACATAATAGGAAGTCTGTGAGAGATTTTCCTTTCCTGTGGAAGCTCCGGCAAGGCGTAGCGCCGCGCGGTCCAAAGGGACCGTGCGACACGCGAGCGAGCAGGAAATAGGTCCGCGTTGAAGAAGGAATTGGACCGAGCGCGAAGCCCGGTCCCCGCTGCCGTCAGGGGTGACGTCCGCAGTGGCAATATTGTTCGTCGATGCCGGTGAGGGAGCATAGATCGGCACCAAAGTCGGCGTAACGCTCTTCTTCGTCCTCGACGTAACCGTGGTCATTCGCAATCACGACGGCATAGCGCTGGAGGTTCGGATCAAGCCGGTCGATGTAGCGCGCACATTGCTCACTGAACTGGCGGGCGTAGAGTTCAAAGGTAGCGCCTGCGGTGGCCCGCATCTCCGCCTCGGCGAGGCGCTCGGCGTCCGCTCGGAACTTCTCCAAAGCGATAAATTGCGGTGTGTCCTCGAAGCGCGAATCCGTGGACAGTAGGATGTGTTGGCGTTGTATGACCACGCGGTATGCCGGGCTGTCGACGGCGAGCGCTCGTAAGATTGTATAGCCGTTCGAGCGGGCGACCTGGTGTGCGATACGGCCGCTTAAGCGGTAGAGCCGGTCATATTCGGCCCTGAAGAAATCCCGTTCGATGCAAGTTCTGGCGACGCCGATTGAGCGTGCACAGGTCTGGGATAGGGCGAGATATTTTTCGAGGAGACGAATAAGGCGGAAGCCGGTAGCTTGCGCCGGCCAGTAGCCCGGTTCGTGTGAAGCGACGATGCGAACGCTTTGGGATTTTGTATTGGTCATGTGAGCCTCCATTACGTAGGTGCTCCCCATCTCCATCGGATGAGGATGAAGGCATCTGGGACGCGGTGTTGAGGCGGTCAGGGACGACGAAGTCGCCGCGAAGCGGGCAGCGGGGGAGCCGATTTTGTTGCTGCAGAGCGCAGCGAGGCGGCGGCAAAATTGGGGGGACCGCTGATCCTTGACGGCCGATCGACACCCAGCGTCATGCTTTGGCGATGAAGTCTCGTCTGATGCCGAGATGTGAGAGCCTGCTGCTTTGCCCCCGAACACCCTGCGGGGTTCGGGGTTAACAGCAAAGCACCGCATAATGGAAGTCTGTGAGAGATCCTCTTTAGCTGTGGAAGCGCCGGCAAGGCGGTTCGGCGCGGGGTTCGCAGGGACCGTGCAACATGCGCGCGAGCCGGTCTGACGATGACGGTCGCATTAGCCACAACCCGGTATCTGCGCCCCCGCTAGTGCCTTCCGTAGCTATAGCGATAGCGGTGACAAATCACAGATCGACATGGTGATCTGCGTTCGCGCTCGAGCGGGGATTCATAGCCAACATGCGCGGCTGCTCGACTATGCTCGGTCGCCCTATTCTGGCCAGCGTTCGTCCTGCCAGTCGCGCGAGGCGTGAATGACATGAAGGATTGAGACCACGGTCTGATCATTGGTCAGGGCATAGGCGATAATATATCGATAGCCGGTCACGCTTTTCTCGTAGGTGCCGGCAACGCGGCCTGGATGACCGGTTGCGAAATCACCGAGCGCAGCGCCTGTTTCACGGATACGCCGCGCGACCTTGGCGGCAGCGTCGGGATCATCGGCGGCAATATGGGCGATCTGCCGCCGAAAGTCTTCCAGCGCGGCAAGCGACCATTGGACACGCCTCACTGCTTAGGCGACCGCATACCCTCGATCATGGCATCGAGCTGGTCCATGGCTTCGTCGTGCGGAATGGTTCGCCCGTTTTCGACGTCAGCCAGGCCGCGCTGAATGCCCTCGATGATCTGGAGTTCGCGTTCGACATAAGCGGTCAGGGCTTCTGCCGCCAGAAAGGACCGGCTCCGTCGCATTCCACTGGCAAGACGGTCAAGTTTTGCGCGGGTTTCTTCGCTTACGCGGATCGTCATCGTCGTGGTTGCAGTCATGCGGTTTTCTCCGTTGTACACAAGCTAGCACAAACGCATCACTTTGTCATCTCTTGGGCGATTATGCCCATTCCAGGCGCGCCGTTTCATCCATGTCGGCAAGGACAAGGAGGTGCGTCAGGCGTTCGGCATTGGCGGCGACACCCGTCTCCAGGCAGCGCCGACGCACCGCCGGATGGGCGAGCCGCTCCCTGATCGGTTCGATGCCAATTTCACCAACATCATCGGGCGAAAGGCCAAGGCTTGCGAGCAGCGCGTGGGCATCGGTGGAAGCCAGATCGAGTTCCAGCCCGGCGTCGGAGGTCAGGGACACGCGCACCCGAATGTCGCGCGAATGGAGGCCGGGATAGATGGTCACGCGGCGCTGCCGAAATTGGGCCTCTTCCATCACCGCGACCACATCGGGATCATGGTCGAACAGAGTGCAGATGGTGGCGAGCGCGATGGGGCAGATGCACGCATCGAACTGGTAGGAGAGGAAATTATGCTGCCCGTTTTCCGGGTCGAGCAGCACGGTTCCGAGACGATCGCCTTGCTCTCGAAGCAACTGTCGAAAGGCCGCGAGCTGCCGCGCGGAGATCGTGGCGTGCCGAAAGGCGCCGTCATCGGAATTGGTAGCGATGCGGAATCTGATGGACATCTTGTCCTCCCTTGTTGGTCCGCTTTGCCGCGCCCCCTTTTCTCTTTGCTCTGGGAAAGCCGTTCATGGTGCCCACCAGAAGCAAAACCGTCGGACGGGGTGCCGCCTCGAAGCGGCGTCGAAGGGGTTCGATGCCCCTGAGCGCCGCATGATCAAGCAAGGAGAGGGACAAGAGGCCCCGGCCTTGGCCGGAGCCTCTCGGAACCGAGGCGTCAGCGCCCCTGGCGAACCCGAGCGGCCATGCGCTGCGGCGTCGGGCGGACGGTCTGATGGGCGAGCTTCACGACATGCAAAGGGACACCTGCCTGCCGCAGCTTCTGTGCGAGGTTCATCTGGATGCCGCTGCCTTCGCAGACCACGGCTTCAACCGGCTTGAGGGCCAACAGGCGATCGTTGCGCACGAACGCGGCCTTGGCGCCCAACCTTCGATCCAGTCGGAACATGATGACCTTCACGCCTCGCGCTGCCGCCCATGCCTGAGCGATGGCGTCGCAGCCTTTCGCCTGCGCGGTTGTTGCGAGCACCATCTCCGGAATTCGGGCTTTGATAGAGTCCAGACCCTTCCAGAGCAGGTCATGATCTTCCCACTGCTGGCCGCCCGAGAAGGCGACGATGGGGCCTTCGGGACTGAACTGCTCGCGGCGTTCCCGGCCACGCGCTGCAAGGAAGTCGCGGGCTTCGATCATCGATGCGGTGACGCCCTTCGAAACCCGGCTGCCACGCGTCGGCGCGTAGGGGCGTCCGGTCTCCACACGGTAGACCTCTGCCGCATGGTCGCGCATGCATTCCATGGCGTCGCGGCACCCTTGAAGGGTCTGGCAGAGCATCTGCGCTTCTTCGATCTGGGAAGCGTAGATTTCGCTGGGATCGAAGCTGCGCGCGAGGTCGCCGAGTTCCTTGGCGGCATCGTCTTCGCGGTCGTTGATGCGCTTCGCCACGACATGGAAGCTGTTGACGAAGCCCCAGGCGAGGTCGCCCGCGAAGGGTTCGAGACGGGTATCGCGGAACACGTCGAACAACGTCGCCATCACCATCTCGACTGCCGCGCGGGCTTGGTCAGGATCTGGCATTTCGAGCTGCTCGCTCTCGTCGACCGGCGAGAGCTTCGCGCGCTCGTCATGCTCGAGAAAGGCGTCGGCGTAGAGCGAACTGCGTTCGTCCGTACCCGTTTCGGTGGCGATGTGGCTGGCGAGATCGGCGAAGTTCGAGAAACTGTTGGTCATTTGAGCCTCCAAGGATTGGATGTCTCATCCGTTCGATGAGGCTTGCCTCAGGGCATGCGGTGGTCAGGGAGGTCAGGCACGGCGACCGGCTTGCCGTCGCCGCCGCCACGCGGGGAGCGGGGGAGCCGATTTTCTGACGGAGCCGCGCCAGCGGCATCGGGCTGAAAATTGGGGGGACCGCTCATGCTTGACGGACCGCCAACCCCGCATGCCACACTAGGCAGACACAAGAGAGGAATAGGGGTGTATAACCTCACCCTGCGTCACCATCCCGCAAGGGGATCGTGACCCGGATGGGCGGAGACGCGCTCGCGCGGCTCCGTGAGGTTAGCCGGGGTCGGCCACAGGCCGGCGGCGGCTTAGCGAATAGAGCCCCGGTCCCGTCCGGCGCGCTGCGCGGGGCGGGATGCGCCGAACGCGCAGACGGCTATTTCTGCGTCGGAACATCGTTGGAACTTTTCAGCGTCGATCATAGACTGAGGTGATGCAGGGGGAATCGAAAGCCTATCCAGGCGAAGTCGCGACACCGAACGATATCAGGCAGCTCGCCGACGAGTATCGCGGCGTGGCACATGATCTGATGGGCCGAGGCAAGCGCGGCAATCCTTCGAGCTGGGCGCCCGCGCGGATGACGGCAATCCAGGCAATCGAGCTTTACCTCAACGCGTTGCTGCTGGCGCGCGGCGTGAAGCCAGCCGAGATCAGAGGCTACCAGCATGACCTGCGCAAGCGCACAGCGAACCCCGCGGTATCCGCCCTGCGGCTGCGCCAACGCACGCTCGACCATCTCGGCAAACTAAGCGAAGGCCGAGAATATCTCTCGATCCGCTATGGCCCCGAACTGAGCGGCGACTTGTCCCAGCTCAATCGCCTGATGGCGACGCTCGACGAGGTCGCCATCAAGGTCGCAGGCGCGCTCGACAAGGCGAACGCTGCGCCGGCAACGGCCGCTCCACCGGCGAGGCCGGGACCGTCAACGGTCCCGGCCCGCGGGGCGGCGCCTGTCGTCACATCGGCCTGATCCAGTCGATGGCTTCGCGTCCCGATGCTGTCGCTGGCGGGGTCAGGCGCGTGGCTAAACGCTGCTATGCTTCCCGCGCGGCCGCGGCGCGTTCCGCCCGTTCATAGGCGCGCTTGAGATTGTAAGGATGATTGCCGGCGCGAACGCTCAGTTTGTGTTCGCCTATGGTGAGGTCAAGGCCAATGCCGAGGCGATTGCACAGCTTGGCGGCTTCGTCACAGACGTTTTCGATAACGACCGGACCTTCGACGTGGGCGGACAGGATGATCATGGCATGATCCTCAACACGGGCAATGCAGGAACGGCGAGCCCAGGGGTGGACTCGCCGGGAGGCGTGTGACGGGTCAGTGGACCGACCCGTCGTAGGAGAGGAGGAGATCGGGGCAGACGAGCTGATGTTCGGCGGCCACCAGCGACCAGGCGGCGGCGAGCTCGTCATGATATTCACAATCAACGATCGCATCGGCGCTGGCTTCGCCGAACTGGGCTTCCTCGAACGACCGGATATGGGCGGCGTCCGCAGCCTCGGTGATCGCGCCGGCGAGATGCGCGGCGATTTCATGACGGTTGAGCTGGTCGGCAGCCCGGCGGATGCGGGCGACCAGATGGGGGTTGAGGATTTCGATCCGGTGGGCGACCCCGGCGATCTCTTCAAAGCTGGCAAGCTGAAACATCTATCGTCTCCGTGAAGATGAGGGGGCGGCCCGAGGGCCGCCCGTCCGGGGCCAGAAGAACTCGATTTCCTCAGCGACGATGTCGGTGTTGTAGAAGGTACGGCCGTCCCGCTCGTTGCGGCTGTAGCGGATTTCGCCGACGACCATGAGCTTGTCGCCCTTCTTCTTGTGGTTGGCGACCGACTTGCCTAGGCCGTTGAACGCTTTGACGGTGTGGAATTCGTCGTAGGTTTCGGTGTAGCCGTTGTCGCCTTTTTGGACCTGGCCGTCCTTGATGACGGGCTTGCTGGTGACGAGGGAGAAGCTTACGCCGCCCTTGCTGTCGGTGCCGAAGCGGCTGATGTCCGAGGTGATCCGGCCTGAGAGAAAAACCTTGTTCATGATGCTGTCCTTCCTTTGCGCCAGCGGGCCGATCCCGCTGGGATGAAAAGACGACGAAGCCCGGGCATGAGGGGCTGGCGCACCGAAGCGTCAGCGCAGGGGAACCTGCGATCTTCCGGGTGGTGCGGGCAGAGGCCGTCAGGCCTCAACACGGCCGGAAGATCGCGGGTTGCGCCGGCCCCGCACGGGCGTAGTGTTCATCCCTTCAAGCGGGTGGCCGGATGGCCCATCGGGACAGGACTGACGGGAACGAGAGGTATGAGGAAGACGGCCGGATTTTGGACGGCCGCGACCAGGCGCCGATGCGGTTAGTCGCTGCCTCTTCGTTGCACAACCCGCGCAAGGCGCGCGTGGCAAGGCGGGAACAGGCTGGCCGGGTGCCGCGATGTTCTACCAAGGCGGGCGGTCTCCGGTATTGCAGCAAGGCGCGCGGAAGGCGCACGCGGCGTGACCGTCGGCCGCGAAAGCCCTCGCGGCCTCGGTGGTCCAAAATGAGCAGTGCAGATCACAGGCTGTAGACGCCCAGCACGGCGACGCATCGGCTCGCTGCGATCAATGTGGGTCTGTGATCCAGTTCTCCACTTTGAGCGCGCGTACGCGCGAGAACTCGCCCATGTTGGCTGTCACGAGCGTTGCGTCCAAAGCATAGGCGTGCGCGGCGATGAAGAGATCGTTGGGTCCAATGGGCTTCCCGGCAGCTTCGAGCTCAGCGCGAATTCCGCCATATTCTGTATCGGCCGGCACATCGAGGGCGAGAATTTGGACGCTGTCGAGAATGGCGTCGATTTGCGCGAGCAGCCTCGGCGACCCCTTTTTGGCGCAACCGTAGCGCAGTTCCGCCGCGGTAACGATGCTGACGCAAATGGCATCCGGCCCAACCTCGGCAATGCGCTTTGCGACACCGCCGTGAGGATTGCGAGCCAGTTCGGAGATGATATTGGTGTCGAGCATATAGAGGCTGCTCACAGGTCGATCGCCTTGGCCGGCAACAGCGTGTCGTCGATATCGGGGAATTGATCGTCAGGTCCCAGCGGTTCGAGACTGGCGAGAACCTCCAGGATATTCTTCCGGCGGATCGGCTCGATGATAAGGCGGGCGCCGTCGCGATAAATCATGACACTTGTCCCGGGGAGTTCGAAATCCGCAGGAATACGCACAGCCTGGCTCTTGTTGTTGCGAAACAGCTTTGCCTCACGTGCGGGCGTGGGATCGGAACGTCGGGGATCCATGAAGCCTCCTTTGCATATACATCAACATATACATAAATGATAAGCCGTTCAAGGCCGACGCTGACCATCGGCGCAGTCGGGGCGCCGACATTCTGAGTCCAACCTGGGCGAGGTAGGGAAGACAATCGGTCCGCGCGCCAAGCGCGGGGGGCGTTAGATCGTCTTGCGGCGCCGGGTCCGGCCGACATGGTCGGCTGATGCCTCGATATCGATGGCGAGCTGGGTCAAGGTGCGATGGGCGCCGAGGCGCTGCAGCCCGTCCATACGCGGGTCGCGATGGAGGTTGGCGATGCGTAAGCGGATGAGCGATGCAGCCACCCGCAATGTGTGGGGATCAAGCTCGGCCATGAGTCGCGTAATAGCAGAAATGCTGCTCTACCGGGAGCCAGGCGTGCTAATCGCCGTCAAATTGCCGCCAGCGCTGGACGAGCTCGACCATGTCGGTTTTTCGCCCGAAGGCATCTGGATAGATCGCGCCTTCGTGTTGGCCGAGAAAGCCGATGATCGTCGTCATATGGGTCGCGATCGTGGCATCGACACCAAAAAGGTCGGCGATGGGAAAATGTCCACAATCATCGCCGTTCCACCAGGCCAGGAGGAAATTGGCGACCCGGCGGGACTGCCCGGTGTCACACCGGGCAATCTCGATCAACCGATCAAGGGCCGCGGTCGCGGCTCGTTTGCCAAAGGGACCTTCTTCCATCGACCTTACACTCCATCATATTGCCAGGAGGATCATGCCTTAGCCGTCCTTTGCAAGGAAGAATCGAGGCCGGGCGAGCGGGCGGGATTGCCGCGAAGGATCCAGGGCAGCGGCTGTATGAGCCGGACCCAATCGGCGAACGAGGGAATGCGGCCCAGATCTTCAACCACATGTTGTTCGCCGATAAGGCGCACCGGCACCTCGGGCTGGTCACTGTTCGTGATGGTGACCCCGAATACCGTCTCGGCCTTTATATGCCCTCCCCTCGTCGGCCGGGGGCCGCGCGGAAACGAGAAAAGGCCCCCGCCCCTATGCGGAGCGAGGGCCCTATTGAGGGTGCGAAGGATCAGCCCGCGAAAGCGTGTTCGCTCGACGACTGGCCGAGGCCGGCCTCGGTGCGTTCGCGCGCCGCCTCGCCCACGCTGGCTTCGGCGCCTTCACCGGGCAGTGGCGGCAGGCTGTCGTCCGCCTTGGCCGCCATTTCGGCCGCGAGATCGCGGCGGCGGGTCGGGCGGGACCAGACGATGTTGTAGCTGCCGTCGTCTTGGCGGAACGCTGAGATGTAGAGCGGCGCGGCCAGGCTCGGATCCTCGATCTTGCCGTTGAGGAAGGCCTCGCCGGTGCCGTTCGAGAAGAGTTCGAAGAGCGCGCCGACCTGCACCCATGCCCGTGAGGCGGAAAGCGCCAGCACTTCGTACTTGGGCGCCTTGGGATTGGAGGAGTGGAGCTCACGCAGTGCAATGGTCATGGCGATCGTGAGCGTCGCGATCTTGCCGACGTGGATGCCGGCGTCATTCTGCTTGATGGAACCGATGTTCATGGGGATTCTCCTGGATGATGGCTCGAACTCCCGTGTCCGAGACACCTTCCTCCCTCCCCCTCCTCTCCTCGGCCGTTCGGCCGAGCAGGCGCGTTAGCGCCCCAATCCGAGGTCCGCACTTCGCGGCCTCGGGGTCGAGGTTCCCGGTCAGTGGAGCGAGCCGAATAAACCGCGCTTGGCCTCAGCCTGGTACGCACCGTCTTTTACGCCGATGCTTGCGCGCATGTCGGCTTCGAGTTCGGCCGCGAGACCATTGGGTATCTCCGTGTAGGGGGCAATAATGGCGATCGCGGCCTCGGGCGTCGACAATTCTCCCGGTTCCGTGCCGAGCCAGATCGTTGCCTCACCCTCGTCCGGCTCGTTCTCGGTCGGAGTGAAGACTTGGGCGAAGAAGGTTTGGAGCGGTCGGTCCCATCCGACGACGACGCGACACGCGCCGCTGCCGGCCTTGGGCTTGAGGTCGTATCGGCTCATGATGGACTCCTGCGTAGGCGTTGATCGATATGGCGCACCGCACCGTCGGGGCTTTTGCGGACGGCTGCTGCGGCGCGCGGGAGCCCCGCCTCGACGAGCAGCTTACGTGCGAGCCGCAGATACATGGTTCCGGCGAGGACAGCGTCCCGGTCGGCAGGCGTCGCGGATTTGATGTCAGGCATTGGCGTCCCCAGCCACTGTCCGCTTGTTCTCTTGTGCAGGCTCGAGGCCGATATTGATCGTGTCGCGGGCAAGCACAATCGCAAAACGCCGGCCCTCCGGCACAAACCATTGCGCGCGATAGGCGAGAATGGCGTGGAGGCGCTCGATCAGCGCCGCGTCGTCGCCCAGGAGCAACCGGGTCGCCATCTCCTGGGCATCAAGCAGGAACCGGCTGTGCTGGGTGTCCCAGCTGTCGGCATCACGATCGTCGCTTGGGCTGAAGCAGGCCCCTTCAAGAAGGTCGACAAGTTCGGCCGGTGTAAGGGCATCGCGTGACGCGAGCAGAATGCGGGCTTCCTCAAAGCTCCAGTGCGTACGTTCGTCATATTCGATGGCGACCGGCGCGGGGATCCGGATCTGGTCCGCCTCTTCACCGCTAAACTCGAGCACCAGAGTGAGGCGATTGACGGTGCCACTGTCGAGGCCGGGAAATTCACCGGGATCAAGTATTGCCGTCGCGCCGTCCCGCTCTATCTCGAACCGCAACACCGCGATGTGCGGCAAGCAATTGTACCAGCTATAGCCCGCCATCGTGTCGTCGGGCTCTGCCAGTCGACCCTCGTAGCCGCCGTGCTTGCCGAGTGCAAAAGCCGCGCATTGCTCGAAGGCCGGTTCGAAACTGTCGACAATGATGTGGTCTTCACTTGCAATGCGCTCGCCGCTGGCTGCGGAACAATTGTGAGGGTCGGCGGTCGCGGGCGACCAGGGTCGAAGTAGCGGCTCGGCCTCGGGAAGCGCGATGCCGAGTGCTGCGGCCTCGCGCCATTGTTCGTGGGCTAGGCGATGGGTGCCGAGCGATTGAATATGGCGATAGATGACGCAACGAACCCTGTCGCGCAGCGCGTCAAGCGCGGCGTTCTCGACCATCTCCTTGCGCGCCGGCAGAACAAGCTGAAGGTCAGGCGCATCGACGATATCGACACGGGCCCACCAGTTGCGCCGCTTTTCGCCGACCGATGGCAAAGCGGTCGCGACGATGACTCCATGGAAATTGACGCAGGGACTGAACCGCGTCGCGCGCAGGTCGTTGAACAGGCCAATGCGCACGCCGGCCTCCTCGACCACAACCTCGGCGCCGGCAAGCCAGTCCTCCTGATGGAGCGAAATGCCGCGAAGGCGCACCGGCAATGGACAATAGAGTGCAGCTGACTTCGCTGCCGCGTCGAGCGATTCCTTCCAACGCATATCGAGCTGAAACCGGATCGTGGTGCCGCGCGATCGGTTGAGCGAAGCAACGGCGACCGGAGAGCGGGCTTCCCACGCGTCGGCGGCGACACGCACTATCCAGCCCGCCCCTTCGTCATTCGCGCAGGACTGGACCTCGACATCGCGGCCCGCGAGGCTGAACACGCCCATGCCGGCCGGATCCTCACGCTTTGCAATGTCGTCGTTCCAGCCCGAGCGGCCCAGCGCGAGTATTACGGCGGGATCAGCTATGCCGGCACCATCGTCATTCACCGAAAGCCAGACATCGTCGCCGATGGTATGAACCTCGAGGTCGACAACTGTGGCACCCGCGCGGCGGGCGTTCTGCAAAAGCTCGGCGAGCACATCGCCGAGCGTGTTGTTGAACAGACGCGTGACCTTGGCGATCGCCGCAGGGTCGATCTCGCTGCGGATGATAGCGGGAAGGGACATGGGAACTCCTCGGAGCGGATTTGCTCCCGGCCCCTGTTCCCACTCCCCTTTTCGCCTTAGTCGATCGCGCTGAAGATCTCCGCCGCCTCGGGATGGTCGAGCGCATGATCGCGCAGCCGGTGGAAGGCCTGTGCAATGTGGTCGTCGTCATCGTCGAATTCGAACGAGAGATAGGAGAAGGTGAAAAGCGTTGCGATGATCCCGGCTGCGTCTGCAGAGACCTCGCCATCATAGCCGTTGCTGCCGCATCGGATCCGGAACCGATCCCGACCGTTCGGAGCGAGATAGAGCGGTTGGTGACCGACCTCGAAGAACTGCCAATATCCGCCGCTATAATCGGGCGAAAGCGACTGCATGAAAGTGTAGAGCAGCGTTTCGCCCTTGAAGAAATGACGTCGGCCAAACAGCGTCGGGATGAAGTTGATGCGCCTCTCGTCGGGCACGAGGCTGGCAGCGCGGAAGGCGGCATTCGGGGCGATATCGGACATGAGGGTTCTCCAGAGGAAAGGTTCAGCGCCGAGCACCTTTCCCGGCCTCGAAACCGCCTGTCCCGTTCCCCCTCCTCTTGAATCGGATGCCCGACGGACTGGCGCCCTCTCCTTTGCCGATTACCGCTCAGTGAGACTCCGAGGATTTGAGGACGGCAATCACGGCTTTGACATTGTCGATGGCCACTTCGAGCCGCCGGACGGCCTCGTCACGGCTGTCACAATCTTCTGGGGAAGAGAGTTCGATCATCAGGAACGCGAACAGCGTGTCGCCGCAGGCGCCAGCCTCATCGAGATTTTCGACATGCGCAAAATCGCCGCCGTCATAGGTTTGCGCGCAGATGCGCTGGAATTGGTTCAGCATCGCATGGATTTCCATTCATAGGAGTGAGGGCTGGATGCAGGGCAGCCGGGTCGAGGCGGCAAATGACCGCAGCAACGCAGCCATTTCGGCGCGAAGCCGGGCTCGATTGCTGATCACGGCCTCGGGATCGAGCGGTTGACCCTGGACATCGAAATAGCCGGTCGCCGGACGACCACCATCGACCTCGATGACGATGCGGTGTCCTCGCGGCTGGGCAGGCCCAGCATAGCGCGCCGTAAATTCACCCAGCCGGCCGGTAAGCCCGCTGATAGCCTTGCCCCACCGGATATGCCCTGCGCCCGCGACCTGTCCCACCTCAAGGCCTCGGGCGATCCAGGTCCGCAATTGCGCGCGCTGGAGAAGCCTGGTGTGGCGCAAGCGTTCCATGGTTCGACACAGAGGCAGCGCGCCGGCATGGGCGTCGGCAACGGCCAGGTCGTGATCCTGCGCGGCGATCAGGATGTCCTCAAATTCACGGCCTCGGAGGAGGTCTCCAAGCGACCCAGCTTGCGCCGCATCGTTCGCATTGCGGAATCCCCGCGTCGGACAGATCATGATGATGGTCGCTTGATGCGCGCCTGGCGCCCGGCGGATCGTGTCGACCAGACCCTCCTCGGCCTCGCGGGCGCTCATCAGCACAAGCCGCTTTGACCAGGGCGTCGGCCGGGCCGCATCGGAAGGCTGTGGCCAGGTCGAGGGTAGTGGCCGGGATGCATGACCCTTCCTGGCCGGCGCTTCACTGCCATTATGGTGAACGGCAAGATTGGCGCGCCGCGCAGTATCGAACAGATCGTCGATATTGCCGCCGCCTTCGCGGAAGCCCTTATGATAGGCCGAAACGAACCGTGGATCAGGACAACCAACCAACGGTTTGACGGGACCGCGCACATCCCAACCGGCCTGCGCTGCATATTATCGCGAGGTTGTAATAATGCGAAGGAGCGCGGGACATAAGTGCAAAACCGCCATATTTTGCCACGCTCCTTCGCATTAATTTACAGGGTGTCCAGCCACTCCATCAAACTGGCCTCTCGTTTCCACGAAGGAGTAGCGGTGCCTGTTACTGGAACGCCAACCCGCTCCAGCGCCTTGCGCTTCGTTTCCAAATCGGCCTGGGCGTAGTGGTTAGTCGTGTCGAGGCTGACGTGGCCAAGCCAACTGCGGATGACAGTGATATCGACCCCGGCAGCAACAAGATGAACTGCCGTCGCGTGCCGAAAACTGTGCGGGGTTATATGCTTCGATCGCAGGGTCGGTACGGTTTTCGCTGCTTCCTTCACATAGGCGGCGAGCTTGAACCGCACCCCTGAGGCGCCCAAGGGCTCGCCATAGCGGTTGACGAAGATACGTTCATGGGGCGCTCGAGGCTGCCTTGCCAGCAGCGTTTCGAGCAGCATGACCGTTTCCGGCCAAAGCGGGCAGATGCGTTCCTTCTGGCCCTTCCCATAGAGCCGCACGAAATTAGGGGCGTCCAACCGGATTGCGTCTGGGCATAGGTCCAGCGCCTCCTGGATACGCGCTCCCGTGTTATAAAGAAACGAAAGCAGCACATGGTCGCGAAGCCCCGCGAGAGTTGACCGGTCAGGCTGTGCAAGAATGGCCTCGACCTCGTTAGGTTCGAGGTAGAACGGGGCAGAGGTGGGTTCCCGTTTCACCGGCACCGCAAGAACTTCCGCACAATGAACAATCAACTCGGGGTCCTTGCCCGATACGAAGCTGAAAAAGCTACGGATTGCGGAGAGCCGGCAATTGCGTGTGCCGATCGTGCCTTTGCGTTCATTCTCGGCATGATTGAGAAACGCCCGCACCTCGCTGGCTGAAATATCAGCCAAGGTCAGCCGCGCGACCACGCTCTTCTTTCGTTCTGCAACGAATCGGAGCAACAGCCTCCAGGTATCCCGATAAGACCGGATCGTGTGGATCGATGCGTTGCGTTGCTCAGCCAGCCACTCCTGGAAGAACGCTCGCAACAACGTCGGAAAGGGATCGCCCTTTTTCATGACGCCACCTCCAGGTTAAGGCATCGGATGCCAATGGCGCGGAAGCGCTCGTTCGCTTCGTGCAGGAGATCGCGCGTGACGGTTATGTAGACCAGCGTGGAATTGATGTCGCGGTGGCCCATATAGGTGGAAAGGAAGCGCAGCCTTTCCTGAGGATTTACGCCGGTTCTGTACCATTCGAGAATCCGGTTCACGACCATTGAGTGCCGAAGATCATGAACGCGTGGCCCCGCCCTCCCAGAAAGAGGTTTAAGCCCGGCTTGGCGCATGACTTCGGTGATCATTTTGGAGACCATATACGAGCTGTGGCGGCCACTCGGATGATCATGCCAGAACAGCGCAGACTGCGGATCTTGCGAGGCGCCGGCGCCTCGTCTCGCGTCGACAAAAGCGCCCAGCTCGCTCAAGGCGCTGTCGGACAAAGGTAGAATTCTGGTCTTGTAGAACTTCGTGTCCCGGATCGTGATCGTCCCGGAATTGAAGTCCACGTCGCCGAGATTCAGCCTGGCAATCTCCCCGCGGCGCAATCCAGCACAATAGGCCAGAATTATCATGTGCCGCGCACATAGCGGACGGTAGGAAAACGTCCGCGTCGAGTAGGAGCGTGACACGTCGAGCATCAACCGTACGTCACCAGGGCTGAGAATATGAGGTTTCCGATAAATCCGCGCGACCTGTTGCCCAACTCGCGGATCGCACGGTCTTGGGAGCATCTTTGCATCGATGCGATATCGGGCCTTGGTGAGCATCCGCTCCGCTTTTTGGCATTGTGCAGCGTGATGCGGTGTGCGCTTGGCGGCCGCCCATGCGGCTACCATCTTCTCAATACTCTCTCCCGCCAAATGCGGACTAGCCTGAAGAAAGCGATCAAATCTGAGCAGAAGGTCCGCCTCTGTCGTGTATTTGTAACCACGATTGCGCATCAGCGTCACATGGTTCTGCATAAAATCGCCCAAGAAGCTCCCGAAGGGAGCCGGCCGACGAAGCGCCACGAGGGCATCATCCGGATTTGGAGACGCAATAGCCCGCCACACTGGTCTATTGCCCCTTGCACCATGTTTTAACCGAAGGTCAGCAATGGGATTTTTGTCAATCAGGCCACGTTTAAGCAGATAATCGATGAAGTCGTCGACGATATGTATTTCCTGTACCTGGGACGACTTCGGCCAAAAGTTTACCTTACGCTCCCTCATCCATTCGGAGAGCATCTCGCGGCTTAACGCCTGATGCCTTTGAGATACTCGCTCAAAGCTGCGGATAACGGACCGATAAGCTCTGAAGCGCTTCTCCGTCAATTTGCGCGTCTTCAGAAATTCCTCGGCCACTGTATCGTCGGTATCCAGCCACGCGCTCATGACCGCACCCCCGATCCCGGTACTTCAAGCGCCACCCCCCTGAGATCCTCAGTCGCAAGCTTGAGGTAGGTATTTGAGGATTCGACCGACCGATGCCCAAGCAGATCCCCAATGATCTTTTGCGGAACCGAAGCGCGAAGCAACTCGGTCGCGCGCGCGTGCCGAAAGACATGCGGCCCTCGCCTGCCGGGCAGATGGACGCCTGCCGCCGCCAATCGCCTCGACGCCACGTTGTAAACAGTCGTCATCGGGGTGTAGGGCGCCAACGCCAGAACAAATATATTGCGTGATTCTACTTGCGGGCGTCCATGCCGCAGATATTCGATTAAAGCCTCTCCGACCGCATCGGATAGTGGGAGAATAGAAAATGTTCCTGTTTTCCGGTGGCTAACGCGCAATGTCGCCGCTCGCCAATCCAAGTCATCTATTGAGATTCTAACAATTTCACGATCCCTGAGCCCATATGTGGCCAGGATTTGGAGTATGGCATAATCGCGCAAACCCCGGGGCGACTTGTCCTTCGCAGTTTCTTCCAGGACGGCCCTGATCTGGGTGCTATCGATTATCGAAGGTACGCCCTCATAGGCATAGATGCTCGGCCCGATGACAAGGGGAGCAAGATCGGTCAAAACAAGCCTTGCTTGATACAGGTATCGGAGCAACGAGCGGAGCCGCGCCGCAATTCCTGAAATCGATTTACGGCTCATATTGGAGCTACGCATGTCCATATATGCGTCTATGTCACTTACACTCAACGATAAGACGCTATTATCCGACCCCCGGTCCAATTGCCATTTAAGGAAGGTTCTTGCTTCCCACATATTTCCTCGAACGGTTTGATCGGTAAATCCTCGTTCGTCTTCCATCCATCTTCTGTAGCCATTAGCTAAATCACCGTGCAGCTTGGCGGACTCCTCCGCAACTTCTGACTGCGGCGGCCATTGCCCCTGTGCAAGGCTGAGGATTTTACAAATCGCTGTTCGGGGAAGCCTATCCCATCGTGGCGAAGGATACCGACCATATTTGGCTTCGAAGCACTCAGTCGCATACCGAATATACTGATCGACATGTGACGGGGTCACAACCTCAATCGGCAGATCAATCTCCGAAAGATAAATCAGAAATTCGGACGCGTAGAGAACATTGTTCTGGGCAGCCACTGGATTGTAGCGCTTCTCGGTCAAAGATCTGGACAGGTCAGCGATCAGCTCATCATGGATATTCAGCACGTTTGTCTCCTCGGTCGTTTCAGACACCGGAGACGTTCGCAACAAAAATAATGCGCAGCAACGCGGTTAGAAAACGGCGTAATTCTCGTGCATAGCTGACTTCCTTCGCATTATTCCAACCTCGCGATAATACGCCTTATGCGCAGCTGGGCATAAAGCATACCAGCCATTGGCAAATTCCACGGCCTCGTTCCAGTCATAGCCATGATCCGTGCGGCCGATCAGAATAGCCTGATCAAGTCGCGTGCCGCCACCCCGTGCCACCTTCGCTTGCGTGAAGGCGAAATTGCGGGCCTGCCGTTCGCATTCGGTTTGACGCGCAATCGCGTTCGTAACTGGCCGCATGGCGACCACCCGTTCGCGCGTCCGGGTCATGCGCAAATCCAGAGGGGCGTCGTTCGGGAGGTCGGGATAGGCACGCCAAGCGGCAGCGATCATTTCCGCATGCTCGGCGGTTCGGCCTCGGCTGATCCAACAGGCGGGATCGGATGCGATGAAGCTTTTGGTGTCCATGGGTGGCGTTCCTGATTGTCGCATGCGCCAGCAGGCTGGTCGCGGCAGCCCCATCATCCGTAGGATGGGAAGGCGTTGGCGGACCGGCGCCGTCAAACGGCGAGACGCGGCTTGGCGCAGCAGGGCAGCTTGAGGTCGCGGCAAACCCGGTCAGCCAATCGGTCCGGGGTGAGCAGCTCCTGAACCGAAGCCCAGTGGTTGCGTTCTCCTATGTGATCGTCGCGGCCCCGCACGCGACGAAAGCAGATTTCATGGCCAGGGCCAAAAGGAGAGATCGACAATTGCATCCACAGATTTTGGCCATGCAGGGTGATGTCGCCCGATACCGCCGGCCCCGCCGGGTTGGAACGAATGCTGTAGGCCCCCGGTGCAAGCCCCAACGCATCGGCAAAGCGAAGCAGAGCGCGGCGCCCTTCGGCGTGAAAGGTGCGTTTGGCCGGCGCGTCATACGCGACGCCGCGCTGACAAAGGACGGGCAATGTCGGGCTGCCGCGAATGGCGGCGATCTCCGTCATGCACGCCTGCCGCATCTCGGCCTCGGAGGCCTTGCTCGCGCACACGGTGCTGAAATGGCGGGCCAACAGAATGACGGCAGGATCGCACTCAATGTCTTTGCCCGCGTTGCGACAATCGGTGATCGCCGCTTCAAGCACGTGAAGTGTTGCGGCGATGGTCGTGCATCCGCTCGGATCAAGGGCCTGGGCGTGGCGAAAGGCAACATCGTAGCTCATGATGGGGTCTCCGGCTTCAAGCGCAGGGCGCGCTCCTTCCACCTCGATCCCCCTCCTCTTTGCCGATCTGGGCCAGCAGCCGTTTTTCTGCGGTTCATACCCCATCGGCAGTATGGCTTGCGCGGGCGATCGACATTAGCATCGCCGCGTCGCGCCGGGGGGCCAATGCCGTGGTTATGAATTTGATCGATTTGATACAGGCTGGGACGATCGACGTGCGATTGCCCAGCGTATCCCCCTTGGCCTCCGACGATGATCGCTCCGCCGCGCTCAATTCAACCGGCGTGCTGACGGTGATCGGCGGGGCGTTTCAGGTCGATCGCTTGGCCGCAGCGCTGATCGCCACCACCGGCAAATGCACATCGCTGGAAGGGCAGGTCACGCAACAGGTCGAAACGCGCCATGTGCTGGCGCAACCCTGGAACTACAATCGCATGGTCAGCGCCATCACGGCGCGGCGCGAGGAAAGGCCCGCGGGTCCCATCGAGGTGATGCGCGTCAGCGGCGCACGACTGCCAACACTCTATATCGTCCTTGCCGGTGAACATGAGGTGTTTGCGGCGCGACAGGCCGGCGATGAGCAAATCCCGGTTCAGATCCTGGGTGACTATCAGTGCGACTTCCAGAATCACTTCATTCAGTCGGGCCATCTCATGGACTTTTCGTCCGGAGAGCTCACCCCTGTCTCGCCTGAGGAACCATGGTCCGGCGCAGCCGAGTGGGAGGATGCGAAGCTCGCTCCTGACGTCATGCAGATCATCCAGGCGTTGGGCGTGCGCGTGATCGCCTCGGATCGTTCAGACCAGGATAAACGGGAGCGCGCGAACGGACATGATAATGACGGCTGACATCATGCCGCTGCGCGGATAGCCGTTCCTCCGAACGCATCCCTGCGACTATGGTAGATCTCGGCCGCCCATGTTTGGATCCAAGGCTCGACCAGCGCATCATGGTCGAGTTCACCCTGTTCGATCAAGGATTGGATCTCGCCCCGCGCCTGCGCGATCGCCGCTTCCCACCCATCGGCCGGCAGGGCATCCGTGATATTGGGAGCGTTTATGGGCAGAGCTTTTGGCGCATCGCCAAGCCGCTCGGCCTGACGGCCCAGCCAGGTCTCAAGATGGTCCGCAACGAAGCGGTCGGTCTTTGAGATGCCCCGGCTCAGGGCCTCGCGACGCGCGCTGGTGCCATAGGCCTGGCTGTCAATCGAGCGGATCCGCTTCCCGAACGGAAGCAGATAGGGAATGGCCGGGCCTTTGACGCCGAACAGATGGAGGCGGGTTGACGGCGGCAAGATCCGGTCGAGATGCTCGACCACCGCGATCAACCCTTCAGGTCCGGCGACCTCGCGACGGCACATGCTGCCGACACCGATAAGCGGCGCACGCTCGATCAATCCCCATAGCGCGTCGAGGCAGCGCTCATAATCGCAGGGTCGACGGCCCTGGATCACCGGCATCATGGTCGACAAGATACCATGATCATCGGCGCGGCGGCAGCATTCGAAATTGGCCGCGATGGTGCGTGACAGCCGTTCAAGCACCTGTGCGCGGTCAGCGGCAATTTCCTGTTCCACGCAATAGTCGGCGCTGGCCCACCATCGGAATGGAAAGGCGGCGGCAAGCGCCACATAATGGGCGATCGACCAGGGGAATGCTCCATAGCGCGCCGTCGCGACGAAACCCGCGCTGTCGAGATGAAGCGATGCCAGCGGACGAGCGTTGGCGAGCTGCCCGGTTCTCCATCTCGTCCAATCGCGCCATCCCTTGCTCGCGGAATATCTGGAAAGGCAGTTGGCCGAAATAAGCGCCGGTTGCCGTAGCGCAACCACGCGGTCGAGGATCGGCCCCTTGCCCAGATGCGGCAACCCGACGATGATCTCCATCGTCACGGCAACGGTTCGGCGCCGATCGCCGTGAAGCTGTTGACGATCTGGCAGCTGTCATAGCGCTCGGCATCGACCAGGGCACGATGGTCGATCATCTCATAGGTCGCATGTCCCAGATGATCGACGCTAAGCACCCGTCGGCCGATGACCCCGGTCTTCCCCTCCGGCACCCAATCGGCATGAGAGCCGAAGGCGGCGACCACCACGACCTCGCCGATCACGGCTTCATAGGCCGCGATCGCGCGCAGCACATGACTGTCGCGGGGCGTGACTGGCTTGCCAGTAAAGTCACTGTAGGCCTGCGGCCGCCAGGATCGAACGGTGTCGTGCGCCAGCAGGATTGCCGCGCCCATGGCCGGCCGATCGACCCGGCGCAGTTCGGCCTCGAAACCCAGATAGACGAGCGCCCAGTTAACGTCCTCCTCGTAGAAGGGCTCGTCGCGCCGGAGCGCATCGGGCATCGCCGCCTGCCGCTGCTCCGACAAGAGGATGCCACCGTGGCTCGGGGTCGACACATGCCAGATGCCGGGCGCGATCTGATCGGCGCTCTGGATGGCGCCCCAAATGCTCATGGTCGGCTGGGCTGAGGGTAGGAAGATCGTCATGTTGTACTCCTTTTTGCTTCACGGCTTCGCTCCCCCTCTCCTTCTGCCGGTCGAACCAAGCTTGACCCGGCGAATTGTTCTCTATATGTTCTTTTCCGAGGAGATGTGCCCATGAGCCTTGAGAAAGACATTCGCCGCCATTTTGATCTCGACATTGGCCTGCGCGATGCCGCGCTCGACGCGGAAAATCGGCCGACGCGCCGGATGATCGCCAACGCCTGCATCAACATGCCGGTGGAGGACGCCTATTATTCGGTGCGGGAACTGCGGGAAGCCGCGCAGTGGGTCCTTGATGGCGCCGCAGCGGGAAAGCGGAAGCTGATGTCGATCCTGTCGAACGACAATTGCGACGATTTCCAGCGCTGCATCTATTTCTGCCTGGCGGGCCGCGGGGTGATCGAGATGCTCGACGATCTCGAATGGCTCGAAACTCTCCTCGAACCGCGCGGGCGGGTCGCGGGTGAACAGATGCGCCTGAAGATCCCGACGATGCCGGTCAAACGGCCCTATGTCGCCGATGAACCGGACGGACCAATGATCGGAATGGCCGAGGATTTCCGACAGGGTCCATCCTGGTGGATGGACGAGGCGTTGCGCCGCTAGGCGTCACTTTCAGGCTGCGGGGTCGATCCGGCCTCGCAGCTTCCCGCCGGAACTCTGCATCGGATCCAGCAGGTTCAATCAGCCGATCAAGCGGCTTAATCCTTCGCCTTCTCCGGCTCTTCCCGGCGGCGCAACTCATTCTCGACCGCCTCGCGGACAAATAGCGCGAAGCGTCGGTTGCCGACCAGCGCATCGATACGGCTGATCGTCTCTTCCGATAGCCTGACCGTAGTCGGCTTCATTCCAAGCGGCCTTCGTCCCATTGCTTCGTCGCTAACGGTCATATCTGCAATCTCCAAGCCAAAGCTATTGACGCCACCGTTTATTTACATATACGACGTCGTTTATGCAATAAACGGTGGCGTATATTGCCATTCGGCCAATCCGCTGGTTGGCCCATCGCAATGGAATCGCCGCGAATCATGTGGAAAGCGCCGGGACCGTGCCCTGTCCATCCCGGCTTCTCCGCAAGGACCGCATCGGATGCGGAAAAGGAGGCGCATATGGATGAGTTTGATCCCCGCCCGTCACGCCGCGATCTTTTGCGGGCACTCACGGCCGCCCCGGTTGTGGCAGTCGTATCGCCCGCAAGCGATGCGCTGGCCGTGCTGCACACGCAGTATGAAGACCAGCCAGCCACCCTTGCGCGGACCAGGGAGGGCCGAAGTCTGAGCCGGTTCCGCTATCATAATGCAGAGTCCTTCTTGTGGGGATTGAACCAGGGCATCTGCGGCAATGACGTCGGCGAAATGCTGTATCGATCCGGCATTGTCGTCCAACTGGGCCTGTCCTCCTACTTGCTCGACATCGGCTTTTCCGACGAATGGAATGCGCGGCACATCCGTCTCGATGTCGCCAAGTCGCTTGCCTATGCCAACGCAACCGGCTTCGGGCATGGCTGCCCGGACATGGCGCGGTTAGCAGCCGTCCTTTCGCCATATTGGAAGTGGGGCCATGCCCATCGATTTGAAGCGCGACCGGACGATGGCGGCTTCACGACAAGCAAGGTTGCACCATTGCTTCGCACGCTGCTCGACCATGTCCATGATGTGACCGGCCATCGCCGCCCGAATGGTTGGCGGCGCGAACAGCGTGAGGTGCAGGCATGATGCCGCACACCCACCGGACATCAGCAATCTCCCCATTACCCCGGGAGACTGCCAAGACCCGACCTGACGCGGCGAGGCTGGTGGCCATCGACGCCGCCGTGAACGATCTGCCCGCGCTGATGGGCGAGATTTTCCTGCTGTGCCGAGATGATGATCTGTCCTTCGCGGAAATTGCGGGCCGCCTGTCCATCGATGCTTTAGCCGTCCAGGCGTGCCTCGCCGAAGCGCTGGCCATGGTCGCGACGGTGATGGACGGGGAGAAGCCCAGTCGCTCGCAAAACGCAAATATCGAGCCTGCGGAACGGGCGCTGCGACAGCGGCACCGCGCCTATTGCGAGCAGGCGTTGCGCATCCGGGGAAGGCGGGAAATCATAGCATGGGGCGATGCTGAAGATGACGACCTGCTCGTGAGGCAGGCGGTTCTGGCGACGATGCCAGTGCAGGTCCGCGAGGCTTTTCTGTTGAACCGGCTCGAGGGACTGAGCTATGCAGACATCGCTCGACGCCAGCGGACCTTCAAATGGATCGTCAGGCGTCGAATGTTGCGCGCCATTCGAGCCATTGCTCAAAGCCCGCTCTCCTATGCCGACTGGCTGAAGGAACAAGGGCGTCGCCTCACGACACCATCTGCAATTCAACATGATCATCCTGCGACGGTGCCGTCGAAACCCTGAAGGGTTGGAGCGCATCTCCGGTTCGGATGACGCTCACGGGGCAGAAGCCCTGATCGAAGATCCGCGATGCGATGCGCTCCGCATTTTCGCGGCTGCACAGGGCGCGGCGCTTGGGCGAGATGGGTTCATCCTTGGCGAACATGACATTCCCTCATCGGTGCAACAGGATAGACGGCCTCCCCTTCATCCGAAGACCGTCTTATGGACCCGGGTCGTCGGCACGATGAGCCAGTGCCGATCCATGAAGTGGTTGATATGGCAAAGGCTGCCACCTTGGGCGTCGCGGAAGCGCATGGTGCGGCCACGCTTTTCGACGATGAATTGATCGCGTGTCTCTCCGTCGGTGAACCGCAATGGGGATGCCAAGCGCACCCGGTCGCCGCTGCGGAGGGCACGGGAGCGAAGACGCAATCGGGCAAGGCAACGCCGGCGCCAATCGAGCGCATATTCGCTGTCAGTCGTCGTCAGCAGGCCCAGAATATCGGCGGGGCATTCTGCTTCGTGCGGCCCTGCGGATTCGCTCATATCCTTATATCCGAAATTCTCACCGCTTGGGCTGCGGGGACTCCATTTAACGAGACAGACGACAGCGAAGACCTCACCCGGAATACCGTTGGTGATGGACTGCACCGCTGCATAATAGACGCGGTTCCCTGGACAGGAAGAAGCCAGAACCCGAAGACCCTGCGTCGTGCCATCTTCCAATTCACGTTCATAGGTGAGTTGAGCATCCAGATAGGCGCTCGCGGTCTTGTAACCGCCCATCGAGCTGAACGGCATGGTGAGCCATCCCATGGCTTATCTCCTGTGTTGAATGTTAGCCGGTCAGGGCCAGTCATAGGTCGGAAGGTTGGCAATCGGCTCGCAGTCGCGGTCGAACTGATCCAGGTTATCCCGATGCCCTCGGCAAAAGCGAGGCATTCCTGCAGCCGCTTTGGCATCAGTTCACGGCTGGTCGACTTGACCCAGATGAACCAACCATATTCCGACCAGCGTTCGGCACGAGATGACTTTGCCATAGGCCTGGATCGGATTTCTGACCGGGAGGATGGACGACTTCGACATGACGGTCCAAGGCCTCGGCGACAGCTGGCGTAACATGGGCCGTCGAGAGGTGAAGCATTTTCGAGATTTCCAGGGCCATGATGTGTCTCCCGATCAGGCGGCCAGCGCGGCCGGGTGGTCCGCAGCGGCAGGCATAGGTTTATTGACCTCATCTGTGCTTTCGCTGAATTGTCGCAGATAGGTAAAGGCCTGCTCGGCCTTGGACGCCGCGTGGATGATCGCGGTCGTGTCCGCTTTCAAAACGGAAATCCATTGACCTACGTAGCTTGCATGACTATCATGCAGTTCATGGGGCAGTCCAAGATCAGCACAAATCAGACCTGAACCTATTTCGGCGACGAGTTCTTCGAAGCAATAAGCCTTGTCGCCAAATCTCTTGCCGAATACTCTTGCCAGGCGTGACGCGGAACCGGACCAGTGCAGGCTTTCATGCGCGCGAACACTGGCATAATAATCCATCGACTTGAATGATCGCGGAGCGGGCAGCTGAATATAATCCCGTGACGGATTATAATAGGCTTCATTGCCGCCATGGCGGACATCAGCGGGTATGGCGTTGAAGAAGCGATCGATCTCAGCCTGCCGTGCCGATGGGTCGATAGGTGTGTCCGGCAGGACCGGTGGATAGTAGAAGTCGGGCAGGCCATCGACCTGATCGCAATTATAAACGACATAGTGGCGCAGGAAGCGAAACTTGCGATCACGTTCCTCTCCGGTCGCTGGATCATTCTTCCTTTTGGTAAAGGCCGAATAATAGACGGAGAGCGAACCGGACTCACCGGACCGCACATTGCCACCAAGCTCCTCGGCTTGCCGGCGGGTCATCCAGAAGCGCGAGCGATAGCCGCAGGCGTCAGCAATCGCCCAGAGATAAAGATTATTGATGCCGGTGTACGGCGTGCCGCAATGGCGCAGCGGCCGGCCACCGGCGCCAGTGACAGCCCAGGGCCGTTTCCAGGGCGCCACACCTTCTTCCAGCTTGCGGATAATGAGCGCGGTGATTTCTGCCGCGACCTCGCGGCTTGTCTTCTTGGACGCCATGGCCGTTCCCCTAAGGTGCGAGGCGTGGACCCGCCGACGGGTCGATCGTGCCGGCGGGTCGTCGGGAGAGAAGGGGCGATCGATCAGGCCGCTTCAGCCGCGTCATCCACCGCTTCTTCTTCGGCGGTCTCATCGACCGCATCGTCTTGTCCGGTTTCGTCGTTCCGTTCGCCGGCCTCGGGGTCCTGAGCCTCGACCGATTCCGCTGGCTCGACGCTGTCGGCAGCGGTGTCGCGGAAGCGCATGATGTCCGGAACCCAGGCGAGAGCCGCTTCCTTCACCTCCGGTTCGACGATCGACTCGCCGGCGAACAGTTTATGGCAGCTCGCGGAGATCTCCGGCTTCTTGAGCGTCGCATGCCGCGCCATGACGGCCGGTCCCCCAACCTCATTGAGCAGCGCCAGCGTCGAGGCCTTGGGAATGCGATCGAAATAATTTTCCGACGTCGGCCGCCACCAATGGGCGGAGTCGATTTCGAGTATGGTACCGAGCCGATCGTGGAGAGGCACCTGCTCGTTGCGATATCCGGCCTTGGCCTCCAGCGACATCGCCACCGCGAAAGCAAGCCATGCCGCCTTGCTATCATCATCCAGGGCGCGGAATGCCTCGAAGCGATCGATGACCGACTTGTGATCCTTCCATGCGACATTGAGGCCATCATGGGCCTCGGCAAGATAATCGCGGGCATGGGAAGCAGGCACCGCACCCGAAACAGGATCCTGCGGCTTGCCGGCCCGGATAGTGGAGCCGACCGGGTCCGAGCCGTAACCGCGCTCGTCGACCATGCAGAAGATTGCATAGTCGAGCGCAAGCGCTGGTTCAGCCAGGAGGGCCGCTGCCAATATGTCGCGGCGCTGCATCGCGAGTTCATCATAGAGACGGGCGCTGAGTGGCTTGCCGCCGGGCGCGACATTTTCCGGCGGAAGGCTGGGCGCTGGGGAGGCACCGCCCCCGCCCGAGAGGCTGGTTCCCTCGCTGCCATTGCCAGTGCCCCTCCCCTCCTCGGCCTCGGTACGGATGGGCTGCTCGCTATAATAGCAGCTGTCGAGCTTCATCGCGCCGTCGGGCTGGAGGGTGAGGAAAAGGCCGACCAACGGCTTATAAGCGTCGGGCAGGATGGGAGCGCGATTGTCGATTTCCTGCCATTCGGCAAAGAGCGCGTCATCTTCGCTGTTGAGCGTATCGTAGGCTTCTTCGGCCAAATCCTCATCTTCGAGCTCGGTTTCGATCTCCTCGCGGCGCACCTCGATCGCCTGAAGACGCTCGGCCTGTTCCAGGGTCAGCTCGGGCTGCGGGAGATGGACGCGGTACAGTCCATGCGCCGCGCTATGGGTATAGCTGCTGGCAATCGGGCGGATCCAGGCAAGGCCGCTCTCTTCGCCCAGGCGCGCGGCTTCCGCTTCCATGATCTCGCCGGCGAGACGGTGGGCGATTTCCGGGTCGATCCAGCGATCGCCATTTTCGCTGAAGAGATCGCGGTCGATCCGTCCGCCTTCCGCCTCGTAGCGCTCGTGCCCGACGAGAATGGCGATCGCGTCGCTGGCGTTCATCGTCTCGTTGCTGATGGCACGGCGGATGGTATCGGCCGAGGTGTAGGAAATATTGTAACTGTCCCAGACGAGCAGTTGCTTGTCGCGATTTTCGGTCGAAGCGAAGGCCTTAGCCATATCGAGCGTAATCTCGCCTTCGCTGAGCGCGGTGAAGATTGGTTCGGCAAGCGAGGCGAGCCGCAGCCGGCCTTCCACGAAGCGCCGGGTGACACCGAAGCGTTTCGCGACCCCGTCGATATCGCCGCTCGTGCCGATGAAATGCTGGAAGGCCCGGCATTCTTCGGCTGGCGTCATCCGCAACTGCTGGAAATTGGCAGCGGTCGAGGTTTCGGTGAGTGTCGCTTCGTCGCCCTGGAGAACCTTCACTGGCACATCATAGGCGCCCGCATCAATGTCACCCTGTTCGGCGAGCAGCATGAGCGCGCGCAGCCGGCGGCCGCCGTCGAACACCTCAAAGGTGCCGCGTGGCTTCTTCGCCGGCGTGACCAGCAGATTCTGGAGAACGCCGCGCGCGTCAATATCGGCGGCCAATTGCGGGATCTGAAGCTGATCATCGGGCCGCTTGCGGACGTTGATGGGGGAAAGGCGGAGCTTGGAGAGCTTGATGGAATCGATCACGGGGGTAACTCCTTCTGGCGTCCGGTTCAGCCCGGACACCCTCCCCGCTCCCCCTTCCCTTTCATCGCATCAGGTTGGTTCGAGGATTTTCCCCAGGATCAACTCCGCTTCGGCCACCGGCAAAAAGACCCGAGTCCGAAACTGGATGATTTCAGTGAAGGCGCCCAACGATTTAAGCCAAGGCAACTGGGCCGCCGGCGCCCCGACCAGTTCGATACGCGGCTTGCCGTTCACGATCGCCCGCTTGACGGTGATCGCGAAGGGACGGACAAGGTCGACGCTCCGGCCCGACAGAACCGATTTCGCAATCTGGTCCGCCGGGAGATTGTCGGCACGATCCACGCCTAGCTTGGTGTAGAGGTGGGCGACATGTTCATCATAGACCATGCGGCCCAGCCAAGAGCGGCCATCGGCCGTGGCAATGCGGTTGACGATCAGATGATCGCTCGGAAGCGCTGACCAGATGGGCAGCAGCAATCCGGTCGCTATCCGGATGGTCTCGCGTTCCAGCGTCTGCGCAGCTTCATCGGCCTCGGCCGCCCAGCGCTCGGCAAAATCCTCGCGCAAGATGGGTTTCCAGGCGGTTTCAAACATGTCCGCTACGCGCTGATATTCCCGCCGGGTGGGCCGCATCAGCTCGACGCGGGGAATGGGCGTACCGTCATTCTCTTCCATCAGGGAGCGTGCCTGCACCTGTAGCGCCACCTTGCCGGACTTGCCGTTGATCAGAAACTCCGACGCATCATCGGCATCGGCGATCCGAAGGATGCGTTCCAGCGATACGGGCGTTCGGCGTCGGGCAACCTCGATGGTGATAAGATGCGAGGTGGCGCCGCTGAGCGGATCGGTGCGCAGCACGGTATCATCAAGGATGGTCGCATCATCAACCAACATGGTTTCGACGCCGACATCGAGCCGCCCCGCTTCGCGCGCAGCCGTGACACGGGTTTCGACCAGCGTCAGGAACTCGTCGAAAATCCGGTTCTGAAGATCGATGGGGAGCGCGAGCAAGCGATTGAGCCAGCGCTGGATCGGCGGCAGGTCCTCCTTCAATATGCCGTCCTTGTCGGTCAGTTCGAGCCCGGTCAGCTCCTCGAACTCGGTAAAGCTGACGCTCTGAAGTTTGCCGTTCACGAGCAGGTGGAACCAGCTGGTCAGCGCGGCACAGGCATATTCGCTCTCCAGATTGTCGGCAGGGTCGAACAAGTTTTGGCCGCCGGTCTGGCGCTGGCCGCGCGTGAGCGCACCCAGGCTATCGAGCCGCCGGGCGATCGTGCTGGTGAAGCGCAACTCGCCCTTGCAGTCGGTCGTGACCGGCCGGAACAGCGGGGAGCTGGCCTGGTGGGTACGGTGGGTTCGGCCGAGGCCTTGGATCGCCCGGTCAGCGCGCCACCCCGGTTCGAGCAGGAAATGAACGCGCTGCTCCTGGTTCACCACGTCGAGCGAAGCATGATAGGAGCGGCCGGTGCCGCCGGCGTCGGAAAAGACCAGGATGCGCTTGGTTCCAGCCATGAATGCCGCAGCGTCGGCCTGGGACGAGCGGGTGGATCGGCTTTCCAGCTTCTGCGCGCCACCGCCGGTCGATACCAGCCTTTTGGTCCGCCCGGTGACCTCGGCGACATGGTCATGGCCGAAATGCTCCAGCAGCCCATCGAGCGCGGCCGCGATCGGCGGTAGCGCGCAGATATGCTCTATGAGCCCGGCGCGCGCCGCTTCGGCCTGTGGGTTATAGACAGGATTACCATGATCATCGGTCATCGGCTCCGATCGGGCGGTGCCAGTATCGTCGGTGAAGACCCGCATTTGGCGCGTTGGAAAGGCGCGTTCGAGATAATCCACCATGAAATCGACCGGAGACAAGTCCAAACTAAGCTCCGCCCGCTCATCAGGACTGAGCGCTCCAAGGCGACGATCGAGAATGGACTCTGCCGTGGTCACAAGCTGCAGCACCACCGATTGACCCTCGCGCAAATGGTGATCGACCGCAGCGATCACTGTCGGCAATTTCATCGAGAGAAGCACTTGGCCGAAGAAGCGCTGCACCGTGCTGTGCAGGCGCGACCGCGCCGCGGCATTGGCGCCGCTATTGAGGGTCGTGTTCTCAAGGCCATCGACAACGCCGGTCTGTTCAAGCGCCGCCTCCATATTGCGATGAATGACCGACCACGCCGAACTATAGATGTCGTAGATCTCGATCTGTGCCGGGGTCAGGCTGTGCTTGAGCACATCATATTCAACGCCGGCGAAGCTCAGCGCCCGGCAAAGGTAGAGGCCCATGGCCTTCAAATCACGCGCCACCAATTCCATGGCCGCAATGCCGCCCTGACGGATGTCGGTGATGAACCGTTCCCGATCGGCGAAGGCCGTTTCTGGTCCCCACAGCCCCAGGCGCACCGCATAAGCAAGATTGTTGACCTCGGAGGCGCCGGTGGCCGACGCATAGAGGACGCGAGCGAGCGGAAGATGGTTCTGGAGCCGGACGCCGCAGATACCCTGTTGCGATCCAGCCTTGGCGCCAAGAGCCCCTTCCCCGCCTGCCACGCCGCCCATCTCATGGGCTTCGTCGAAGGCTATCACGCCTTCGAAATCAGCCCCTGCCCACTCAATGATCTGCCGCAAGCGGCTATGATCGGATCGCATCGAGCGGAGGGTCGGATAGGTGACGAACAACACCCCGTCCTGGAGCGTGATGGGCTCGTCGATCTTCCAGTTGTTGATCGGCTGGATATCGGCTGCGACGCCACCGAGCGCAGTCCAGTCGCGGCGCGCGTCTTCGAGCAGCGGCTCATTCTTGGTAACCCAGATGTTGCGGCGACGGCCGGCGAGCCAATTGTCGAGGATGCAGGCGGCGACCTGCCTCCCCTTCCCTGCCCCGGTGCCGTCGCCCAGGAAAAAGCCCTTGCGATAACGGTCGCCATCTTCGGCTATGACAAGGCCAACGCCCTCCTTGTCAGGCCTGGAGCGTCCCGGCTGGAATTGCGACCAGGCGTGGCCGGCATAGACGACGGTTTCGAGCTGGGATGCGGAGAGCAGCCGTTCCGTGACGGTCCGTTCGGGCAAATGCGGGACGTAGCTTGGGATGGGCGCCGGGATCGACCCCATGGCGATCGACTCCACCAGTGCGGTCGGATGTTCGCCGGCGGATGTGAAAGCTATACGGCTGGGCCGATAGGGAAGATAGATGCCGGTCTGTTCGAGCAGCGGCGCCGGGATATCGAGCGGCGTGTAATCGACCGGCAGGACATCATTTTTCACCGGCGCATGCCAGGGTCGTGGCGCGGGCTTGGTGCTTTTGACCGCGCGGAACAGGGAGATGCCCGCGCTACGTTTGGGCGCGGGGGCCGTGACGGTCCGAACCTCCGAGCGCGCAGCAACCGTGCAGCAATCTAGGAAATCCGCAACGGAGGCCCGCTGGATCGTCGATGGAACTGTGCCGCCCGGCACTTTGTCGATCACGAACAACCTGACGGCGATCGATGTGCCATGCTTGGTGTAGCATTTTTCCAAGCGCAGCGAGGTTCGCACGCTTGTATCGCGCAGGGTGGTTTCGAACTGGTCGCGCATCCGACCGTTGTTGCTGAACCAGTCGGGCATGATAGTGACGAGTCTTCCACCTGGGCGAAGCATCCTGAGCGCGGCCTGGAGATGACGAACGGCGGCATAGTCATCGGCACCGCGTCCAAACGAGCGCGCGAAAGGCGGATTCATGAGAACGAGCGTCGGCCGCTCGATTGATGCGAGGGTGGAATTGAGCGTCGCCCCGTCATGGCCGGTGATGCTGGCATGAGGGAATGCGGAGGCGAGCCGCGCGCGGCGGGCTGGATCCAGTTCGTTGAGGTGCAACGATTCATGTGGACCGCACTGGGCGATCAGTAGGCCGTTGCCCGCGCTGGGTTCCAGGATGATGTCATCGTGCTGCACATCTGCGAGCACCACAGCCAGCGCAGCGATATCGACGGGGGTGGAGAATTGCTGCCAGGCAATCTGTTGCTCGCTGCGCACCGTCTGGGTGGGCAAGCGGTCAACCAAGGTGATGGCGGCTCGCACCTCGGTCAGCGATGATGGCGGCGTCGGTTGCCGCACCAGATGCAGCGCCAGCGCATGTTCAAGGATCTCGAAGCTGTCGCGCTGGGTCCAGCGGCCGTCGGCATCGCTTCCGCCGAAGGCCTGCACCATGGCATCATTGAGGTGGCGACGTGTTATCGGTTCATTGCCGTCAAGATGGCGACAAAGCAAGTCAGCGGCCTCGCGGTCGGCGCGGGCGGTTGCCTCGAACAGGTCGGTCATGAAGATCTCCGAAGGTTGGCTGCCCTCCTGGCAGCTGCACCTTCTCCCGATCCCCCTCCCCTTTCCTGTCCCGGACCGTATCAGCCAGGAAGGTTCGCCCCCTGCTCCATGCGGGCGGCGAGAAGCTCGGCCCAATCACCGAAATTCACGGACGGCGGAGCATGGTGGATAGCGAGACGCGGCCGAGCATAGCGCTGAGCGGCCACGTTGGCGGCACGGAGGCCCTCAGGATCATTATCGTGGGCGAGCATCAGGATCTCGACATGATCAGGGATGATCAGCTGATCAAATCGGCGCGCGCCGAGGGACGCCCAGCAGGGAATGTTGCGCAGCAATGTGAAGGCGCGGGCGTCTTCGAAGCCTTCGGCAATCCCCAGAATCCGGCGAGGATATCCACCCTGCCACGCACCGTGCCGGGGCGTTCCCAGCATCGCCTTGTGTGTGTAGTCAGCCGTTTCCGGGTCGAGGAATATTCGCTGAATCGCCGTCAGTTGCCGTCGCTCGCGAACTGCGACCAGCAAAGCGGGTAGGAACTGGGTGTGAGGTTTGGGCAAATAGGGACAGCGCGGATGATAGCGGACATCCGGCGGAATCGTGGTGAAGTGACGCCGCGCCAGATGGCGTTCGCCAAGCGTGTTACGAACGTCCACGGCCTCGTTCCAGACGCGAACGGCGTTGCCGGTGCCAGCCCGGCTTGTCGTTTCAGGTGGCGTTCCGCGCTGGGTGATGCGAACCCGGGTCAATTCTCGAAGAACGTCCTCACGGGTGCAGCCGGCAAAGCAGGTGACCAATATACCCCGATCGCCCTGCCGAAGGGATAGACTCGGATCATTGTCGGCATGGGCCGGGCACCGGCACATGGCAATGGGACCGTGCCACCTGCCACCAAGGGCCTGGACCAGATCGACGAGTTCCTGGGATGGTTTGTGCGCAATGAGGGACATAAGCATTTCTCCTGCTCATGCCCCTCCCCCTCTTCTCTCTTCAGAGGTGGCCTGGCAAAACTGGACAGTGAGCTAAGTGGATTTTCTGCCTGACGGCGGCCAGGATGGCCGCGAGACAGGAGCAGAGATGAGCAAACGACCCCGCCGGAACCACAGCCCGGCTTTCAAGGCGAAGGTGGCATTGGCTGCCGTGAAGGGCGAGAAGACGCTGGCCGAGTTGGCGCAGCAATTTGACGTGCATCCGAACCAGATCACGACGTGGCGTAGCCAGTTGCTGGAGGGCGCAGCAGGCGTGTTTGGTTCGGGCAACGCGTCGGAAACGGGCGAACCGCCGGTCGACGTGAAGACGCTGCACGCCAAGATCGGCGAGTTGACGCTGGCGAATGATTTTTTGGCCGGCGCGCTCGGGAAGGCCGGTCTGTTGCCGAGCGCAAAACGATGATCGACCGTTCGCACAGTTTGCCGCTGGCCCGGCAGGCGCGGGAACTGGGGATCAGCCGGGGGAGCGTCTATTACCTGCCCAGGCCGGTCTCGGCGGCGGATCTAACGATCATGCGGCGCATCGACGAGTTGCACCTCGAATTTCCATTCGCAGGCAGTCGGATGCTGCGCGATCTGCTGCGGCAGGAAGGCATCGGGATCGGCCGCCAGCATGTCGCCACGCTGATGAAGAAGATGGCGATCGAGGCGATTTACCGTCGCCCGAACACATCGAAGCCGATGCCAGGGCACAAGATCTACCCCTACCTGCTGCGCAAACTGCCGATTGTGCGGCCCAACCAGGTCTGGGCGACGGACATCAGCTACATCCCGATGGCGAGGGGGTTCGTCTATCTCGTGGCCATCGTCGATTGGTTCAGCCGGAAGGTCCTGGCTTGGCGGGTGTCGATCACGATGGAGGCCGACTTCTGTGTCGAAGCATTGGAGGAAGCGCTCGCGCGCTTCGGAAAACCGGAGATTTTCAACACCGACCAAGGCAGTCAGTTCACTTCGCTCGCCTTCACCAGCGTGCTGCACCGGGAGGAAATCGCCATCAGCATGGACGGACGGGGCGCATGGCGCGACAATGTGGTGGTCGAGCGCCTGTGGCGCTCGGTGAAATACGAGGAGGTTTACCTCCGCGCCTACGCCGCGGTCAGCGAAGCCCGGGTATCGATCGGTCGTTATCTGAACTTTTACAACGCAAGGAGGCCGCATTCGAGCCTTGGTGCCCGGACCCCGGACCAGGCATATTTTGACAACCTGCCGCTGGCGATGGCAGCATGAGCCAAAGGCCAGCGAAGCTAATTTGGCCGCCGATATGGGGCGTCACTCCGGTCGGGCTACGCCCTCCCTACATGACGCCCCATATCGGCAGTGCGAGCAAAGAACCGGCAGACGATCCACTTATCAAGTGCCGATCCCTGTTCAGACCAACCCGGCCACCTCTCTTCCGGCCTCGCTACGGCCATGGCAGCTACAATTCGCGCGTGCCTGGGTCCGGTGCCAATGACCAATAACCCTTAATATGAGCGTGCCGCGGACGCTCTTATTAAGGGTTATTGCTGCAAGCCTGAATATGGATTGCTTTGCGTGCCGGTCCCATCGGCGAACGCGGCGGTAACATCTCCTCGATGCCGATACCTGCAGGACGCGGACGGGCTACCGCGGCAATCCTCTAATGCATGAATGAAGGGGGCCGCATCGCGGCCATGGCGCGCATTTGCGGGCGAAGGGCAAGTTCGGGTTGGATGCAAATAGCTTCTGCGCAATCCCCACGAAGGAGCGCGTCGATGGCCTTTCGTGCCTCTGGCTGTGACCGATGGAATGGATAGCCGGCGTCGTTCGACGTCCTCATTATGCCCTCTCCTACGAGTCGTTGGACGGGGAGCATAGGTCCAGCAAGCGCCATGTCGAAGCATTATTCGTGAGTGTGTCGGCGGCGGTTTCCATCGTCTCGTACACGTGAGCGATGAGCGTTCCCGAGTACCGGCTACGACTGCCTACGAAAGCAAACCGGCTCGGTCACGATGGACCATTGAATATTAAGATTATCACTGTATATTGATAACCGAGATATTCGAATGGAACAGATGATGGCATCGATCCCCAATAGCGAACTGGCCAGTCTCGGCATTGAGGCGCTGGCCGGTTCTGTGCATGAAATCCGCGAGCGGCTGAAGGGGGCGGACGATGACCAGATCGTTGCGCTCAAGCTCGACCATGGCAGCAAGCGGATTACTGCGGCATTTGCAGAGGCCGTGCGCCTCATTGCACCGATGATCGTACGCAAGATCGCTGATCAGGAAAATGCGACGCTCGAAAAGCTGGTCGACGCCCTTGTCCCACAGGTTCCGTTGCCCGAGCACCTGCTGACCGAAGCGAGGATGAACGCCGAAGCGCGCAAGGCGGTTCTGGAAAGCGGAGAATGGTTGAGCGCTGCCCAACTATCAGAGATTGCTGGTTTTAGCGGACAAAATGCCAGCGCGCAGCCCAACAAGTGGAAGCGCGAGGGCAAGATCTTCGCCTTGCGGCGCAATGGCAGCGACTATTATCCTGGTTACGCCCTCGATGCAGATGCGGGCTATCGCCCTGTCAAGCAGCTCGCGCCAATCCTGAAGCTGTTCGGCAATGATTTGGAAGATTGGGATATCGCGGTCTGGTTCGCGTCTGCGAACAGCTTCCTGGGTGGCGTGGCGCCGAAGGATATTTTGGCGAGCGCGCCTGACCGCGTGCTTGCGGCGGCCGAAGACGAGATGGCAGGGGTGCTGCATGGGTAAGGCCAAACGTCCGGCCACCCCAATGTCCAGCAAGTCCACCGCTCCTGATGTCCCGACAGCGACCCGCGCGGCTGCCGGCATTGGTGCGACGCGGTTGATCAAGGCACCGCCGTCGGACCTCGATAAGTTGGTGAAGCGGACAAGCTGGACATCTGGCGAGATCATTCATCGTGTCCATCCAGATGTGTACACGGCGGATCAGTTTAATCCCGGTCTCAACGGCAATGCGCGGTTCAGTCCGATCTGTGATGCCGCCGGCAATCCTATCCCAACCGTCTATGGCGGCACGACCTTCGAGTGTGCAGTGATGGAAACTGTCTTCCACGATGTCCCCTTTGCAGCGGGCCTGAAGACAGTCGCCAAGCGGAAAATCCGGCATCATCATCATTCGCAGCTCATTTCAGCTGCCGAGCTGACGCTTGCGAACCTCACCAACAAGGCCCTGCGGAAGCTTGGTATCCCACGCGCCGATCTGATTGACACGGAAAAGGATCTCTACCCGCAGACGCGAGCATGGGCCGAAGCGGTTCATGCCCAATGCGCCGACGTGCAAGGCTTATGCTGGGTGTCTCGCCAGGACGACACTGCTCAGGCGATCATCCTCTTTGGGGACCGGCTTGCGCCGGGTCTTTTGACCCTTACCGCGCCATCGGTTGACCTTGTCGGAGATGACGCGACTTATGCGGGACTCGTCAAATTGGCCGACGACATAGGGGTGAAGCTTATCGGCAGATAAGCCGCCGCTGGTTGGAGCGATCAAGTGCCATCGGTCAAACGATTTTCAGATGCGGACTGGATTCTTTGAGAAGGTGAGCCGCAGCGTATCGCTGCGTGACGGGGCTATTGTGCTGCTTCGTCCGAACTCGCGCAAAGCATCCTCACCTTGGCACATGGCCAACCAAGGGACGAGTATGCGGTGATTTGTCCCCGTCCTTTCGCGCCGTGTGCATGTTGAGGCGGGAAATCAGTACAGGGCATTGCCTTTCGCACCTTCTGGGTACGAGGAAAGGTGGCTGCAGATACAGGTGGTTCGTGGCAAAAGAGCATTTTCGAACCTTCCGTCGCAACCTAGTTCGGAAAAAATCTCCTAAACCGGCAATTTATTGACAACCATAGCGATGCTTCATATTTTATTGGCAACCGTACTTCGCGAATGATTCGGCTGGGGCTCCTTTATGATTGATACCGTTTCCAACCTGAAGGCCATGGTCGAAAACGGTGAGGCCCTTAGTGCCCAGTTGAAGAAGGTCGCTTTTCGACCGCGGGCCCGGAAAAATCTCGAATTGACCTTTGGTCCGGGACGCGCAGCGGATTTAATCGGTCGCACTCCCGAGGCGTTGACTAAGGCAGAGGCGAAAGGTCGGCTGCCGGCCCCCAAGATTGGTGCCAACGGTCGGCGCTATTACACGCTCGAGGATCTGACGCTCATCCGTCAGTCTCTCGGGATCATTCCGGGAAAGCAGGCACATGAGCCTGCGGTCGTTTTAGCCGTTCAGAATTTCAAGGGTGGCGTCGGGAAAAGCACGATCACCAAGCATCTGGCCGATTATCTTGCGCTTCAGGGGCTAAGGGTACTCGTCGTAGATTGCGATCCTCAAGCCTCGACCAGTTCCTTGTTCGACGTGGACCAGGAAGAACTCTGGGATAGCGACGAGACGCTTGCGCATTTCTTGGCTCCTTCCGCGCCGCTCAGCGAATTTCGCCGCACCATCCGTGATACCGCTTGGCCAACGACCAAGATCGTCCCGTCGAGCCTAGGCCTGGGTGAAATTGAGTGGCACATGGTCGCAGGCGCGGAAGGGCGCGAAGAGATCATGCGTAGGTTCGGTTTGCTCAGGGCCGGTATCAGTCAAGTTCGCCGCGAATTTGATGTGATGCTACTCGATCCACCTCCAGCAATGGGATTTCTCGGGATGAATGTTATGGCCGCTGCGAGCGGTCTCGTTGTCCCGGTTCCGGCCCGGCAGCTCGATTTTCTATCGACAATTCACTTCATGACCAACATTGCCGACACGCTGGAAGCTCTCAATGAATATAACATGGGCGTGAATTACGACTTTATTCGAGTTGTTGCCTCAAATTACTCGCGATCCGCCGATGGGGAGGCCGGTATGCTGCGTATCTTGCAGCAGATGTGCGGCACGAACATGTTGACCAATCCCATTCTAGCGTCTGAAGAAATCAAGAATTCGGTACAGGAGTTCCGGTCGGTCTATGAGTCCGACAAGCCGATCTCCTCGCACAAAACCTTTACCCGTTGCCGAGACAACCTCGATCTGGTTTTTTCGGAGATCCTTCATGTGATCCGGCAACAATGGCCCTCCACGAGTCTGACGGGTTTTGGCGATCAAAATATGCTGGATGGTGAGGCCGCATGAGCAAGCGCGCGTTATTCGACGAAGTCATTGCCAATGCGGCTGCAGAGCAAGGTGAGAGCACGTCCGCTGCTGAAGGGCCAGCCCAGTCCCGCGCCCGCAAACCAATGAATTTCGCGACGCGGCGGCTCGATAATTTCGAAGAAGCCGCCAAGATGCTAAAAAAGCCGGCGATTTCGCTCAAGCCTGATGAAGTGTCGATCTGGCCGGGCAACGCACGGGACTATTCAGCCCTGAGCGAAGATCGAGTCCGCACGTTGATTGACTCGCTCGTCGCGGAAAATGGGAACCGAATTCCTGTCATCGTCCGTCCGACCCCCAATGGGGAGAAGCGCTATGAACTGATCACCGGTACGCGGCGGCATTGGGCGATCGCCTGGCTCAATGCCAATAATCATCCCGAGATCAGCCTCTATGCATCGATCGAGGATCTAACCGACGAGGCAGCATTTCGCGTCGCGGATATCGAAAACCGTGAACGGGAAGATATCTCCGACTACGAACGGGCGACAAATTATCGCGAGGCCCTCAAGTCCCATTATGAAGGCGTGCAGCGCCGGATGGCCGAGCGACTGAAGCTGAGTCCCGGCACGCTTTCCCGCTATATTGCTCTTGCCGAGATGCCGCAGACGATTGTCTCTGCCTTTGGCTCACCGCGCGATCTGACTCTCCATTTCGCGAAGCCTCTCCTGCCTTTGATTGATGATCAGGAAAAGCGCCAGCGAATGGAAGATGCTGCCCGCTCGATCGCAGAGGAACAGAGCCTCAAACAGAGTTTCGACGAAGCGATTATCCCCGCCAATGAAGTGGTGACGCGGTTGCTGTCTGCGGCGAACAATAAGCAAGCCCGGGCACGGAGGCAAAAGCAGAGCCTTCTTACGCAATCGGGCCGTGAATTCGGAGTGGTCGAACGTGATCGCGCCAGCGAGTTGATGATCAAGATCGTTCCTTCTGAGAGTTCCATTGACGAGCTCATGGAGAGCTTGAGGGCTGCCATTGAGCGCTCCAGGATTTGGGCAAAGGGTAAGGCGTGAGGCAAGCTCAGCGCCCATTTGTCAAATGCACAAAATGGCCGATTTGCCGTTTAAAATCATTATGTTCGCATGGATGTTGCCGACGGCAACATCTTGCAGCTTTTAGCGTTCGAGCGTTTTAGAAAATGGTGGAATCCCCCCCTAGTCTTGGCCGGCAGGTCCAGCTCAGTTTTGAGATGTTCACGCCCCTGCCAGACTTTGGGGATATATCGTTGCGCGACTATCAGGAGACGATGCAACGCCCCTTCTTCTCGCTAGCGAAGAAGCGCGTGAAGCCGATCCAATATCTTAGTCCTAATGGCCAGGTGAGCGTCCACGTTTCAGCCAACCCGCACTACGGGATGGCGACTATATGGGACGCGGACATCATGATCTTCTTCGCATCCTATTTGAACGAGCAGCGGCAGCGCTCGAACAACTTGTCTCCTACGATCCGCGTTCATCCAGCGGATATTATGAAACTGATCCGCCGTGATACATCCGGGAGAGCCTATGAGCGGATGCGCGACGCGCTCGATCGGCTGCAGGCCACCACCATAAAGACGAATATTTGCGCGAAGGGCAAATCCAGGGAAGTGACTTTCTCGTGGATCGATAGCTGGACCCAGTTGATCGACGAGCGACGCAATAAAGTCCTGTGCATCGAAGTGACGCTTGCAAAATGGTTTTTCGACGGCGTCCTGGACCAAAAGTCCGTCTTGACCGTCGATCCCGCGTATTTTGATCTTAAGGGAGGGATAGAGCGTTGGCTCTATCGCGCTGCACGCAAGCACGCCGGCGGTAATGGTGCGGAAGGCTTTACTATCGGTTTCGACACACTTCTTCAGAAGAGCGGTAGCGAGCAAACGTCAGCTAAGTTCAAGGCGTCGCTGCTGGCCATTGCGCGTGCCGATTCCTTGCCCGAATTGCATCTAGAGGTGCTGGACGAGAAGTCGGCCCATCCAAAGCTTTGGATGGTAATGCGCAAAGACTGGCAGGGGAAGGCAAAGCCTCAGCAAGTTCTACCCGCCCCTTCCGCAGCAGAACCAAAACGAGAGGTTGTGCCGGCCACGCGAACGCGGAGCGTTAAACGCCTTGCGGAAACGCTAATAGATCCCGAGGATCTTGTTTCCCCGGCCGACATGGCAGCCTTGGTTGCCAGCACGGCAAATGGCTTTCGCGTGTCTTCACAAGGGCCAAAAACCCTTTCGCCCTCCCCTGCCCCCGTTTCATCTGCAAAGCCGGCAACCCGGCGCCGCGGTAACCGTGCACAAGATGTAATCGATCAGGAAACCTACACTGCCATTCGCCGGGATTTCCCAGGCTGGGACCTCGACGTTCTGATGGCGAGGTTTGATAATTACATTGCAAACAACCTTACCGAATTGCCGGCGAATTATTCCAAGCGCTTCTACTTTTTCATGAAGAGCCATCACCAGCGGAACAAGCACACCTTGCCCGGCAGTTAACCGGCTTAGAGGGTTTGCAGATGACTTAGTTTGCGTCCCATCGGTTGGAAGTCGGCTTCCTCCCGCTGAAAAGATGCCTCTCGGCAACTCCTATTAGATCAGAATGTACGGTTCATCGTGCTATCGCGGATAGCGGAAATGCCTCATATTTACCCTGGTGCTCCACGCCCAACTGTAGAGGATGTCCCCTGACAAGACCTCCGTTACGCCACTCTCAAGGCCGTGTCTGATAGCACGATGCGAGCATGCGTCAGGACGACGTCAGTGCAACGGGGCTGATATCTGCCCCCCTCCCCTTTCCGGCTCTTATCCTCTTCGAAAATCGAATAAGAATTCAATGGCTCTCTCGAGTACGGCTAGTTGGAAGCCGATGCGCAATATCTTTGGAAACACCAGATAGACGATTATTTCGTTCACAACGGGATACAGAAGCTATGAATCTGACCTCAGCCAGCAGCCCCAAGGTTTCTAAGAACAAGAAAGCGCAAAATCCATTATTATCGTGTTTTTTCAATGAAATAGATAAGATGTTGCCTTCGGCAACACGAGCCTTCGCCCCCCCCCCATGCCTCCCCGGTACGTGGTCCGCTTCAAAGTTTGTGTTAGTCGATTTGAGGCATCGCTCCCGACTAAACGATTGCATCCACCAGCGCTCAGCGGCTTAAGTAAGTCAAGCAGGTACGAGCACCCGATTTCTCGTAACGCGGTGCGATGATCTTACGACCGCCTGCCCATTTAAGCGTGCAATCTCTGCGTCCCATTTGGTCACGGTAGCCGAACGAATTCTACGCTTATGCCTGTTAGGCGAATCCGGATGCCCCCTGCCAAAGGGCGAGTTGCCGGTTATTAAAGCGGGATGTTCCGCTGATGCTGCAGACAAATAATTAGCTTCCACGTCGGCTATTATCAGCGCCGCTATGCACAATCTTGTCCATTGCTGAAGCTGCTCGCATGGCGACTTCCGAACCCTGCCTCTACGTTTCAGCATTCTGAGCGAGATCAGCGACCCTTTGCATTGGTATAGCAGGGGAACGCTTACGGCTCCCCCAAGTTTATTTGACTCAAAACCCCACTTCGCAATGCGCGTTCAAGGAAGGACTGGCCTGTAAGTCGGTCACACCGCACTTCTTCATTTTACCGCACGGCCCACCCAATACACTGCCATCATGGTAATCGATGCGTCCTCAGGCTCCAGCACATACACGTCTCGGATCGAAAGTCCCTAACAGGACTGACGCCGCGATTGACTATGCAATCGCTACGCGTGATCGATCCGCGGTCTGACGGCAGGAGAGGGGGAAGTCCTCATTTAGGCACATTAATACCTAGGGAGATCGAGAAATGCGAACTGGCTGAACCCTGCAACGGTAAGCCACCTGCAAGAAAGATGTTTGACGAATGTGACAGCCCGGTGCCTGATAGCACGATGAACATCCACAAGGCATTTTTGGATCGGCGGAAAGCTCATCCCCGATAGCACGTTAGAGTCGTTCACAACTCGTTTTCGGCAATGGTGGGAAAAGCCGAAACAGCAAGAAAACTGATTCGAAGCCGGGGCTTAGCGACGAAAGTAGATAGGCCACGACTGCATTCCATCGTGCTATCAGAGCCAGAGTGTCGCCGCTCTCAGTTTAGGCAATCGTGCTATCACAGAAGCCCGATCGTGCTATCGCGCCGCTGAGAACGTGCCATCACGGATGATCTATCGTGCCATCGCGCCGACCCCAAAATCTGCGAATCGTGGAGTCAGCACGATTCGCATCAGGTGCGACTTCTCTTAACTCTCTAACTTCTCCATAATCCCATAACCATGGCGCCTACGGCGCTGAGATTTGAGTTTGAATTTTTAGATGAGATTACCTTCATAAAACTTCTCGATGTTCCTCCAACTAGACCGCTGTTAGAGGTAGCTCCCCCCGCAAGAAAATCCTCCGGTTTACCCCGATGAGGGTCGCTGCGCCGTAAATGATGCTGGCGTTTGAGGCATCTGACGGTCGCTATGAATGGCCACAATACGCCGCACCTTTATAACGGCCTTGCATCAATCAGGCAGCGTGGCACAGAAGAATTCATCAGTGAGCTGCTTTCCGCTGCGGACCTGGTAGCCACCCGAGGCGGGGGACGGAATACTTTCCTAGCTACATTGATCGGCCTAGCGAAAACTGCATCTGATGAACTTATGAAGTCGCCTTAATCTGGGAAGGACCGTCGGGGGACCCGGTCGATCGGACGGCCACACCAAAGCTGTTACGATAGAATGATGCAGTACCCCTCCAGTATTAAGAAACCTCACGTGAACAGAGCGATCACGCACGCGTCGTTACCCAATTCGATGCAACTCAGAAGCGGAGCATGCGAACAAAACATGAAATATCCCTAAAATGCTGTCAGAAGGCCGTAGGACGCATCGAAATCTTTCAGGTCAAATGGTAAGGGGTGCCCTCGTTTTGGCGCTCACAGGGGCTCTGGCGGGACGTGATTTTCACCCTCATCATCCCAAATTGTGGGCTCAAAGAGGTCGATGACCGGCGGCCGAGATCGGGCGGGGGAGGGGGCCACCCCGCTGACGGGGATCGTGTAGCTGCGAAAGCTCGCCTGACCGGTCCGCTCGATGAGCAGTCCCTCGGCCTCGGCGGTCGCCAGTAGCTTGATCGCGCCGGCGGACGTCAGCCCAAACTGCTTCGCGACCTGGCTGCTGGTAATGGCGGGACGGGCCATCGCGAACAGGATCACGTCCTTGAGTCGTCCGAGCCGTCGGCGGTCCGCAAGATGGAGAGCGGCCCGCTGCGCATAGCTTCGCAGTTGCACCTCCAGGTCGAGATGGGCGTTCGCCCCGGCGACGATGGCTCCGAGCCAGAGGTGGTCGAGCTCGTGGCCTGAAGCGATCTTCCAGGGACCGCCCGCGCGTTGCAGGCCGAGGGCTGTCAGTCCACCTTGCGATCCGTTCCAGCGCCCCGGACCCCAGCGATCGCCGATCAGCAGGCTGGCCACGACATCACCGCGGGCGAGGGGCGCGAACTGCCGCCACAGCGCGGCGATCCGGCCGCCATGGAGCAGGGGAGGGGAGGGGGGTAGTACTTGGCAGGCCTTGCTCCAGGCCTCGATTGCCGGTAGCATTTCCCATGGCTCGCGGCGGCCCGGGATGTGCTCGTCGGAAGGACCGGTTTCAGCACCGAGCCACGCCAGCAGGGCAGAGGGGTCGGCCATGAGTTCGTCCAGGGTGATCGGCATGCCGATGGCGTGCTTCCAATGGGTCAGGTCATAGGCACTGGTGATGGCGCGTCCTCGGCCGTTGATCGTGACCGCGTCCTCGGGGAGTTCATAGGCGTCGATCCCGGCCAGGGCTTGCCGCTCAGCCAGCGCCATGCGCGCCTTCCAGGGCAGGCGGACGGGACTGAGCCGGAGGCGTTCTTCCACCCGTGCGAGCGCGGTTTGCGCGTCGGCATAGGCAAGGAGCAAGGCCGGATCGAGCAGGGGAGGGGAGGAAGCCATCATTTTTCGCCAAAATCTCGCCTTTAATGGCGAGGTGTATCGTTCCAGACTCGATTCATTAAACGGCCTGTTTGTCTGGGTTATCGGATCAGATATTAAACTGAAAGACGTTTTTAGAAAGTCTGTTGGTGCATCTAAAATATTGGATCAATGACAAGGGCCATTATCATTGATCCAAAATGTTGTTCGCTATATGATTTTGCCTTCGATTTGTACCAATATGAGCGGACTGGGATGACTGGCGAAGGCAGAAGACCGTTGCGCGGGCTGCGCGCCTTTCTCGATCCGGCCTTCGAGTCGGATCATACGCCTGTTCCTTCGGTGGAGCAAACGGACGTCGCTGGAAGCGCGGTCATGGGCGACGACCAGCCGATGGAGGACGGGCAAGCGGTATCGGTCCGCGCAGCGGAGGGCAATGTTGCGCCCTTGGTCATTGAAGAAGCCGACCCATCGGTGGCGATTGGACCGCTCGCGCCGTTGGCGACCGCCGAGGGAGTTCGGCCGACCACACTGGTCCTGCCCGCACCGGGCCAGCGTTGGGCCTATGGCGCGCGCCAGCAATATGTCGCGCAGCGCAGGGCGGAGCGCGCGGCGGAGCAAGCGCTCACCCCGCTCCAGCGGTTCGAAGCCGCTCTGGCGATGCTGCCGACCACGGGCCGGCCCGCCGCGAATCTTGATCTGGTCGAGGCGACGCTGGCCGCCATGGCCGCCAACACGGTACGCGGTCTGCTTGCAGACATGGCGGGCTTTGGCGAGGCATGTCGCCGGTCTGGGGTGAGCGCGCTGCCAGCGCAGCCTATTTCGGTAATCCAGTATTTAAAGGCGCGCGGAGCGGGGGAGGGCAGTCTCGCCAAGGCGAAGCCGGCGACGCTTTCGCGCACCCTCTGGGCGATCGCGACCTTCCACCGGCTGTTCGATCTGCCCGACCCGACCAAGGACAAGCTGGTCGCGCTGACGCTCAAGGCCTTGCGCCGCGAACTGGGAACCGCCCAGCGCCAGGCGCGGCCGTTGCGCTACAAGGGTTCGGTCAGCGACGTTTTTGACGGCGACGCGCGAGGGATGAGCCTGAAAGCGCTGCTCGACGGATGCCCCCACGACGAAAAGGGGATGAGGGACCGGGCGTTGCTGTCGGTCGCCTACGATACGGGCCTGCGCGCTTCCGAATTGGTCGCGATCGACATCGCCCATATCCAGCCGGCTAGTGATCCCGACACCCGGTTACTGCATATCCCGCGCCATAAAGCGGATCAGGAAGGGGAGGGGGCAACCGCATTCCTCTCGATGCGGAGCACCCTGGCCCTGAACGCTTGGATCGCGGTGATGGCCGATCTGCTGGGCGTTCCTGAAATAACGAAGGGACCTATCTTTCGGCGGTTGTTTATCAAGCGCTTGAAGGCGGTCGATCCCGCTGTGTCGCGTGCTGCAGCGCGCCGGGAGGCCGCCGCCACGCAATGGGGATTGTCCAGTTTGATGCCAGAAGCCAAGGCAGCGCGGCGCACTGGCATCGATCCGATGACGGCCGTCAGCCTGGGCGGTGCCGCGTTGCAGCCGCAGGCGGTAACGCAGATTTTCAAGACGCGGGTCCAGGGGGCCTGGGACGCAGGACTCTTACCGGATTTGAGCAAGGACGAACTGGCCCAATGGGTCAAGGGGATCAGCGCGCATTCGACGCGCATTGGGATCACCAACGACCTGTTCGCGGCGGGTGAGGATATCGCCGGGATCATGGATGCACTACGCTGGAAATCGCCCAAGATGCCGCTCAGCTACAATCGTAATCTGGCAGCGGAACATGGTGCGGCGGGCCGTCTACTCTCCAAACTGCGTTAGCGGATGTCGGGCTTCGGGTTGTTGCCATAATCAATCATGTAGCGAGGGTGGAAATCCCCCACGACCTTCCCGCCTATTTACAGCTCCGCGCATGCCGCCGGCGATGCGCAGATGCGCTTCTGTAACAGGTGGCACAAAGCGCGGCAGCAGATTCTCTCTCACTCAGGGAAAGGCGTCTGGCAATCGACCGATTCCGCCTCGCGACCGTCCACGGATCGGTGATCAGGATCGTCTGCTCCATGCTATCCGCGTTGATGATCATGAACCGGCATTTTGGTAACAACAAATGGCTTGTTAGGAATTGGTGATCATCAATGGCCTCGAGCTAAGGCGCAAGGCTCTACGAGTGGGGTGCGGACCGTTAAATGAGCCGACCCGAGCAGCTTAGGTCACAATTAGCACCGGTGGATACGGTGCTGTTCACCCACAGGTTTCGAGCTTCGCACGACCTGGCAGGATCCTGTCGTGACGTGAGATGCTGGTGTGGGAATGTCTGCTCTGCCAGCGCAGGAGATGTTTCGTCTGCTTCGATGGTTGCGTTTGCTGCGATTATTGACCATATAGGCCGAGAGGAGACGCGCCATGACCATGCCCGCCTTTGCGGAAGAAATCGGTAGCCGCTTGCCCTCCGCTGGTGAGAAGGATGCTGCCAATCAGCTTCGCAAGATCATTGCCGCGCATGCCGCCGGCGATGCAAAATTGCGCCTCCTGGAAGAGGGGGACAAGACCCCCACCGAAATCACACTGACACCCGCCATATCCCAATTGCTGATGGAACTGCTCAGGCATATCGGCAAGGGAGACGCAGTCACCCTCGTGCCGATCAGTCAGATGTTGACGACCCAGCAGGCTGCTGACGTGCTCAACGTGTCGCGGCCCTATCTCATCTCCCTTCTCAACAAGAAGGAGATTGCCCACACATTGGTGGGGCGCCACCGGCGCGTGCGCGCCGAGGATTTGTTTGCTTACAAGCGTGAGCGGGATGGGATTCGCTCCAAGGCACTCGACGATCTGGCGGCGGCCGACGCCGAATTGTTCTGATCCTTGTTCGCCAATCGCTACACGGCCTTCATTGATGCCTGCACGCTTGCCAGCGTGCTGCGCAGAAACCTGTTGCTGACATTGGCGGAAGCGGATTTCTTTCGCATCAGATGGTCGGCGCCAGTTCTAGAGGAAACGGGCCGAGCCATCGCGAAGATACTCGTCAGCAAGGGGCGATCGCAGGCGGAAGCGGAGGAAATCGCAGCAACCCAAATTTCCCGAATGCGTCAGGCATTTGGCGAAGCGGAGGTTGTTGATTTCGCTCATCTCACTCCGCTGGTGGAGGCCCTACCGGATCCGGACGATGCGCATGTGATCGCTGCGGCCGTAAAGACTCAGGCCGCCGCGATCGTGACGGAGAATCTCAAGGACTTCCCGGAGGCCCTGCTGGAGAGCTTGAATCTGGAAGTCCGGTCGGCAGACGACTTTATTGCCGATACCATCGCGCTTGATACGGGCCGCGCCGTCGCGGCAATTCGCCGGATGCGCGGGCGCTTTCGCAGGCCCGAAAAGTCCGCACATGACCTTTTGCTGGACATGGAGGCGGCAGGACTGGTGGCCACCGTGGACGCTCTTCGACCGCATGTGGGATCCCTCTGAAACTTTGAATTGAACGCTTTGACGCAGGGAAAATGCTCGGACGGACTTGGAGAGTGGAATTTGGAAAGGCGGACGTTGATTTCCCGCTTGCCATGCACCCTCACAGTTTGACCAGGCTGCCGTACTTCATTGAAGAAACCCCTCTGGCCGATCCCGAAGCTGATCGAAGCGGTCGGCGATCGCGATCCAGCGGGCCACGCCCGTCTCATCACCCGCCACGGCCAGCGCAGTGACACGCTCGGCTATATGCTCGTATCGCTCCGGTGAGGGCCGCCTTGCAGTGATCGGCTGATATTTCGAGATGGCACCGGTGCAAGCACTGGTGTTTGCACCGGTACAAGGGACGGTGCGATGAGTCAGATGACGGTAATTTCGGGCCCAGAACGGCGGCGCGTCTGGACCGACCAGCAGAAGCGCGAACTGGTCGCTGCGGTTTCGGCGCCCGGGGCGAACGTGGCGGAGATTGCCCGCCGTGCTGATCTGCGGCCGAACCAGATTTACAGATGGCGGCGGCAGATGGAGCAGGCAGCGCAGGGCTTTGCCGAGGTGCAGGTGCAAGCCGATCCGGTGCCAATGATCGGATCGGCGATCACCGTCGAGTTCGAGCGGGCGATCGTGCGCATTCCCGCTGGCGCATCGCCTGGGCTGGTGTCGGCAGTGCTGCGGTCGGTCAAGCCGTGATCCCAATCCCCTCCGGCGTTCGGATATGGATCGCGACGGGGCACACGGACATGCGGCGCGGCATGCGTAGCCTGGCCCTCCAAGTGCAGCAGAGTTTCGGGCGTGATCCCTTCGCCGGGGATCTCTACATTTTCAGGGGACGCCGCGGCGACCTCTGCAAGATCATCTGGCATGACGGCGTGGGCATGTCGCTTTATGCCAAGCGATTGGAGCGCGGGAAGTACATTTGGCCCTCTGCGGTGGACGGCGTGATCGCCATTTCCCCCTCGCAGATGGCCTGCATGTTGGAGGCGATCGACTGGCGTAATCCGCAGGCCACATGGCGCCCGACATTGGCCGGATAAAAGCCCCGGCATGACCTAAAAAGCTAGGGATTCCGGTGCTTTTCCGCTATGTCGTTGGCCATGGGGAACGAGGCGCAAGCAGAGATCGACAGCCTTCGCGAGCGGCTTGCCGCTGCCGAGGCAGTCGCCGCTGAAGTTGCCCGCATCAAGGCGATCAACGCCGACCTAGAAGCCCGTAACGCCCTTCTCGAACTGCAGAACGAGAAGATGCGCCGCACCCTTTTTGGCCAGCGGTCCGAACGCACACGCCATCTGCTCGACCAGATGGAACTGACCTTCGAGGAGTGCGAGACCGCTGCCAGCGAAGATGAGCTTCTGGCTGCCCTGGCAGCGGCGAAGACCAATGTCGCACCGTTCGAGCGCAAGCGGCCCGCGCGCAAGCCCTTGCCCGAGCATCTGCCCCGCGAACGCTTCGTCATCGCCGCGCCCGAGGCATGCCCCTGCTGCGGTTCGGATCGGCTATGCAAGCTGGGTGAGGATATCACCGAGACGCTTGAGGTCGTGCCGCGCCAGTGGAAGGTGATCCAAACCGTTCGGGAGAAGTTCTCCTGTCGCGATTGCGAGAAGATCACCCAACCGCCGGCACCGTTCCACGTCACGCCCCGCGGACTCTTTGGCCCGAGCTTCCTTGCGATGCTGCTGTTCGAGAAGTTCGGCGCGCATCAGCCGCTCAACCGCCAGCGGGATCGTTATGCCCGCGAGGGCGTGGACCTGAGCCTTTCGACCCTGGCCGATCAGGTCGGCACCTGCACCGCTGCGCTGATGCCGCTCTATCTGTTGATTGAGGCGCATGTCCTGGCCGCCGAGCGACTGCATGGCGATGACACCACGGTGCCGGTGCTGGCAAAAACCAAGACCGATACGGGCCGGATCTGGACCTATGTCCGGGATGATCGGCCATTCGGCGGGCCAGCGCCGCCGGCAGCGATCTTCCATTATTCCCGTGACCGGCGAGGCGAGCATCCCGTGGGTCATTTGCGCAGCTGGACGGGCATCCTCCAGGCCGATGCCTATGCCGGCTATAATGCGTTGTTCCATGCCAACAGACTGCCGGCGCCGCTGACCCGCGCCCTATGCTGGAGCCACGCGCGCCGTTATTTCTTCGAACTGGCCGATGTCGCCGCGCAGATCAAGAAGCGCCGCAAAAAGGCCGTCATCTCGCCGCTGGCAGTGGAGGCGGTCCGCCGCATCGACGCGATCTTCGACATTGAGCGCGCCATCAACGGCAGACCGGCCCAGGAGCGTCTTGCCTTCCGCCGGGAACTCAGCGCACCGCTGGTTGCCGATCTGGAAGAATGGATCCGGGACAATCGGTCAAAGCTATCGAAGAACAGCGATGTGGCCGAGGCCATGGATTACATGCTCAAGGCATGGCCGGCCTTCGCCGCGTTCCTCGATGACGGCCGCATCTGCCTTTCGAACAACGCGGAGGAACGCGCGCTGAGAGGTATAGCATTGGGCAGAAAATCGTGGCTCTTCGCTGGTTCAGACCGCGGCGGTCAACGCACGGCCTTCATGCTGAGCCTTATCGGCACGGCAAAGCTCAACGACATCGATCCGCAGGCCTGGCTCGCCGACGTCCTCGCGCGCATCGCCGACATCCCCCAGAACCGTCTCCACGAACTGCTCCCCTGGAACTGGCGCGCCGCAGAAGATCAACGCGAAGCCGCCTGATCCGCGGCCCTCACCGGAGCGATACATATGCTCTGGCGCCTGTTCGCCAAAGCGCCGCTCGATAGCGAGCGCCTCGGCCCATCGTTCCTGCTCCGGGGTCACAGCAGCGTCGCGGCAGACGAGGGCGCTGAGCGTGGCTTGTTCCATGGCTCGCTGGTCCGCTCCATGGCGATCAGTTCATCAGGAAAGCAGCGCTCTTGAAAACCTAGGATGTCGTCAAAGCTGCCATGAAGCCATTGCGCATATTCATGTTCATGCAGGAGAACCGGCATTCGGTCATGAACCGGGCGGATGGCCTCATTGCAGTCAGTCATCGCGCCGGAGAAGACCGGCCCCCATTCCGGGCTGTCGCGCCACAGGCCTGCCCAGGCGAAGATGGGACTATCACGCAGCGAGAACCAGCTCCGGGTCTTGGCCCCAGCCTTTCCTTCAGCTTCCGCAAAGTTTGTGAGGGGAATGAGGCAGCGAAATTCGGGTTTGCGCGCAGCGCCGAGCCAGAAGGGCTTGCGTAAGTCAGCGATATTGTTGACCGGCTTGGGCTTGGACTCCGGTTTCATGCCCTTGAGGCGAACCGGCCAGCCCCAGGTCATGCTTTGAAGGAGGCGAGTGCCATCCTGCTCTCGCACCACCATGCCAGGCGTGCCGGGATAGACCTCGTCGGGCGCGTTAAACTGGGTGACCGGCGCCGCCACGCCGAAATGCGCAGCCACCTCGGCGGCGGATTTGCGCACGGTGTAGAGGTTACAAATGAGGCGATCCTCCTTCGTTGGAGGAGCAGCGTAGCACCGCGGATCGTCTCGTCAAAGCGGGCCTATGTGTTGAGATAGGCAGCGACAGCATCGACGCTGTTGCCCACCGCCTCCACCGCTTCCTCCAGTTGCTCTTTGCTGGCGCCGAAGCGGTTGGTCCAATATTGTACCTCATAGTCTTCGCCGAGCGCGATGCGCGAGCTGTCCTGCGGCCCGCGTGCGGTCTTTTCATTAGCCATTGCCTGCGCCTTCATCATCGTTGCCCGGTTCAACGCAGAAAGACGTTCGACGTTTCGTGCTGTGATCGACCGGCGGCCCTTGGATGTCCGGCAGAAACGGAACGACTCGATCAGGCGGCGAGTAGTAATGTTGGGCCGCGTGCGAGAAGCGGCCGACCAGGAGCGTCCATATCTGTGAAGATCGCCACCTATAATGTAAATGGGGTCAATGGCCGGCTACCAGTGCTGCTGCGCTGGCTTTATGAGGCGGAACCCGACATTGTCTGCCTCCAGGAACTCAAAGCCCCGCAAGAGAACTTTCCCGAACGTGCCATTCGCGATGCGGGCTATGATGCCGTCTGGCACGGTCAGAGCCGGTGGAACGGCGTCGCTATCCTCAGCCGTATCGGCGAGATCCACGAAACCCGTCGCGGCCTGCCCGGCGATCCCGATGACGGGCAGAGCCGCTATATAGAGGCTGCGGTCGGCGGCGTTCTGATCGCTGGTCTGTATCTGCCCAATGGCAATCCTCGGGCCGGCCCCAAATATGATTTCAAGCTGCGCTGGCTCGACCGGCTGCACGCGCATCTGGCATCGCTCGTTGATCTGGACGCGCCGGTGGTGGTCGCCGGAGATTATAATGTCATGCCCACCGACCTCGATGTCTATGCGCCCGATCGCTGGCGCGATGACGCACTCTTCGCGCCCGAAGTGCGCGCGGGCTATCAGCGGCTTCTCGATCAAGGTTGGACGGACGCGCTTCGGCACAAGCACCCGGGCGAGGCCATCTACACCTTCTGGAAATATTGGCGTGGCGCGTTCGAGCGCAATGCGGGACTGCGGATCGATCACCTGCTGCTGAATGCCAAGGCCAAAGCCCGGCTAATCGCGGCCGAGGTCGATACCGCGCCGCGTGGATGGGAGAAGACGAGCGACCATGCGCCGGTCTGGATCGAGTTGAAGGATAAGGCCCGAAGAAAGAAGCGGAGCTGACGTCTCAAAGGCTCATGGCCGCTCATCTTTTAGCGGCACGGCTTCTGGCGGACCCATGGCGAAGGAATGGCTGGCTGCATAGCAATGACAGGCGCGCGCGGCGGCGCGGTCGGCTGCCCCCGGATCTGCCACGCATTATCTCATCGGTAGGGCGGCCTTAACCATCGACCTGAGATTACTGCGCCATGGAGAGACGAAAAACAGATGGTCGCAGCGCTCGAAATCTTTCGGTCAAGCGCAGCATTCGTCCTCGTTTGCCCGATGCCGTGTACAGGGATCTGGTCGCCCCGCTCTTCACCATGAGCATGCCTATCGCGGGCTTCGGCCTGCTCTATCTGTTCGTCGGAACGCTCATTTATCTCAAATGGCAAGATGGCGTGATTGCGGCTCTCACCGGAACATCTGTGTTGGTGACGGCGGCCAGGCTTATTCTGATCGGCGCCTTCCATCGCGCCGGGGGCGCCGGACAGGAGATTGTCGCCCTGCGAATCTGGGAACGGCGCTACGCTGCGCTAACCTATATCTTCGCGATGCTGTTGGCTGGCCTCAACATCCGCGCGCTCATTGCCCATGCGCCGCTTATCCACATCGGAACCATCAGCCTCATTTTTACCTTTGGCGCGGGCATCGTTTCACGAAATGCGAGCAGGCCGCGCCTCTGCGTGATCAGCCTGATGCTGGCGGTTCTGCCAACGGCGGTCGCCATGATGGTCCATGCCATGACCGAATATGACGAGCCGCTCCATGCCGAGTTTTTCGCGCTGGAAGGCGTGCTTCTCCTGGCAGTCGGCTTGATGAGCCTTGATTCCGTGCACCACCTTCATGCCGCTTCGGTTGAGCATCTGACCACCCAACATGATCTTGCGAATCTGGCCCGCCACGACCCGCTGACAGGGCTGTCCAATCGCCTGGCTTTGCGTGAGGCCTTTTTCGCCAGCCTGGAAACATCGCGCAGGTCAGGCGATCAGCTTGCGATCCATTATCTCGATCTCGATGGCTTCAAGGCCGTCAATGACGCTTATGGTCATCCAGCGGGAGACCAACTGCTGGTCGAGGTCGCCCGCCGGCTCATTGCGACGGTCAGGACGGACGACGTCGTATCGCGCCTCGGGGGCGATGAATTCATTCTTGTCCAGAGCCACGTCCAGCATCAGGATCAGGCTGAACTGCTGGCGCGACGCGTGATCCGGCAGCTTAGCGAACCCTATATGATCGCAGGCGTCGAAATGCGGGTATCGGTGAGTGTCGGCATCAGCATGGCCCCTCAATTTGGCCTGGACCTCGAGCGCCTGATCGGTTGCGCAGACGCCGCCCTCTATCGTTCAAAGGCACGCGGAAAGGCCCAGGTCCATTTTTGCGGTCCGGAGGACTATCAGGAGATCGGTCGGGCGGTCGCCTGAACGCGTCAGCCAAAAAAAAGGCCGGCCAAATGAATGGCCAGCCGTACTGAGTTTTAGGAGAGGATGCCTGAAAGGCAGGGCGCATATGGCGCCAAATGAACGATCCGACAAATGCGGAGGCTGCGACGCCGGGTGCAGCTTTTGCAATCAGTGCAATATGCGGCTGAGAGGGCGAGCTTAGCGGCCGCGATAATGCTGTTTCTCAACAGGCGCGGTGACTGAGGATGAGTCCGGTAGCATGGAGTAGGACCGGTGCGACCCGAAGGCTTAGCTCATCGGCCGGTCCATGATCAAAATCTCAATTTACGCTACGGAATGCAAATTTGCTGGGCTGCGAAAATCAACCACTTACCGCATCTGCAAGGGATTTATGAACTTGGATTAAAGTTAAGGCGCTCCCAGAAATCTGAACCCTATGTTAATGACGAGTCGCGACCCGAAGGCTCTGGTTTTCAGAGACTTCTACTGACCCGGCCATTCATTGAGAGTGGTCGGGTCGTTTTTGGTTAAGTGCCGGACCGAAACGGTCTCCATTGCGACCAACGCGATCCGGACCGGCAAGGCCGATATAAGATTGGAGTGTCAGCCGGGGAAACGGCTTGTCTGCGTTACCGTGATCGAGGAAGCCGATCAGGATTGGGTATGTTCATCGCTCAGGGCTCCGAACCATTGGGCATAGGGGGTGTTACGGGCGAGATGCCGATTATAGTCGGGCGCGCCATCCCCCCACCACACGGGCCCGCGCTCGCCGAGCTGGTGTTTGACGGCGTCCACTGCATCGCGCGCGCTTCTCTCCACGTTGGCATCCTTGGCACGCAGCGCCTCGCCCACCTGCCTTCGCGCCGTCATCAACTGATGGACCAACTTGGCCCGCTCGGCCTCGCCGAGGGCAGGGTTGCTCATCCGCCAGAGACGGCCACGCACGACAAAATATCGCCCGTCTGGCGTAACCGGATATTGGGGCTTGGCGTGCCTGCCTGGCATCAGGCCGGTTTGAGGCTGCGAAAGGTGATCGACCAGCGCGGTTCTTCTTGTTCGGTGATGCTATGCTCCCATGCATGCCGGGCTTCGCCCGCCAGATGGTAGATGGAGCGCGGCTCCAGCGACACCGTGCGGCGCTCGAACCCATCCGCCGTTCGGCGCCTGAAGCGCATCGGGGCGGCGCCCCCCAGCGAAATGCCGACGACATGCTCGAACACCGGCCGGTCCTTGTGCCAGCCAATGCCCGCGCCCGGATCGTATCGGATCAGCAGCGCCTGGACGAGCGCGTCTGGCGGCAACGCAGCAAAGCGGGCGGCACGATTGCGCAGCGGCAGCAGCCAATCTGGCAGGGGATCGGCCGGACCAAAGCTACCCCGCTCGAAATCATAGTTCCAGCCATAGCTGCGGGTGAGGCGCTTGCCGGTCCATTTCTGGAAACGGAATGGCGCCAGCGGTGTGGCATCGATCCGGGTGATGAGTTCTGCTTCTTCCGCATCGGAGAGAAAGCCCGGCTCATACCGCAGGCCCAGCAGAAGCGGAGGCGCGAAAAGGTCGATCTGGTGGGCAGACGCCATCACAGGAGCGCCAGCTGATTATCTGCAGAGGGCGGACGCTTGCCGCTCCGCCAGAGATCCTCGGTTTTTTCGACGCGGAAACGCTCGGCCGAAAAGGGCGGACGGAACTGGAAACCGATCACGTCCCGGATCTCGCCGTGGAGCCAGGCGTCATATTCATGAGGGTCGAGCAGCACCGGCATACGGTCATTGGTCGGACGCACGGCGTCATTCGCTTCCATCGTCATGCCGGCATAGACCGGACCTTGTTCGGGCATGTTCCGGCAAAAGCCCGCCCAGGCCATCAGGGGCTGGCGCTTTAAGGAAAACCAGGTGCGGGTCCGCTCACCCGGTACGCCGTCGGGATTGGCGAAATGCGTCAGCACGATGAGGCAGCGATAGCGCGCATCCTGCGCCATATGATCCCACATCGGATTGGTGAGATCGGCGACCAGCCCGATGCGGCCCGGTTCCTCGTCGCGTTCGCGCATCTCGCGGGTCAGGCGGCTAAACCCCCAGGTAACGCCGCGCATGATCCGCCGACCCTTACTCTCGAAAACCACAAGGCCAAGCGCGCCTTCGGTGGTTTCGAACGGGAGCTCGATTGGCGCGGGCATATCTGCGCCGAAATGCGCGGCGACCTCGCTCAGTCCTGCAGCCATGCAATGGAGCCTCGACATGGCAGGCCGATCAGTTTGGCTTCTGGCCGTCGTCGGCGACAGACATGAAGCGGTCGAGCAGAGCGTCGATCGGATGCATGCCGGTTTCTTCGAAGGTCGAGCGCAAATTCTGGGCTTGCTGTCCCAGCATCTTGCCATAGGCCTCCCCGCCTTTGCGTAGGCTTTGCCGCGTCGGGAACTCAGGCGCCTGCTCCATGATGCAGGCGAGGCCCATCAATATGCCCTCGACCGCAAGATCGGGATCGACCGTCTGCTCGCTGTCCCGAACCGCTGACCCCAGGACCAGCTCCAGTGTCTGCTGGGCGACACGAAGCCGCAGGGCCTCCTCGCGTGGCAAGGTGTCGAGACCTTCGATCGGGATGATACGCGGGGTCATGCTTGGGCCTCCTTACCAGGGAATTTCATCATCGGTGACAAGCGCGGGATCGTGGCTCGGATGATAACGCGGCGGCGTCGATTCGCGCTCCGATTCATCCGCATGTGCGAGGGGCGCTTTTTTTCCGGAGCCTCCTCCCCATGCTTCAGGCTCAATTTTTTTCGCTGCACAACCATGGGTTTTCCCGCTTTGTTTCGAGAGCGTACCGCCGATCCTGAACGAGCAACGACTCCAGTGCGTTGACTCATACTGTAATTGGAACAAAATAGGAACAATCCAACCGCGAGCCACAAGGAGGCCCTTCGATGATGGAAAGAGGGGCGCGCCCCCGCGTTGCTGCCCTGCGCGCCCAGATTGCCGAGATCGAAGGCACAGAGCGTAGGCGCAAAGAGGTTCTGCCATTTGGCTTGGAAATGGTCGATGCCAAACTGCCCGGCGGTGGTCTGGCGCTAGGAGCGCTGCATGAAGTGGCTGGCGGCGCGCAGGGCGTGACCGATGGGGCGGCCGCCGCCCTGTTCACTGCCGGTATTCTTGCGCGGGTGAGCGGTAGCATCCTCTGGTGCATGACCGAGCCCGACCTGTTCGCGCCAGCGATTGCGCAGGCTGGACTTGATCCCGATCGCGTCATCTATGTGGAAGCTCGCGATGAAACAGCGGTTCTCGCCTGTTTCGAGGAAGGACTGCGCCATGGTGGATTGGGCGGTGTGGTGGCGGAACTCGCGCGCCTGTCGATGACCTCCTCGCGGCGTCTCCAACTGGCAGCCGAGAGCAGCGGCACCATTGGAATAGCGATCCGGCGCTGGCGGCGCCTGGCCGAGGCGTCGGACTTTGGCCAGCCGACGGCGGCCGCGACGCGATGGCGGGTGACAGCTGTTCCATCCGACCCACTGCCGGTGCCGGGTGTCGGCCGCCATCGCTGGTTCGTTGAGCTCATACGGTGCCGGGCAGGAGAGAGCGCCGATTTTCTGGTGGAAGCCTGCGATGCGACAGGTCGTCTCGCTCTTCCTGCCGACCTGGCCGACGGATCGGCTGCGTCGCAGGCTTGGGCAGAGCGCGCCGCCTCCTGACGCGCCGCTGATCCTTGCTGGCATCGACGGGCAACGCCGGGTGGTCACCGCGGCGAATGCCGCCGCGCGCATGATCGGTCTGCACACAGGCATGGCGGTCAGCCAAGCGCAGGCACTGGTGCCTGATCTCCTCATCCTGGATGCCGAGCCGCAGTCGGACCGGGACGGGCTGGAGCGGCTCGCCGTTTGGTCGCTGCGCCGCTACGCACCGATTATCGCGGTCGATCCGCCCGATGGGCTGATGCTCGATATCACCGGCGCTGCCCATGTCCATGGCGGCATCATGGGCCTGCTCAAGGACATCGTGCAGCGGCTGGCCGAGGTGGAGACGGTCGGGCGCGCGGTGTGTGCGCCGGCCTATGGCGCGGCGCATGCGCTGGCCCGCTATGGCCCGGAACCGCTGCGCGTTATCGATCCGCTCGACCTCGAGGAGGCGATTGCCGATCTGCCGCTGGTCGCGCTGCGCCTGGACCAGGCCATCGTCAGATCATTGAGCCAATTGGGCCTGGAGACGATCGCCGATCTGGAAGCCATGCCGCGCGCCTCGCTCGCGCTGCGCTTTGGATCGATGCCGGGGCTGCGGCTCGACCAGGCCTATGGCCGTGTCGCCGAGCCGTTCGAGCCAGTTGCAGCACCGCAAACCATCGAGGTAGAACGCCGCTTTGCTGAGCCGATCGGCGCGCCTGAAACCCTTGCCCGCTATACCCACAAGCTGGTCGATGGCCTGTGCCAGCAGTTGGAGGAAGCGGGCGTTGGCGCGCGCAGGCTGGATTTGCGCTTCCACCGGGTCGACAACCGGGTCGAAGCCATCCGGGCAGGACTCGCCAAGCCCAGCCGTGACAGGAAGCAGATGGGACGGCTGCTCTGCGACAGGATCGAAACGGTTGATCCTGGCTTTGGGGTCGAGAAGATGGTGCTTTCCGCCCCCCAGGTCGAGCCATTGGGGCTTCGCACCATCTCGCATCTGGGCGAAACGCCGATGCCCGATGTCGCCATGCTCGTCGATATATTGGGGAACAGGGTAGGGGAGGAGCGGCTCTACCGGGTGGCCGCGCGCGAGAGCGATATTCCCGAACGCTCAGTCACCCGCATTCCGCCCATGGCCGATCCGACTTTGCTGCGCTGGCCTGAACGCTGGCCGCGCCCGGCCCGGCTGTTCAAGCGGCCCGAGCCGATCGACACCATGGCGCTGCTGCCCGATCATCCCCCGGTTCATTTCGTGTGGCGGGGCATGCGCCGCAAGGTGAAGCGGGCCGATGGACCGGAGCGCATCTATGGCGAATGGCATGTGAGTGATGAGGAATGGCTGAGCGTCCGCGACTATTTCCTCGTCGAGGACGAGACGGGCGCGCGCTACTGGGTCTTCCGTCAGGGTGATGGCATGGACAGCGCCACCGGCGGGCAGGGCTGGTTCCTGCATGGGCTGTTCGCCTGATTGCAACGAGCGGTAGCGTGATCGGACGCCCAGGCCCGCAATGATCGCACCCCGCGCAACCAGTAACCGGACAGGCAGCTCTTATTCGCCGCAAGCTTTGCTTTATTGCGCCACCGTCACTCTACCGTCATAGGCTCGGCCGATGGATGAAAAAATGAACGCTTTGATTTTACGAGTGATCGCGCGCGCGCCGCAATGGCTGCGCCATGATCTGGAATCCAAGGATGCCGCCGCGCGCGGCCGCGCCGAAGAAACATTGGCAGCGATGATCAGCGACGCACTTGCCAACGGAACTGCCGCAGCGGAAAAGGATTGAGGGCAGACAGTCATTTTTGCCTTGAGAGGATGCAAGCCGTGGAGATTGCCATGTCTGCGCTTCCTCTTGTCCTTATCCTAATGTTGACGGGGTCCCTCACGGCCACGGCCACGGCCGCTGAGCATCACGCGTCATTCCATGTCGCCTGCGCGCAGGGACGCAGTCTTGGCCTGCGGATCGAAGGACGGCAGGCGCGGGTGCAATTGGCCGACGGCGAACTGGTTCTCGCCCGCAAACCTTCATCGCTGGGCCGACATTTTCGCAGCGGCGACGCCACGCTGAACCTCGACGATGGCTTTGTCGCTTTTGCTCGACGAGGCGACTGGGATTGGCAGGACTGCCATATTGATCCGTCATTCGTTTCAGAACGGTGATCAATCCATCTTGAATTGCTACGCAAAAGGCATAGCTTGGAATGTGTCGCTCCTCCCTTGGGGCGACACCTCCCTGAACCTCGGCCCCGCCGTGCAGCTTTGCTCCGGCGGGGATCCTTTATGCGACGGCGCGCTGGTCTTCAGGCGGCTGTTGGCAGCAGGGGCAAAGCGATTGGTATGGGGACAGGAGCGCGGCGTGCCTGGATCTTTTCCAGATCAGCAAAGATGCTGATGACCGCCTGATCGCCATCTTCAAAGTCACGCCACTTGGTGGTGAGCACGCCGCCATCGATCAGCGCCTCCAACGTGGCGCGGGCGCGGGATACCCGGCTTTTGACCGTTCCGACGGCTGTGCCCATGATTTCGGCGGCTTCCTCATAGGAAAGCCCGCCCGCGCCTACCAGGATCAGTGCCTCACGCTGCGGATCGGGCAGTTCGGCCAGAGCGCGCATCATGTCGCGCAGTTCCACGCTCATATCCTGCCCGGCGGGCGCCGCGAGCTTGCGGTCGGCGACTACATCGTCCCAATCGCCCACGAAACGCTTGCGCCGCATCTGGCTGAAATAATGATTGCGCAGGATGGTGAAGGTCCAGGCCTTGAAGCTGGTTCCCGCAACGAAGCGCGCGCGCGCCGCCCAAGCCTTCATCATGGTCTCCTGAACGAGATCGTCGGCAGCGTCAGCGTCATGGCACAGGCCGCGGCCAAAGGCGCGCAGATGCGGGATGGTTTCGGCGAGTTTATCCTTGAAATCCTTGTCCGAGAGCGTGGGCTTGATGTCTTCCTGCTGATTGTCGCTCACGCTGCTCTCCAATCCCAATATCTCAATGAAATAGAACATTTCGCTTGAGCATCTGTTCCGGTTTCGAAAGCGGCCGAAACGACAAGACCCCGCCAGCGGGAGGCTGGCGGGGCCGAAGTTTCACCGGATCAATCAAGCGGGGGGCAATAGTTCGACCCGATAAAAGCAGAACGCCCTCTCAGGCCGTCGGTTCCAATCGGGGCCTCTGTAGAAGGGGCAACACGCCCCCGCCGATCGCGGCGGGCAGACCGAGCTTGGCAAGGGAGTTGACCGTGCAGGATGCGCCATGGCCGGAGACCGCCCCTTTTTGCCGCTGTCGCCATCACCGTGGGCGATTGGCCCGCCGATGGGGCTGCGGACATGCTTCATTAAAGAGCGTGCACGGGAATGATGGAGATGCTGGCTGTAAGCCATGAATGAAAATCGGTATAACGCGGGTCTTACCGAATGGACGTGGTTCAGCTGTCAGCTCTCCACTGATCCAGCTTAGCATCGTATTTCCTGCGGGCAGCAACGATGGCGGTTTCGAGCTTTGCCTGTTCCTTCTTTCCCGCAGTCCGCAAGCGCGTGATTTCCTCTTTCAGCCCGGCGCGCTGATCTTCCAGTTCCGCGACTTTCGCATCGAGCGCCTGTTGCTGCGCCTCCAACTTCTGCTCGGCCGTATCGAGGGCCGCTCGGCTTGGACGAGGGCGGGGTTTCTTCGCGCGACGCGGTGGCGCGGCTGTAGTGTCCGGCTTCTTGCTGTCGGGTTTTGCTGGTGGTTTCGATTTCGCGAGCGCTGCAAAATGCTGCTCGGTGCTGCCGCGCGGCACCTTGATCACCGTTCCGGGCTGCGCAAGCGGTGCCTTCATGAGCTTAGCATCGGTCACCTGCTCCGCGACACCGCGTGCGAAAAGATTGCTGTCGGCGCCCCAGGCTTCGAGCGCCTTCTTCTGGCTGGGCGCGGCAATATAGGCGTCGTGGAAACCGATCGGGGTCCGGAACACCTTGAGTTTGGCCGCCATTAGTACGTTTCCTCGCTTGCTGTCGATGACTGGGGCGCTGGCATCTGAACGCGTTGCGACGATTATAGGCTGCATCAGCGATTGACTCATGGCGTTATGGAACAAATAGCGAACAATATGCGCTATGATGTGAGAATCGGCAGGTGCCGCCATGCGATATGCTGAACTCCAATGCGCCTCGCATTTCTCCTTCCTGCGCGGTGCGTCGAGCTGTGAGGAGCTGTTCACCCAGGCGGAAGCCTGTGGCCTCGATGCCCTTGCCATTACCGATCGCAACAGCCTGGCCGGGATCGTGCGGGCCCATGAGGCGGCGAAGGTCACCGGCGTCCGGCTGATCGTCGGCTGTCGGATCGACCTTGCCGACGGTCAGTCGCTACTGGTCTATCCCATCGACCGATCTGGCTATGGCCACCTCTGCCGACTGCTCAGCCGCGGCAAGAAACGGGGCGGGAAGGGCAAATGCATCCTCGGCTGGGACGATGTCGCGGATTTTGCCGAAGGGCTGCTCGCCATATTGTTGCCCGGCGAGGTGGAGGAAGCCGAGGCCGTGATCGGGCGCTTCGCCAAACTCTTTGCCGGACGGGGCTATCTGGCGCTGACCCTGCGCCGGCGGCCGGGCGATCAGTTGCGACTCCATAATCTCTCCAATCTCGCTGCACGGCATGCGGTGCCGACAGTGATCACCGGCGATGTCCTCTATCACCATCCGCATCGCCGTGTGTTGCAGGAGGTCATGACCTGCACCCGTCATCGCTGCACCATTGATGAGCTTGGCGCCCGGCGTGAGCTTTATGCCGACCGCTATCTGATGCCGGCTGCAGAAATGCACCGCCTCTACGGTCGCTATCCCCAGGCGCTGGCCCGGACGCTGGAGATTGCCGAGCGCTGCCGCTTCTCACTCGACGAGCTCAAATATCAATATCCGCAGGAAGTGAGCATCGCGGGCCAGACGCCGCAGGCGGCGCTGGAGCAGATGAGCTGGGAGGCGGCAAAGGCCCGTTATCCGGAGGGCGTGCCCGACAAGGTCGCGCGCCTGCTGCGCCACGAGCTGGGGCTGATCGCCGAGCTTGGTTATGCGCCCTATTTCCTGACGGTGAACTCCATCGTCCGTTTCGCGCGTAGCCGGGACATTCTCTGCCAGGGGCGGGGCTCGGCCGCCAACAGTGCGGTCTGCTATGTGCTGGGTATCACCTCGATCGACCCCGAACGCTCCGACCTGTTGTTTGAGAGGTTCATCAGCCAGGAGCGCAAAGAGCCGCCCGATATCGACGTCGACTTCGAGCATGAGCGGCGCGAGATCGTCATGCAATGGGTGTTCGACACCTATGGCCGTGACCATAGCGCGCTCTGTTCGACCGTCATCCGCTACCGCGCCAAGGGCGCGATCAAGGATGTCGGCAAGGCGCTGGGCCTTTCCGAAGATCTGATCAAGGCGCTGTCGAGCCAGGTCTGGGGCTGGAGCGAGGAGGGGGTTCAGGAGCGCCATGCCGAGGAATTGAACCTCAACCTCTCCGACCGGCGATTGCGGCTGGCGCTGGACCTCGCGCGCGAGTTGATCGGCACGCCCCGCCATCTCTCTCAGCATCCCGGCGGCTTTGTCCTTACCCATGACCGGCTCGACGAATTGGTGCCGATCGAGCCCGCCGCTATGGCGGACCGGCAGGTCATCGAATGGGACAAAGACGACATAGATGCCTTGAAATTCATGAAGGTCGATTGCCTGGCGCTGGGCATGCTGACGGCCATGAAGCGCGGGTTCGATTTTCTGGAGCAGCATAAGGGCATCCGCATGGACCTGGCCTCCATTCCACCCGAAGATCCGCGTACCTATGCCATGATCCGCGCCGCCGACACGCTGGGCGCGTTCCAGATCGAGAGCCGGGCGCAGATGGCGATGCTCCCCCATATCAAGCCGCGCACCTTCTATGATCTGGTGATCGAGGTGGCGATCGTGCGGCCCGGCCCCATCCAGGGCGATATGGTCCATCCCTATCTGCGCCGGCGGGCGGGGAAGGAGAAGGTCGAATATCCCAAGCCCGAACTGGAAAAGGTGCTGGGCAAGACGTTGGGCGTCCCGCTGTTTCAGGAACAGGCGATGCGGGTAGCAATCGAATGCGCAGGCTTCACAGCGTCCGAGGCCGATCAGCTGCGGCGCGCCATGGCGACGTTCAAGTTCACCGGCGGTGTGTCGAAGTTCAAGGAAAAGCTGGTCAGCGGCATGGTCGAGCGCGGTTACACCGCCGAGTTTGCCGAGAAGACCTTCGGTCAGCTGGAGGGTTTTGGCAGCTATGGCTTCCCGGAAAGCCATGCGGCCTCCTTTGCGCTGATCGCCTATGCGTCCTGCTGGCTCAAATGCTGGCATCCCGAGGTGTTCTGCGCGAGCCTGCTCAATTCGCAGCCCATGGGTTTCTATGCGCCGGCCCAGATTGTGGCCGATGCCCGCGCCCATCGGGTCGAGGTGCGCCCGGTCTGCGTCAATGCATCACGCTGGGATTGTACGCTGGAGCCGACCACTGGCGACCGGTTCGCTGTGCGGCTGGGCATGCGGATGGTGCGGGGGCTTAAGGAAACAGACGCCGCCCGAATCATCGCGGCGCGGGCGGATGAGCCATTCATGAGCGTAGAGGAGCTATGGCGCCGGGCAGGCGTGGGATCGGGCGCCCTCAATCGACTCGCTGAAGCCGATGCCTTTCGGGGCGCCATGCGCATTGCCCGGCGGGAAGCGCTCTGGGCGATCAAGGCGCTGCGTGACGAGCAACTGCCGCTGTTTGCTGCCGCTGACACGCGGGAAAACGGGTTCGTACAGGAGATTGTCGAGCAGGCCGTTGCCCTGCGGCCGATGAGCGAAGGGAGAGAGGTGGTCGAGGATTATGGCCATGTTGGCGTTACGTTGCGCCAGCATCCGGTGTCGTTCCTGCGAGAGGAATTACAGCGGCAGAAGATGGTACCGTGCAGCACGCTCGATACGACCAAGGAGGGCCGCTACATCTGGCTGGCCGGGCTGGTGCTGGTGCGCCAGCGACCGGGGTCGGCCAAGGGGGTCATGTTCATTACCATTGAGGATGAGAGCGGGATCGCCAATCTCATTATCTGGCCGCGCATGTTTGAACAGAACCGGCGGATCGTCATGGGTGCGCGTATGCTCGGGCTGTACGGGCAGGTGCAGCGGGAGGGCGAGGTTGTGCATGTTATCGCGAAGAAGCTGGTCGACCTATCGCCATTGCTGGGATCTTTGGGGCAAAGAGGGGAGGCGTTTCCTCTTCCCTACGGCCGCGGCGATGGGGCGCGGAGCGGCGGAGGACCTGATCCCAGGGATAGTTCAGCAAGGCAGCCAGCCGCGCGTGATATTCTCGTGCGCGACTTGCATATCGATCATGTGCGAGAGCGACCGCTGGTGAAAAGTCGGAATTTTCAGTAACCGCCAAAGTTGCACCGGCCTTGCGATATCCTCACGGGCGGACTATATTTGGTTCGAATTTAGTCCACGAAGGTCATGCCATGCGATATTCGAGCCAGGTGAAGCCGATCAGCTATCTAAAGGCCAATGCTGCTGAGGTGCTGCTTGACCTCGCAGAACGGCGTCAGCCACTGGTGATTACGCAGAATGGCGAAGCCAAAGCCGTCATCCAGGATGTCGCGTCCTTTGAGGAAACGCAGGAGGCGTTGGCGCTTCTCAAGCTGCTCGCGATCGGTAACCAGGATATCGAAGCAGGGCGGACAAAGGCTGCGCGATCGGTGATTGCCCGGCTTAAGAAGAAGGCAGCGCCCAATTGACGAAGGCTGGGAGGTTTGAGGTTGAACTCACCCGGGGTGCGGAAGACGATCTCGAAGCCATTTTCGATTATCTCTCCGAGCACCGATCGCGTGCTGACGCCGACGCGCTCCTTGATGCATTTGCGGGGAAGATCGAAGCGCTGAAACAGTTTCCGATGCGCGGCAGCGTACCGAAGGAATTGGAGGGGTTCGGGATCAAGGAGTTTAGACAGCTTCTCCTTCATCCATATCGGCTGATCTACCGAGTGGCTGGGAACCGTGTATTTATTCTCCTCATTGCAGATGGTCGGCGGGATATGCAGGCCCTGTTGGAACGCCGACTGTTGGGACGATAGGTCCATGAAATGCGTAACCTGGAGGTCTGATTTCAGGTCAACATGGGGACCTTCGCGACGGTCGGCTTCAAAACGCGGCGCCCTCGATTGCAGACGTCAGGCGAGAGCGAACGCGCCGTCCGTTCAAGCCGACAAAGTAGTCCTTGGCGGCGTGGACTTGCCTTACCGAAACCGGTCATCCATCCATCGTTGTTTTGTGGGGTTGGATCGCAGCTTTCGGGGGAAAGCCGCGCGGAAAGACGGCGAACGCCAGATGAACCAGCATAACCTGATGGTTTCGGTGCTCACCGCCGCGGGCGGTGAGCCGATCGAGAGTCACACGAGACCCGGCTATACGGGCAAGATCGCAGATATCCTGTTCCCGGCGGACGATGTGATCGTCGAGGTTAAGTCGCTCACCACAGATCGGGCCGCATCGGACGAGACGTCGGAGGCGGTTGGCGAGATGTTTTTGCGCAATACGCATATGGGAGCACCGGTAATATCCGGCACTGTGACGGTGAGGTTGCACGATCTGCCGCCCGCGATCGCCATGAACACGCTGCGGATCGCTGGCAAAAGGGTCTTGGCGGAGGCGAAGGCCGCGAACGCGCAGCTCAAAGCGACGAAGGCTGCGCTGGGTCGGCCAGAGGCGATGGGGCTGCTGGCACTGATCACCCCGCCTTTTCGGCTGGATCGGCATTCGATCGTGGCCCTGGTGGGAGACGCGATGCGTGACAATCGGTGCCGCTCCATCGATCAACTCTTCCTGGTCGAAACCCCTCTCGCGGCGCCGGAGCCTTATCGGCGGTGGGGAAACAGCTTCATGTCTTTGCATTCGCGACCCGATGGCGATCGCATCCTACCGCAGCATCTCGCCGAAGCGATCGGACGCGCCTGGGGCGAGATCACCGGACAACCGGCGGGCCCGGGGAATGAAGAGGACTATCACCGCTTCGGAGCGACGTCCTGAACCGCCGACAGAGCTGACATTCAGGGCATTCGACGCGCGCCCTGAAAGCGGTCCCCTTCATAAATCTAGCTCTTAAAACACCATGCCTCCGGTAAATACGGTTCCATCCGAGGTGTTGGCGATCCTGTCTATGGCGTGCGGGGTCAGCAGTCCCAAGCAACTGTTCAGGGTTGTGACCGATGCGGAAGGGGCCCGTGCGCCCTACAGGCTCCAGACCCTCAGGGGGGGGGCTCCCTTCCACAGCCTACTTCATATCATCATATCATCAGACAGGGGGAACGATCACCGCCCGCTGGAGCGCAGTCGCCCAGCCTGCCACGCGAGAGTTCCGGTCGACGCTAACGGCTTTTCCACACTTATTTTCCGTGCTTTAACGCAGAATCCGCTGCTTGGCGGTTCCTTCAGCACGATGTCGTCCGGTTGCCGCGACATAAAAGAGAGTTCGAAGATGCTTGAGCGACTGTCGGATCTGGACGAGCTAATCCTGCGGTGCCGGACGGATGAGGCCCGGGAACATATCGCGGAAGCGGTCGCGTCCTATCGGGGCGGCGCCTATCGCGCGACGATCGTCATGAGCTGGATCGCCGTGGTCTTCGATCTGATGGACAAGGTCCGAGACCTTAGTATTGGCGGGGAGGCGGCGGCGAGTAGGATTCTCGAAACTTTCGAGATCTACCAGCAGCAGATTCATTCGGGCGCGCAGCAGGCGACGAAGCAGGCGCTAGAATTCGAACGGGAGATTCTGCAAAAGGTTTTCAACGACCTTTCCTTGATCGACGCGCAGCAACTGACAGATCTCGAGCGTCTGCGTGAGGACCGCCACCGCTGCGCCCATCCATCGTTCAACCGCGTCGGTGAAGCCTTCCGCCCTCCCGCTGAACTGGCGCGGCTGCACCTGCGTAATGCGATCGCGCACGTACTCAGCCAACCGCCCGTTCAGGGAAAGGCGGCGCTTGAGGCCCTCAAGACCCTCGTCTCGTCAGCCTATTTCCCGACCGATCTCGCCAAGGCAAAGACCCAGCTGGCCAGCAGCGCTCTGGGCCACCCGACGCCCACGCTGGTCAAGAATTTCATCGACGCCCTGATCTTCGGCTATATCGAACTCGACGATGGCTTCCACCAACTGCCGCAGGCGCTCACCGCCTTGACCATCGTGGCCGACACGCACAGGGGTATTGCGGAACCCAGAATTGGCCAGCAGTTCCGAAAGATCTTTCACAAGGCCAATGACGAGGAACTGCCGACCGCTGTGGCGTTCGTTGCCGCGTGGCCGGCAGCATGGGATCTGCTCGATGCAGCGAATCGCGACCGCGTGACTCATTTCATCGAAGGCGCCGACTACAATGAAATCGAGCCTAGTTTTCCGTTTCTTGTGCATATCCCAGACCTGGTGCCGCAGCTCAAGGAGCGTCTGCTGGATTTCAACACCAACCAGCTGGCCGCTTTGCTGGCCGAGGAAGGCCTGCGCCCCATCGTTGTCGATGCGATTATCGCGCGTTATCTCAAATCCAACACTTACAACCACGCCAGGATCAGGCGGACAAGGCTGCTCCTGCCAGTGCTCGATCATCTGACGCCCGACCATATCGGCTACCTCGTCACCAAGGCCGCCGAGAACGACCAAGTCTATGATGAGACCGGCTTTCCACGGCTGCTCAACCGCATCGCGAAACTGAACATAATTCCCTTTGCCGCTTACAAGGTGCTCGTTGAGGGAAGCGGCTTCACGGACGTACTCGACGAGGAAGAGGAGAGCGACGAAACCTAGGTCAGACGACCGGATCTAGGCGGCCAGAGTACGACGTGTATCGCCGACACAGCGGACGTTGAGCCTAAAGATGAACGTCCTCGAAAGATGGCGGCGTACGTACACTAGAAGCCGATGCCCTAATCTCCTGATGAGATCGATGAGAATTGCCTATGTGGGCTCTTTGGCTGCCTTGCGCAATGCGGCGAGCGTATCTTCTGTCGCCATCATATCGTCGACCCGAAGACGGCGGGCTCGCTCGCTGAAGGCCGCTTCGGCGCAAGCGACCCGCGCTTAGTTGGCCCGAACCTTGAGATCGGCGATCGCATCCAGCATGCGGGAGATAACCTGCGCGCCCTCGGGCGTGTCGTCCCATATCTTGCGCATGCTCGACATCGCCTGCGCCCATTCCGGCGCCATGCTCGACTGTTGTGGCTCCAAGCGCGGAACCCGGATTTCCAGCGCCTTGCAGACTTGCACGACGTTGTGGCTGAATGTCTTGAAATGCCCCTCGCAGATCCGGCTGACCTGACTCGGATGGACGAGCGAAATTCTCCCTAATTCCGCGTAGCTTAGTCCTTTCTCTGCGCGCGCAGCAACGATTTTCGCCTTCAGGTCATCAAGCTGCTTGATTGTCGGCTTCATGCAAATTAGCATGCATATAACAAATTAAATTTGCAAGGAGGTTTCGAGTGGACGAAATTCGGTTCTACCGGGCCAGCGAGAAGCCCTATGGCGCCTTCAGCAACCTATATCGTCGCGAGGTGGAATTCGAGGGCGAGGCGTTCGCCACCAGCGAGCATGCGTACCAGGCGGGCAAGGCGCGCAAGCCTGAGGTCCGTAAGTGGCTGCTGGCGGCGCCGTCGCCAGCGCTGCTAGCAATGGCGGCGCACGGCCTATATTATTGGGATGTGGCCCCTGGCTGGTCTACCTCGAAGTTTGACCGCATGCGGGCTGTGCTCAGGGCGAAGTTCACCCAGCACGCGGATCTTCGCGACCTGCTGCTATCGACGGGCGACGCCCGCCTTGTCGAATCGGCTACGGTGGACAATGACGTCAACCGGCTCTGGGGCGAAGTAAACGGCGCGGGCAAGAACATGCTCGGCGTGCTGCTGATGGAGATACGGGACGAACTCCGTCAGGAGGACGAATGTTGCCTCGTCGCCGCTGAATAGGCCTTTGACGGCACGCGCAGGACTTCGCGGGCATAGTTGGGGCCGCAATGCTTGAAGAGGCCGCGTGCGCCGACAAAGGCGCAGTTTTCGGCGGCTAGTCGTTGACCAGCGACTATACCCTCGATCAGCACTGTAGTGCTGAGGTCGTTCGCTTGGAGGCCGGACGAGAGCATCCAGTCGATGACGCCAACGCTCACCATGTCGCCCGAACCGCAGGTATCGAGTACCGCTGGCGCACTTATCGCCGAACACCACACGGCCTGGTCGTCATGGCGGATTTCAAGACCTGCTGCACCGTGCGTGACGATCCGCACACAGTCATGATGCAGGTCCGCCAGGCGCTCGCCAAGCCTGTCGACAGAATATTTGAGGATGGAGACGAGGCCTAGCGCCTCATCGAACAGGTCGTCTTGCTCGACGTCCGAGGGCTCGAAGAAGATGATTGCACCTGAGCGCCGGGCAGCCTTCATGGCTTCCAGGATGCTCTCCGACAGCCGGTCGGCGTAGAAGACGCTGCACTGGGTGAGGATGTGGAGCGCGGAGGCCACCTCGCTCTGTCCGATCGGAACGTAGCGCGGAAGATCCTCGCTCGTCTCGGGGCAGACGAAGGTGAAATCGTGATGGCCCGACGCCGTGTCCAACTCCTGGGCGATGATCGGCGAGCGCGTGCCCGATTGGCGATGGATGTGATCTACGACCGCGCCGGCCTCGACGAACTCCGCGAGCAGTTGCCCGCCCTCATCGTCGTCGCCGAGCATCAGCAGCGGAACGACATTCCGATGCAACATCGCGAGCGACAGGAGTACATTCCCGCATGAGCCTCCCAGCGCTTCGTCGGTCAGGTCGCCATCGGCGTAGATCCTGTCTAGGACGGTCAGTCCTGTGCCAGCTACGTCGAAGCGGTACTGAAGAGAAGTCGCGGTAGTCATGTTCTTGCTATGTACTCCTTGGGTCATCGACTGTCTAGCGACAGCGAAGCTGTGTCGAGGCGAATCTCGCCAGACGTACATTGTACCAGAGCGGCCAACAGTTTGAGAAGGGCCTCCGGTCCCGTTATAGTGCCGCCGAACAGCGACCAGCAACCGTTTGGCGCGCCGCAGACTTCGCCGACGCTAACGCCGTGCGGATGCGAGAGCAGCGCGTGGTCGTTGCCCGAAGCGGCGCCACTATCCCCGAAGCACAGGATTGCTGTCCCTGGGCGTGCCACGTCGCGGACCGCCTCGACGACAGCCGCTTTGCTCGATGACGAGGGAACGATGTCGAAGCTGTGTCCGGACGCCGATATCCTTACCTCGCCGGTCGCGATTAGGGGGCACGCAGCAAGATCGAGCGCGAATCGGTACGGGTGTTTCAGGCGGTGCATGTCCACACTGATCTGCACTGGCCCTGCCTTGAATTTTTTCTCAAGGAAGAGGTCGTTCCGTTTCTCCAGCCACGAGGCGGTGGCGGCGATAGCTGCGCTCTGCGCGGGCGGATCCAGCTCGATCTGGACGTCAGCGGTGCTGATATATCCGCCGTTATAGTAGCCGATGACCATTAAGGAGAGGAGGTCTGCGGGAAGTACCTTGCGAAGATCGTCTCCGACAGAGCCGCCTCTCCCGGTTGCGATCCCCAGTTTCAAGCCCGCCCGGTGCAGCCGGACCAGCTCGTCGACAATTCTCTGATCGGGCAAATCATATCGCCCGTCGGTCGTCACTATGGTCCCGTCATAGTCAAAGACCGCACCGCCAATGTCCGCTTCTTCGAGTGTTCGCAACCGCTCGCTGCCAATTGACGCAAGGCTGGGCTGTTCGGGATACGACGCATCGGCCTTCGCCATTGCCGCGCGTTTGTGACGTAGCCGAGGCGGAAGGTTATGGGCCAGCTTTTCGAGGGATCGGTCGTCGTAGATCGCACGGCCAAATTCGCCGATACCGGGTTTGCCGGGATCGATGCCCAGGGTTTCGCCGATGGCCTCGACCAACGAGAGCCCGTCGATCAGGGCGAGCAGGTTCTCGAGCCTACCGCAACGGCCGTGGTCGACCGCCGTGCGCCGCAAACCATCTGGAAGCACATCGTCGATCGCCGCCCAAGACGCGCGGGACGTACTCCCTGTGAGCGCAAGTACGACCGTGTCGTTGGCCCGATGGTGAAGCCACGCATGCCGTCCGTGGGCGAGATTGCGAAAGTCGGTCGTTTGCACGGGGCAGAGCGTAGCTTCCCAAAGGGACGTGTCGAGCAGCGATGCGACGGGCCGCAACAGCGGATCGGCGGCGATGATCAGGGTGTCGCTGGTCCGAAAGCCCGCCCATTGGTCCACAAGATGGCTGCGTTCACTAATGTCGCGAGCCCCGGTCAGTCGGCCCGCGATCTGTTCGAGGGGCGCAGGGCTTGATGCGGGTTCGCGAGACGCCATCGCACTGGCGAGCAGAAGGCCGACGGTCATCGCAAGAAGCGAGTGCGTCGCGAGATATCCATCCTTGAGGTCTGCGACTGGAACAACATGCACCGCACCGCCGACTTGCCTCACGATCGCCGCGGCGGCGCCATCAGGGTTGCGCGTAACGAGGTTGAGATCAACGCAGGCGCGGTCGATGACCGCCTGCGCCGCCGCGGTCACATCGGGGTTGTCTCCGCCAGCGCTGAAGAGCCACACTTGGGTGGACTTGAGAGAATGATGATCGGTAACCGCGTGCATAGGCGTGGCGACCGACGTCGGCCCCAGTCCGAGCGAGTCTCGGCATCGTACGAAATATTCGGCTGCGACGACCGAACCGCCGGATCCGATCGCCAAGGCGTGACCACAGTTTCCCCGCATGAGCGATGTCGCGATCGGGGCGGGATCGAAATCGGCAAAAAGGTCGAGAGTGGCGGGCAGCGCATCGAGCTTGGAACTGAACCTGGGCGTGCTCATTCTTCGCTATAGCCCGCGTACAAGGGCCCCGACAGGACGAGGTGCACCATCATGTCCGGAGGATCGCTTGGTGACGGCTTCGCCGCGCTGAAGTCGTAGCTTTCCGTCTCGACATATTGCACCGACATGCCGTGTTCGATGGCGGCCATCATCGCCCCTGCCGCCAGCACCTTGCTGCCCAAGGGCGAGAGTACCATACGGGGGTCATAGGTCCCTTCCATTGTCCGGTCGATCCGTTGCTTCAGGGTGGACAGGGTTCGGTAGCAGTCGAGAGGGTTCTTCTCGGACGCGTAGACGATGTCGCGGGGGTCTATCTCCCATTCATCGACGAGCTCGGTCTGGAACTCGGTGAGGAGATCGTCGGCGCGGCGCGGATTCCGAGCGGGAAAGGGCAGCACCGGACATATCTTGTACCAGTTCCCGCTCGATGCACCGATCTGCGTCAGGGTGGAGGCTCTGCCCCGCGCGAGCTGCGGTATCCAGACCGGGGCAACTTCGAGCGCGCTCATCCCGACGTCGGGTGCGAAGCCCTTGACCGGACTAATGCGGCTCGACGGGACGCTGGATATTTGGTCGTCCAGTTCCGGGTTCGACACGATCATCAGGTGGAAGGCGCGATTGCCGTCCTCCTCGCATTCCTCGAGGAGGAGCTTGGCTGCCGGAAAGCCAATTCCGATGGAAAGCGCGCTAAGATCCAGAATTACGTCCGTGACGTCGGCCGGGATCGGGTTGGCAAGAATCTCCGAGACCAGTCGGGCACCCCCAACAGGAGCACCGTCGTCTGCGAATACCGGCAGCACGAAAACCTTGGAGGCCGGAACAATGGCCTTTAACGCCGTCTCGTTCGCATCCGCGCGTTTTACGAGCTCGTCGGTCGCGCCTGGACGTTCCTCACGAATGTAGTAGGCGGATAACCGCTCGTCGAGCGTGTCCGCTAGCAACTGGGACACGCGCTGCGAACGCGGATCGAACCCGGCGGCTGCAACCAGCAAGACGCGGCGTGATGGATCGGCGAAATAATCCCGGATGAACGAAGCGACGTCGTCGTCGAAGTTCGTGATGCAGTTTGACCAATGTTCACGCATCGGCCAGCCCCGCTGCGTCGCGTAGATATCCCACTCGCCTTTCGAGGAATCCGCCTCGATTATAGGTCAGGCCGTGGACGAGGCTCACCGTGCCGGTCAGCTCGATCAGCGTCCAAAGCTTGCCGCCCTGACCGTAATCACGTTCGATCGTTATCGCTCCGTTCGCGATGGCGTGCTTCAGCACCGCGCCCAACTCATCATCCAGCGACAGGGCCTGCATTTCGTCTTCCAGGATACCGATCGCGTTGGCGCCGGCCCCTAGGGGCGCGTTCGGGAGCAGAGATTCGGCAAGGCAGTCCTTCGCGATATGATCAACCATGGCGCGCACCCGGGAGGCGTGCGGGAAAGCCCAGCCATCCATGATCGCGCGCGCCTTGTCGGAGAGCACCTTCTGCTGGGTCTTGGCTGGCAGAGGAAGATCTTCGTTGCGGATCGCGCGGGTCTCGATGTTCGCGACGAGCGCGCCGGCGAACTGCAGAAAGATTTCGGCATTTTCGTTACTGGCGTCGCAAATATCATCAATCCCGAAATGGAACGGACGTCCTAGTTCGTGGTAGAGGTGCAGGCGGGCGCCGTGCGCGACGTCTGCGTCTGCCTTCAACGGTGTTTTCGGCTCGGGATCGAAATCTTCGAAGAGGGACGGCGCGGACCGTGCAATGCGCACAGCATAACGGTGGATAAGGATGCGCACCATCGCGAGCGCCACCTCCGGCCCATGGTCGTATGAGCGCGAGCGTTTCAGATAATCGGCGACGATTGCGTCGATCTCCTCCCGACGGGAGGCGGCAACGCCACGTTTGGCCTGCTCGCGTGCGATTTTCTCAGTGAGTGACCGCAATTGAGCCGGGGTTACGGTTGGCGGCTCGGAGGGAAGAAGGCGCTCGATGTCGGTCGCCCCCCGGTTGCGAAGCGCCTCGACAAGCGGGAGGTACCGCTTCGCCATGTCCTTGGCCATCGTTCGGAACTGCCGCCGAGCGGCATCCTTCTTGCCGTCTTCGACCACCTGCATGCGGATGTCGACGAAATCGCGGCCCTGCGAGCGCCCGTGGGATGGCTGCGCGCCGGGAGAGCGGAGCACCGCGCCGGGACTCAGGGCGTCGAGGCGCATCATCATCCATCTGCCGAACTTCATCTCGCGATGCGACAAAGTCTCGAACATCTCCTCAAGCTGATCGTGATGAAGCGCGTGAACGTCGTCCAGCATCACCAGCGGCGTCACTTCGATGGGCTCGCCGTCCCATTCGATTCTGATCCGTTGAATGGCGTCGAACGGCGCGTAGGGGGCTGTTGCATCCTCTGGCAGATCGCTGAGCTTCGGTGGCCGCAGGCCAGCGCCGATCGAGTAGATCGCCCGCTGGACGGCGAGGGCGCGGTCGCGGACGCCCTGGGCAGTTAAGCCGCCGATTTGCTCAAGATGAGCCTCGTACGAAGCCCGCGGCACGAAGGTTATACCATCGAGGTCTCGGGTTCGGTTGGCCGTGAGGTTCCGGATGAGGCCGAGCATCGCGCGGGCCTGGACTAGCCAGAAGGCGAGCTTGGTCTTTACGGCGTTCTCGTACGGCAGTTCCCAGAACTCGCGATACTCGGATTCCATCGGTACGCGCACGGCGGCGATATGGGGGATGGCATTCTGGAGGAAGCCAGCCTCGGCGAGAGCGGCAGCCAGGGTACGATTGGTGGCGTTCGTTCTGTCCTTGAGGATCGCCTCGACCATCCTGAACTCGGCGAGCGTCGCAAGCATAGTCTTGCCGCTTCCGGGCGAGCCGATGATGCGAACCGGCACCTCGAACATATCGTCCTTATGCTTGTTCTTGGCGAGGAACGTCGTGAGCGGCGACGGGCTGACGATTGACAGGAACGATGCGTCGTCTCGGACATACTCGGTTGCCCGGCGGAGGAAGGGGTTTGCCATTCTGCTTATCCGTGGCGATCGCGGCGCAGGAACAAGGGCCGCATGGGCGGGCCCTGCGTTCCCTCGGTGTCGGCCCAGAGGATGGATATCGAATTGTTGGGAGTGTTGTGCTCGAGGACCAGGGGGAGCGCGCAGTTCGCATATCCGTACTTCATGTCGGTCTGCCCGGCCTCCCTGCAGTGTTTCTCGAGCCGCATGAAGAGCTCATCATCGTAGTAGGTATCGCACAGCCCGAGATAGGATGTGTCGCTTGAGTTGGCAGCGAGCATTGTGCCGGTCGCGGCATCTGCAGCGCCGATGCGCAGATCGCCCGGTAGCCTCAGACCCTCCGTTATGAACGCTGTCCCATAGCTGCGACTGGAAAGTTTGATCGCTGCCTCGGCGATCCGGCCTTCGAGCGCCTCTCTCGCCTGGGCGGTGGATATATAGTGATGGATATGCAGTGTATAGCCGTCTGCCAGCGGGAAGTCGTTCTTGAGTTGGGCTCGCGCGTTTGCGACGATCTTTTCGAACTTGGCGAGTTTTCCCTTCGCTTCCCCGCCTTCGGGAAAGCGTATGAAGGTGGTGCCCGAGGCGGTGAAGTCGTCGATCAGATAGACATCGTCGAAGCGGGCGTCCGCGGACTTAAGGTCGTCCTTCAGGTCTTTGCCAAGGCCCCGCCATTTTTCATCATCGACGTTCATCATCGGCACGACCTGTTCCTGGGACAAGCGCCCGGAGTTGGCGCGTCGCAGGACGTCGATACGGCTTCCGTCGCTCAGCCCGACAAAGAGACAGCGACGCAGTCGATCGGAGAATGCGTTCGCGCCCTCCTTCGTCGCCCAGACCTCGTAGGGCTTGATGCCCATTGTGTTGGCGACTGCCTTGCGCAGATAGGGCGTCACCACCTCGGGGATGAAGGTCTCGATCACGCGCTGCATCTCGGCGGTCGAGATATAGACTAGGCGCCGCCGAACCAGGGCGTAAGCTGTCTCGCGGTCCGCCGGGTCGAAGTGGCGCAGCCATGAAACTAGGCTCTCCAGAAACCGTACGCCTGCGCGGAAATCGGAATAGCCGTCATACTTCATCGAGGACATCAGGCGCAACCAGGCATATTCCCTGGTCGCGCGCTCATTATCCCAAGCCATGACGGTAGCGATCAAATTGAGGGCAAGCGTATTGATCATTGGGAGGCGCCCGCGCTCGCTTCAAAATGAAGAACGGCCCGTCGCTGCGCGCTCGTGAACTGAAACTGGTTGATAATCATTGCCCCTCTAGCAAGAAACTGCCTCGCCGATCGCGCCCGATCAAGCGTTACCATCACGAGATCAATCAGATTCGCCAAGATCGCTCATTTTCTCCTCGATTTCTATCACGTAGCCGTCGCCTTGGTTGGCGCGGGATGACAGCACGACAGATTGAAACCGATCAATGTCGGCGTCGGAATCTCTCACGGGCCGAAAAGACGCTCTGCCGTCCCTGCGATCCACCCGGAAATTGGTGTTGTCCTCGATCAGATCGCCGATGTGGCTCAACCTCGTCCTCCAGTTTCACGCGCAGATTTAAGCGGGCGCAATGATATTCCTTCGGTCGGCAGGTCTCACCCGGGCGTCAGCCGCGCGGTCCGCGAGCAGACTATGAGCCTTTTCGCGCCGCGCGTCATCGCGACATAGAGGTGTCGTCGATCCATTTCGCCGGGATCGAGGATGACTGCGGTGTCCGCCTCCAGCCCTTTGAGCAGCAGAGTGCTGCCGACGGTGCGTTTTGCGAGCGGCCTGCCGATCAAGCGCGATCGCTCACGTTCCTGAATGGCTGCAGCGGCGGGCGAGAGGCCGGGGTTGTCGCCGCAATTCTTGAGCAGGCGCAGGGCGCCGCGCAGGATCGCGGGGCGGTGGGTGCGGACCCCCTGTTCCCGCCCAATTTCAACGAGCAGGTCTGCCGCCGTTCGATAGCACGGCGTTTCAGCTAATCTAATGGCTGCCGATTCGACAGCTGAAGCTGGCTGCCGCTCGCGTCCCGCGCGCAGGGTGACGACCCGGTTCAGCAGGTTGGTACCGCCGGTATTGGTCATGACCGATCCCGCAAATGATATAAGATGCTGCAGCAAACCCGCGGATGTAAAGTCGAGGCCATCCCCAAATGTAATGAGATCGCGCATGTCGACATTCTCTACCGTGACAGCACCGTGGATCTGACTGGCAAATTGTCTTTGGCCGGCAGGGTTTCGGGAATCAGCGATAATAAGAACCTTCTCTCCATCTGCTGCGGCTACGGCACCCGCCCTTAGGCGGCGCTGGTGGTCCTCGCTCCCATCGAGGTGAACCCAGGACACATTGGCGGGCGCCGCAGAGAGATCGACTCCGTGCCCGGCGATCAGGGCATGGCGTACATCGAGGAGGTAGCGTCCGAAGGTTGCCTCGCCTGCATACATCCAGCGCCAGGGGGCGGTGAGCTCAGCTGCGATGGGAAAATGCGCGCAGACCTGTTGTTCCCAGTTGGCGAGAGCATTGCCCTGAAAACCGAAGATCGCCTGCATGGGATCGCCCAGGACGCAGGTGCGCAGGCTTTGCGCTGCATAGTAGACGATCGCGTGCTGGACCTCGGAGCAATCCTGATACTCGTCGACGATCATGCGATCGTAGGTGGCTGCCAGCACGTCGTTGATATGCCCATCGCGCAGCAAGGTCCCCGCCGCCTGCCTGATTGCCGGATAATGTAATCTTGGGTTTGCAATCGTGAGAATGGCCGGGTCGTGTCCGCCCCGCTTGGGGAACAGCGTCAGGAGCCGCATGCACCAGCCATCGATGGTCGCCAGGCGATAGTGTGAGGGGACAACGCCAGCTTTGTCGAGGCGGGCCCGCAGAGCAGCGACCCCTGCATTCGTATGGGTGAGGACAAGAATGGGTTTAGCGCCGACATGCCGGGTCAGGGCCTGCGCGATAAGATGGGTCTTGCCGCAACCAGCGGGCGCGGTGACCGTGCCGCGATCGATTGCAAGGAGGTCGATGTCAGACACCATGGCACCAATCGAACAAGGCCGCGATGTTGCCGCGGAAGTCGGCGCTCATGTTCTGGAAGTCGGGACCGATGATGTCGCGGGCGGCATCCTCCATCCAGCTTACTGTCTTGAACCAAGCGTTCTTTTTCCCCTTTGCCGCAGTGGCTAGGGTCTGGCGGCTCCACGGCGTGACCGGTCCTCGGCAAACCGCGAGGGCAAGCGCGTTCTGCGATGCGGCGCGGATATGTTCATCGATCAATCCTTCGCCGTGGAGTTCGACCGCGCGCTCGAGGAGTTGATGGACGGCGGTATCGCTCACACCCAGGAAGATCGCCTGTTCGAGCGCTTGCCCAGCCGCCCATTTGAAGAGCCGCCCGTTCTGAAACGTAAACAGCGCTTCCTCGCCGACATCGGGCTGAACGTCGTCGTCGCGCAGTGTCGCGATACGGAAGCCAAGGTTAAGCAGGACGTTGGCGCGGCCATAGATCTTGTTGACGCCCCCGGCATCGACCAATGCTACGCCGCGGGCATTGAGCGAGGTAGCGCCCTGCGCTGCAAAGCACAGATCCAATCCGCGCATCAGCCCAACCTCGCTGGCGCCTTCGCAGACGAGCACCGAATGCGAGAGAAAAGCTTCCGGATGCACGCGGATTGTCCCCTGGATCTGGTCGCCGGCGCCGACCAGATCCAGCTTGTGGCCGGCTGCGAGCTTGCGCAAGACCCACAGCTGGTCGCCTCGCAGCTCGCGTAGCGCTACGGGAGAATGCGTCGTCAGGAAGGCTTGGATGGGCGGCGGGTTTTCCTTCGCGCCGATCGACCCCAGAAGGCGGATGATCCGGTGGGGCTCCAGGCCATGCTCGAGCTCGTCGATCAGGAGTACGCTCGACTCTTGGGCCGCCCTGCGCTGAAGCCCAGCTACCAGTAGGCGTGTTGATCCTACACCGAGCGCGCGCAGCGGTATGCCATCGTCACCGTGGAGGGCGACAGTACCGCCGCTAAAGGACACGGAATGGGCATCGAGCATCGCCTTCAACTTTTCGCCGGCGGGAATGCCGAGTTCTCGGGCGGTATCGGCGACGATCTTCAGCGTCTCGCCAAGCTGGGCATCGGCTAGATCGCCAAAGGCCTTGCGGGCGTCTCGCGCAGCACTAGCGAGGGCCGCTGACGTATCGGCCTTTTCGTCGGTGAGGCGGTTGAGTACCGAACCGCGCCGCCAGGCCAAGTTGCTTTCCGCGAGCGCGCCGATCCGGGTGGGCGACAAGCGCATGCGGTCGCCCCAGGTCAGATTCCGCGAGAGGCCTTGCGCGTGGGCGCGATCGGACACGAGCGTCCAGACGGGATCGAGATCACTGCCGACCGACAGCTTGATCGTCAGGACCGTTTCCTTCCCGGCTTCGGGTTCATCGTCGATGATCCCGTTTGCAGGATCGAAGCTACGAACATAGGCGCCGTATGTGTCGATGCTCTTCAGGGCATCGGATAGGTCGCCGATCGTGATGCTGATCGAAATTGGCGCTGTCACGTTGAGGGCGTGGAAATCGGCGTCGGTGAACGGCGCACTCCGACGCGCTCCGAGACACAGGTCGATCGCGTCTAGGACAGAGGATTTGCCTCCGTCGCCCGGGCCGATCAGGCAATTGATCCCGGCGCTGGGAAACCAATCCAGCTTCTGGATGCAGCGAAAATTTCTGATTCCGATGTGGCGAATCCGCGCCATTGCTCCCTCCTGCAATTGAGAAGGCATTAACCCTTGAAGTAAATGCTGGCCAGTGCGACCAGCCAAATACAATTCAGAAAAGACACGTTGCAACAGTGGCTTGCATTCTGAAACCCGTTGCGCTGGCTGCCGGCGGCTACACCTTCGGCAAGGAAAACGGTGCCGGGATGCGTCGAAGATCGCTGACCGTCAGGGCTTCCCTCCAGATTCATCACCACCCCGAAGCGGAGGCTCCCGATTGCACGCCAGGACAGCCGAAATTAAGCTCTGCGCTGATTACGCGCCCCTTCTCGCAAAATCGCGTGATAAAAATCACCCACTAGGATGCTATAACAAACTGAATTTTTGTAAAATCTTCGGGCGAGGGATCGAACCCTCCACCCAACCTTGACAAGGTTTCCGCCCAAAGTCTGCTTCGGGTGCCAGGATCTAGGGCGCTCATACCCGCTCGGGCGCGGATGCTGACGTTCGGCGTCGATCAGCTGGAACGGCAGATGTCGCTTCTCCGCGCTCCGAAGGAGACGTTCCGGATCGTCCAACAAAGCGGACATGATGACCGGCCTGAGCGCGGCAATGAGATGTCCGCTACCGGCGAGCGAAATTTGGCACTTGAGCGGCAAGGAAGGGTCGACCTTTGCACATCGCTCCGTGCAGAAATAAGCCGACGACAGAGCAAGGGCTGCGTGAAATTTCCTACAGACCGGCGATACCTCTAGGGTGAGGCCCCACTATTTTCGTTAGATGGGGTGGGGACAGTGACGTAGTAGCCCGTGGATCTCGGTCGAAGGTATGTCGGCTCCGACGGTGCGCTCACCGGGTTGGGAAATTGCGGCTTTTGCACGGTTCACGCTTGTGGCTCACCGACTCTCCCCTTGGATCTGAGGATCAGCGTGCAATAGGCACCCCCTTCGTGGGGTGATCGGCGTGCAAAAAGGACCCCTTCATCCCGGGGATTTAGTCGGCCGACTGGTTTTGATCAGTTGGCGAGAACGGGATGTTGATCGT
>NZ_JABBGL010000016.1:0-91398 GCF_012927365.1 Sphingobium sp. TB-6 | reverse complement strand
TTTCGAGATCGGCTACCCTGATTTTTCCGACCGCATCATGTGACGACCACGCGTCGATCACGGACAGAAGCATGAACCCCAAGTCGATCTACCTTGCAGTCCCGCACCCAATGACAGAAGGTGTCCAGCTCCTTGATCTTCATCTTGAGACCGGCCTGATCGAGGCGACGGGATTGGTAGCGCTGGGTCGATCGGTTGATCGGAAATGCGCCGCAGGCCCTCCGTTCGCTCACCTGGTAGTTCGCCCGCAGATAGCCAACGATCTCCCGAGCTCGATCAGGCCTTACATTTTTCGGCGGATGACGTCCTGCAGCATCTCTTTGTCGAGACTGAGGTTTGCCACGAGCCGCTTGAGCCGGACATTCTCCTCCTCGAGCTGCTTCAGCCGCTTCGTCTCCGACGGCATCAGTCCGCCATATTTGCTCCGCCATCGATAGTAGGTCTGAACCGATATGCCGGCTTTGCGGCACACCTCCTCGACGGTCGTACCATCCTCGGCCTGCTTGAGAATGAACGCGATCTGGTGCATGCTGTGATCCGCACGCCCCACATTCAGGACCGCGACGGAGTCCCAATGGTGCTACGCGAAATCATCGCGCGCTTTTGGTATCTGCGGCACGTCTTCGCAAATGGCGGCTATGCTGGCGACAAACTCAGGAAGGCTCTGCGGCGAATGGCGAAATGGACCATCGAAATCATCAAACGGTCAGATACCGCCAAAGGCTTCGAGGTGCTGCCCGGCCGCTGGGTGGTCGAACGGACGTTGGCATGGCTCAACCGAAACCGATGCCTAGCAGAGGACTTCGAGAAAACCATCGCTTCGGCAAAGGCTTGGGTCTTCATCCCGCCCGTTCAAATCGTCATCCGACGTATCGCAAGACTATGAAATCAATCCGCATGATGACGAACCAGGCACTTATGGTAAATCTTCATAAAAATCTGTACCGCGCGATCAGCGATTTGGTCGGCTAGAATGTTGTTTGCGTGTCGCAACTCCAGTATCAACCTTCGATTGAATCCTGAGGTGCAAAGATCAAGTAACAGCATAGCCGCGTCATCCGGATCTTCGTCGTATAAAGAATTAGCTAAAAATAAGGAAACTTGATCTCGAAAATACAAAAATGTATTAGAGTAGAAAATATTTCCTAACTTGGGAATGCGCCGATTGTTGATAATTATAATTCGCTCGATTTCGATGGTGTCATCTCGCATCAAGAAATGGCAAAATCTTTTCGAAGATAAATTCAACATACTGGTTATACTACTACATTCGGAAATATCGAGATCAAGAAAATTTCTAAATAACTGAACTTTCAATTCAATAGCGGCAACAGCAATGTCTTCCTTGTGATCAAAATATTGCCAAAGAGTGCTCTTCGACCCGCCCAATATACTAGAAATATCAGACATAGTGACATTATCGTAGCCACTCTCTAAAAATGCATTCATCGCAACGTTTACGATATTTTTGCGACGCGCACTTTTTTTCAGTTCTCTCTTTGAACTGATTGATAGGACATTTTTTTGCCGCATAAATCCTACATGGCTTCGGATCATCGAAAAAAATGGTGCTCGATAATGTCAGTGACAGATTAAGGAAATTAAGGAAAATTAATCTCTTGATAAGAATATGATTATATTATACTAATTCTAGATATTATTCTTGCCGCTAAGCTTTCTCTAAGTGGCTGTCCTCGCTTAATTTTTCTCCACGTATTATAGCTTATCCCAAGCTCTTTCTGTAACATTGAATCCGTTCTTCCAGTTGAAAAGCGTATAATTTTATCCGCGATATCTTTTGGCAATTTCACCATCTTACATTGTGAACTCATATCGAAATCTTCCGAAGATTACTGCTAAAGCTATAATATAGATCGGTATTTCTCTGGAATATTTAGCTATATTGCATAACTTTTCATATCGGGTAGACAAGATATCGCGGGAGTACTGACGTATCCAATTCGGCACGGCGGGACAGAAACTTGGCCCGACCATCGCCCGAAAGCCGAACCATATCGAGATAGCGACCTGCGGCAAGAATTTGAGTGACCCCGGTATCCATCGGCGTCATGAAAACCGAAAAGTTGGACATGGCCTCTGCTGTGCTGGCATCGACCTGCCGATGGCTGACCCGCTGAACGAAATGGCGAGTGCGGTAGTCCTGAAAGGTCCCTGCCCAGATCTCTGTGACATAAGTGACGCGATCTTCCAGTCGCGCCCTACAATCGTCGAACATGAAGCCGAGTTCGAGGTTATGTTCTGTGTTCTCGGCCGCACGGCAGTAATAAGATGCCTGTTCTTCCTCGGCATAGTTAGTGAGCCAGCCTGTCATGTCTTTGCTGTCGAGCGCGTTGGCGTCCGCCAGCAGCAGGCGGTCAAGAGCGCATTCCAGTTTGGTGGGCGAAAGCATCATGCTTGTGCCCTTTCGAATCCCATCACCGAGCGGTAATATTCCCAGCGCGGAAGGTTACCGCTTTCATCGTTCTGCGAAAACTCGGACTCGAGCTTGGCAGGATCACGCACGCCTTTCTGGAAGATCGCATTGCCAGGCGTGTGGCTGCCGATGTGGATCCGGTGGAAGATCGAAGCGTCTTCCATGCTAATTAAACCGCATGGACCCAGTAAATTGGAGCTTTGCCGTAACCGGTGGCGAAGCATGTCCGCATCGTCGTTCTGGTGGGCGAAATAGGCGTAGTGGACCTCGGTCGTTTCGGCATCGATTGGGGTCGCGAAGCGCAGGTTTATGACGTCGAGATGTTTGGTTGAAACGAAAGTCGGGAACAACTGGACGATGCGTGACCCGACTGATGGATCCTGCCCTTTGAAGGCAATCAGATCCTTATCTTTTAGAACGCTGGGACCGCTCGCCACGGAGAGTGCCGACTCGAAACAGACATGGCCGCGTTTCGTGGCGGTATACTGCCGCCCTTTGCCGCCCTGCCAATTGAGCATCTTGAATGCCGCGTGGAGCAGCGGGGCATGGTAGCCGTCGTTGTCGTTGTAACCCTTCCAGTTGCTGTCATAGCGAACCTTCTGATAGCCCAGCAGTTTAAGGCGACCGTCGCCCGCCATCAGTTCGCGCAGGGTTTCTCCTGCTTCGCCGAGAAACTGGTCAAGGGGTTCTGTCTCAGCCGAGAACGTCACGAATATCAGGCCGTAGAACAGATCGAAGCGCGGCTGCCCCAAGGGGTAGTCCGCCTTGTCGAAACCGGGTACGAATTCGCGCGGGTTGGGACATCCAACAAGCTCGCCCTTGGCACTGAACAGCCAACGGTGATAGGGGCATTCGAACTCGGTTTTGTTACCCATTACCGCAGTTTCGAGCTGGTTGCTGCGATGCGAGCAGGCATTGTAAAACACGCGAACCTCGCCCCCTTCATCCCGCGAGATCAACAGCGGGATTCCTGCGAGGCGGATCGTCCGGAAATCGCCTGGGTTGGGCAACTCGCTTTCGTGCGCAACCGGATGCCATTCCGGGCCGTGAAATATCCGCTTGATCTCTTCCAAGTAGAGATCCGATCGCGTAAAGGCCGCCTTGGGAACTTCGTTATAATTCTTCGGCCAGGTCAAGGTCGCGTCAGCCATCCTCTTGCTCCCGCATTTCCAGTGATCGTTTATCTGACCGTCTTCAACGCTCTGTTTCGAGCGCTTTGCCCAGTTCGGCCCACATCCGGCCCGAATTACGCGCGCCTTCGAGATAGCTTTCGGGACATAAGTGATAGGGTGGACGGCAAGGTCCGGCGTTCATCCATCCACCGGCGGTCATCCGCGCCTTTTCCAGCGGAATGTTGTAGGTGGAGAATTCCTTGAAGCTGCCATTGGGAAACAGCGTTGCTGCCGTGGGCGCGAGCCGCCCCATGAAGGTCTTGGCCTTGCTCCAGTCGCCGGTGGCGCGGGCCTGTGCGACGAGATCGCGCAATGTCGTACTGACGAGAGGATGGCAGACCGCGCCGCTTGTCCAGAAGGCATCGACCGAATCGTCCATCCGCGCCGCGCCATAGTAATCGAAGTCGATCGGCAGCAGCTTGATCCGCCCCTTGATTGCGGCCAGATCGGGCAGCAGTGTGCCAACACCGATATACTTGGCAGTAACAACTTGGGGGATTTCGGCGACCTGACCCCAGAAATGGCGCGGGAAATCGAACTTGAATGCTTCGGGATTGGCATAGATTGCAATATTGATATCGGGCACCGCCTCAGCGACATCCTTGTAGAACTGGACCGCGACATCGACGCTCGGCGCGCACCACATCGGTACGCCCAGCATCGTCCCGGTCGCGCCGATATCGACTGCCTCGCGGGTCAGCGCGATGGTGTCGCGGGTGTTGATACAGGTTGTGCCGACAAACACCGGAACCCGGCCCGCTGCGGCATCTACGATAGTCTTCATAAAGACGAGCTTTTCGTCAAGCGTCATGGTCGCGGCCTCGCCCAGCGTTCCCATACTCAGGATGCCGTCGACTCCGGCCTCGATCAGGCCGTTGACCATGCGGGCTGCTTCGTCGACATTAACCGTATCAGTGGCGCGCCAATCGGTAGCACCTTCCTTGGCGGGCGTCGGCACGATCGCCCAGGCACCCTTTATATCAGCAGCAGTCAGCAGTTCACGCGCCACGCAACATCTCCCAAAGATTTTCAATCATTAGCCAATATGTAACGCATTGCCCACGGGCTTGGCAAGGGAGGAATGCGGATTTATGAAGCCGAATGTGACTAGGATTGCACCCTTCCGGCCGGACGGGTGCGGGTTTGGAGAAATCAGAGATGACAGACGCAAACGTAAGATTTGCAGGCAAGATCGCGATTGTCACGGGAGCAGCCCAGGGCATCGGCTTTGCTACGGCCCAGCGCCTAGGGCGAGAAGGCGCCACAGTCGTCGTTGCCGATCGTGCAGAACAGGCGACACTGGATGCGGTTGCGCGACTTATGGCCGAATCTGTCGACGCTCACCCCGCCATCCACGACCTCGAGCAACAGGCTGGAGCCGCTGCCCTGTACAACGCTGTAAGCGATAAATTCGGGCGGATCGACGTGGCCGTCCATAATGTCGGTGGCACGATCTGGGCCAAGCCTTATTGGGAATACACCACCGAAGAAATCGTCGCCGAAATTAATCGCTCGTTGTGGCCGACGCTGTGGTGTTGCCATGCAGTGCTGCCCCACATGCGCGCGGCGGGTCGCGGCGCGATCGTCAACATCGGCTCGGTGGCAACGCGCGGGGTCAATCGCGTGCCCTACGCGGCTGCGAAAGGTGGCGTGGCGGCGCTGACCGCTGCGTTGTCGCTGGAACTGGAGGATTGTGGCATCAGGGTAAATTGCGTGGCTCCTGGCGGGGTCAACGTGACCCGTGTCACCCCGCGTAATACCGCTCCGCATTCCGACGCGGACCGCAAGGGCTTTGGCGAGGTGATGGAGCAGACCTTGCGCGATACCCCGCTGGGTCGCTTCGGCGAGCCCGAGGAACTGGCCGCCGCGATCTGCTTTCTAGCCGCCGACGAGGCGTCCTACATCACCGGCCAAACCCTCTACGTCGCAGGTGGCGGGATCGGCTGATCCCGCCCGCCTTACGAGCCTAACCAGCCTGCTTGAGGATATCGCGGAGCGACACATCGGCATCGGCCAGCTGCGCGGCCTGGGCATTGGCTCGGCGCTCGATCAGCCGTTTGCCGATGCCCATGTCTGGGGCGCGGTTGACAGTCAGGATGCCCTCGATCATCTCGCCTGACTGGAAGAATGCGGTAAACTGGTTGCTTGCCATGTCTCCACGCAGGGTTACCTCGGCTTGCACCGGGATATGGCCGCAGAACTGGATATTGAGATCGAACTGGTCGCTCCAGTACCACACCGGCTTGCAGTAATCGACGCCCTGCCCGAGCACGGCGAGCGCCGCGGCCTGAGCCTGATCGGCAGCATTCTGGTAGGTTTCCTGGCGGATATGGCCGCCGAAGAAGCTCTCCTGTTCGGCCACGTCGCCGGCGGCAAAGACATTCTCATTGCTGGAGCGGCACCGCCGATCGACGATGATGCCGTTATTGGTGACGATGCCTGCGTCCCGGGCTAGGCTGATTTCCGGCACTATCCCGACCCCGACTACCACGGCATCGCAATCCACCAGTGATCCGTCATCGAGTTCGACCTGCGTCACCCGCCCGTCAAGCACCTTCATCGCGTTCACGCCGCGTCCGAAGCGGGTGTCGACGCCGCGCTGGCGATGTTCCTCGCCCAGCCATTGCCCGAACTGCGGCCCGAGCGCGCGAATCATAGGCGCGGCAAGCGGTTCGATCGCGGTCACTCGGCACCCCAGCTTGACCGCGCTGGCCGCGACTTCAGCCCCGATCACACCCATGCCGATGATGACGATCCGGGCGCCGTCCCTGAGGTCCGTCGCCATCCGGGTGGCATCGTCCCGGGTGCGCAGGTAATGCACGTTGGCGGCGTCGGCACCCTCCATGTTGAGCTTGCGGGCGGAACCACCGGTGGTCAGCAGGATGCGGTCGGCTTGGACCAGGTCTCCGCCCGTCAGGCGCACAGCGCTCGCCGCCAGGTCGAGCGCTTCGGCACGCGTGCCAAGCCGCATTTCGATGCGGTTGGCGGCGTACCAGGCCTCGTCATGAAGGAAGAAATTGTCCGGTACATTGGCCGGATCCCACAACACCTCCTTGGACAGGGGCGGGCGCTCGTAGGGCCGCCACGGTTCTTCGCCGATAAGGGTGATCCGGCCATCGAAGCCAGCCTGGCGCAAGGACTCCACCGCGCGGCCACCCGCAAGATTTGCTCCGACCACGGCTACCGATTTCATGCGATTCTCCCAACTTTGCGTGCTTTCCCGGTCTTATTGCCGGAAGGCGCACCTCCCTATAGACCTTCTTTGCACAATATGCAATGCGTTGCGAGAGTTAACGCGCGCTAGGCGGATTCCTGGATTTCCATTTTTTCAAGACGCAAGGCGAGCTGCCGACGGGTAAAGCCTAAGGTGCGCGCCGCGCGAGCAACGTTGCCCCCACTTGCATCAAGGGCCTCGCGGATCACCAGCCCTTCCATTTCCAGCAGGCTTCCGCCCTCATCGACGATCAGATCCAGCATCTGGCGCACCAAGTTGGCGCGACTACCAACATTGTCAACGGCGCTGATCCTGCCATCGTTGGTCATGCACATCGCCGGCTTCAATTCGAGGCCGTCGGTTTCCAAGAACAGGTGTCTGACGTCGATCGCTCGTCCGTCGTCCGCCAACAGCACGGCGCGTTCCACCATTCGCTCAAGTTCGCGCACATTGCCCGGGAAATCGTAAGCCAACAGCGCGTTAATCGCCCGCGGAGTGAAGCCCGATACTGTTCGGCCATGGCGCAGGGCATAACGCAGACGGAAGTGTTCCAGCAGCACCGGAATGTCCTCGCGGCGCTGGCGCAGCGGCGGCACCCGGACCGGTAAAGTCGATATCCGGTAGAACAAGTCGGCACGAAACGTGCCTTCCCGCACCGCCTCGTTAAGTTCCACATTCGATGCTGCGATCAATCGGACATCCACCTTGATCGTCCGCGTATCGCCGACCCGCTCGAACTCACCTTCCTGGACAGCGCGCAGAATCTTCGATTGTGCAAGTGGCGACAGTGTCGATATCTCGTCCAGGAACAGCGTGCCGCCATTGGCCAGCTCGAACCGACCGGGCCGGGCGGCAACCGCGCCAGTATAGGCCCCCTTGGCCACGCCGAACAGCTCCGATTCGATCAGCCCCTCAGGGATCGCCGCGCAGTTGAGCGCGATGAACGGCTCCGCCTCGCGCGTGCTCAGCCGATGAGCGAGCTTGGCCAGCACTTCCTTGCCGACCCCGGTCTCGCCCATTAACAGCAGCGTCGCATTGCTCGCTGCGGTGCGTTCGATCATGGTCTTGGCTGAGAGGAACGCTGCCGATATCCCAATCACCGTTTGGCCCGCATCATGCCACGTTTCGGACAGGACCAGCGGCGTCGCGGCCAATTCGAGGTCGTCCAACTGATCCCATTCGGGTTTTGGTTTGGCGTGAAGTACGCAGGCAGCATCGCCTCGCCCCGCACATTCCACTTCGCGCATGATGATCGGTTGTCCCGCGAAGGTTGTGGCAAAGCCGCTTGCAAAGCCGGTCTGCATCCAGCACACCGGATCGGTGCTGTGCCCCATCGCGTTGAGATGGATCGCCGCCTCCATCGAATCGTGGACCGTGAACCGGCCTTCGAAATGCCCCCGCGAGGGATCGTTTTCAAGAGTTTCGATCTGGGTCCAGCCGAACCCGGTCAAGGCGTGTGCCTGCGGTCCGACCGCGAATGCTTCGAGATAATCACCATCCGGGCGCAATTTCTTCGCGCCGATCGCGCACCGTGCGCCTTCGGCAAAACCGACACCCCAGAAGAACCGGCTGGCCGCTTCTAGCCCCAATTCGGCCACCAGGCGGCTGCGCCAGCTGGCCAGGGCCGCTTGGCTGAGCAGTACGCAGCGTTCACCGTCATGCCAGATCCGGCCCATTTCCGGTGAGAACAGCAGCTTGCTGGCAAGGTCGGCGTATCCTGGGAGCGTCTCCATCCGGTCAGCTTATCAGATTCGTAACTTCCGGCCCAGACTTAAGCCTCGACATTTACATATACGTCGATCTGCACGGTGCCTCGCCGTGGGATTGACCAACCGGACTGCGGTAAATCGGCCCGAAAACGATATTGGCACGATTCGTGCTTATAACTGTCCCGACAAGAAAAATCGATGGCGGCTTTAGCCATGCTGTTGGGAGAGGATCAAATGAACGACAACATTGCCGATCTGGTTGATTCACGCACCGGGCGCCAATCGCGCTCGATCTACGCGAGCGAAGACATCTATCGGCAGGAACTTGAGCGGATCTTCGGGCGCTGCTGGCTGTTCCTGGTCCACACCAGCCAGATTCCGAAGCCGGGCGACTATTTCCGCACCTTCATGGGCGAAGACGATGTGATCGTGATCCGCCAGAAGGACGGGTCGATCAAGGCGTTCCTTAACAGCTGCACCCACCGCGGGAACCGGATCTGCCGCGCCGATCGCGGCAATGCGCGCGCCTTCACCTGCAACTATCACGGCTGGTCTTTTTCCCCGGACGGCGCGCTCGCCGGGGTGCCGCTGGAAAGCGAGGCCTATTTCGGCGAACTCGACCGCACCAAGTTCGGCCTGATCCCGGTGACGAAAGTGGCCGAGTACAAGGGCCTGGTGTTCGGCTGCTGGGATGCCAATTCGCCCAGCCTCGATGACTATCTGGGCGATGCCAAGTTTTTCCTCGATGTCTGGCTGGATGCCATGCCGGGCGGATCGGCACTGCTCGGCGAGACGCAGAAGATGGTGCTGGGCACCAACTGGAAGCTGCCAGTCGAGAACGTCTGCGGCGATGGCTATCACCTGGGCTGGGCACATGCCGGCGCGATGGCAGCAGTCCAGTCGATGGACCTCACCGGGCTCAGCGTCGGCAATTCCGGGGTCGATCTCGATGGCGGGCTGTCGGTCGCCGGCATGAACGGGCACATGGTCTTGAGCGCGCTCGACGGCGTTTCCGGCTACGCCTTCTATCCTGATCCCAAGCCGATCCTCGAATACCTAGAGGCCAACCGCCAGACGGTGATCGACCGTCTGGGCGAAGTGCGCGGCAGGCAGGTGTGGGGTGCGCAGGTCAACATAACCATTTTCCCCAACCTGCAACTGCTGCCCGGGCTCAACTGGTTCCGGGTCTATCATCCAAAGGGTCCCACCCAGATCGAACAGTGGACCTGGGCCATGGCCGAAAACGACATGCCCGAGGCGGTGAAAGCGCAGATTCTCGAAAACCAGTGCCTGACCTTCGGCTTGGCGGGCCTTTTCGACAACGACGATGGCGACAATCTGACCGCCTGCACCGAACAGTCGCGCGGCTGGCGCACGGCGCAGATGGATGTCTACACCAACATGGCGCTGGGCCGCTCGGGCAAGCGCGAGGGCTTCCCCGGCGATATCGCCTCCGGCTTGGTAAGCGAACACAACCAGCGCTATTTCTACCGCCGCTGGCAAGAGCACATGATGGCGGAAACCTGGGCCGAAGTGCCCACGTACAACATTAACTCGCTGACCGACGAGGAGGCCGAGCATGCTTGACCGACCGCTTGCCCCTCCCCCGGTGGAGGTGATCGTTGCAGTTACCCAGGCACTCCACCGCGAAGCCCGGCTGCTCGACAACGAAGATCTCGACGGCTGGCTGGCCATGCTTGGCAAAGACGTCAGCTATCGCCTGGAACTGAAGAGCCGAAGGTTCCGCGCTGACCGTTCGCCGCCTTTTCCACTTGGCCCAGGGGTAATCTTCAACGAGGATCTGGGTAGGCTGAAAATGCGGGTGGATCGCCTGAAATCCGGCTTCGTCTGGGCCGAAGATCCGCCCAACTACATCCGCCGCGCTGTCTCCAACGTCGAGGTGCTGGCCACCCGGGCCGATAACGAGGTGCGGGTCCATTCGGTGCTGGGGATGCACCGCAATCGGATCGATGGCACCACCCGCCTGCTCACCGCCGGACGCACTGACCTCTGGCGCAGCGAAGGCAGCGCTTGGCTGCTGGCCGCGCGCGAAATCGTGCTGGACCATTCCGTGCTGCCGGACAGCAACCTCAACGCCTTTTTCTGAACAAGCCTGACGGGAGAGAACAATCATGCGCTTCGAACGGATCGGTCGCGAACCGGATTATTCACGCTACATGGACCTCAAGGAAGGCTGGCTTGACCGCCGGATCTTTTCGGATGCGGACATCTACGAGGAGGAGCTGTACCGCATCTTCGCGCGGTCGTGGCTGTTCGTTGCCCACGAAAGCCAGATCCCAAACAGCGGGGACTTCCTGACGACCCACATGGGTGAAGACGCGGTGATCGTCGCGCGCCAGCCCGACGGTTCGATCCGGGTCATGCTCAATTCCTGCCCGCACCGCGGCAATAAGGTGTGCTTCGCCGATGCCGGGAACACCCGTCGGTTCGTCTGCAATTACCACGGCTGGGCGTTTGACACCGCCGGCGACCTCAAGGGCATGCACGAGGAATATTGCTACGACGCGGGCGATATCGACTTCAAGAACCATGGCCTCAAGAACGTCGCCAAGGTCGGCAACTACAAGGGCTTGGTGTTCGCCACCTTCAACAGCGATGCGCCGAGCCTGGAAGCCTGGCTAGGCGATTTCCGGTGGTATCTCGACATGATCCTCGACAACGAGGAAGGCGGCACCGAATTCATTGGCGGCTGCATCAAGTCGGTGATCAGCGCGAACTGGAAGTTCGGGGTCGAGAACTTCATCGGCGACGCTTATCACGCCGGCTGGACGCATGATTCGGGCACTCGGTCGATGAACAACGGCCAGCCGTTCCCGCCGATCGACATGGATAATTCCTATCACGCCAGCGTGAACGGCCACGGCTGGGAATTCGGCACCGAAGGCGTGGGCGACCTCTTCCTGCTCGGGCGCCCCAAGGTGATGGACTATTACAACAAGATCCGCCCGAAGATGGCAGAACGCCTGGGCGAGATGCGCTCGAAGATCTTCGGTTCGGTCGCCTCGGCATCGATCTTCCCCAACGTCTCGTTCCTGCCGGGCATTTCCACCTTCCGCCAGTGGCAACCCAAGGGGCCAATGCAGTTCGAATTGAAGACCTGGGTGATCGTCAACAAGAACATGCCCGACGACATCAAGGAGGAAGTGACCAAAGGCGTGATGCAGACCTTTGGCCCCGGTGGCACCTTCGAGATGGATGACGGCGAAAACTGGGAAAACTGCACCACCGTCAACCGCGGCGTCGTCACCCGGCACGAGCGCCTGCACTATCGCTGCGGGATCGGCCGCCAGATCGAACACGATACCCTGCCGGGCATCGTCTATCGCGGCCAGTACAACGACGCCAACCAGCGCGGCTTCTATCAGCGCTGGCTCGACATGATGACCCATGACGAATTCGGCAAGATGCCGGCACGGCCCGAACCGCAGCTGGGCAATGTGGGCGAAACCCGCGATCTTCCTGGCCTGTTCGCGCTCTGAGAGGAACTACAGCTATGACCGACACCGCAACCCTCGAGCGCACATGTGAAGGGACTACCGCATCGCTCGAACTGACCCACGCGCTGACCCAGACGCTGTATCGCGAAGCACGGCTGCTCGACGATGAACACTACAAGGCCTGGGCCAGCATGCTGGCGGAAGACCTGCATTACCACATGCCGGGGATCGAAACCCGCTATCGCCGCGACAAGACCGAGCAGGTGACCGACCTGACCCGGATGGCCTATTACAACGACAGCAAGCCCGAAATCCTCAAGCGGCTTTCTCGGCTCGAGACCGGAACGGCCTGGTCGGAGGATCCGGCGACGCGCTACACCCATATCATCACCAACGTCGAGGTGGAGCTTACCGAAAAGGCCGACGAGTTCCGAGTCTATTCGAACTTCTATGCTTATCGCAATCGCAACGAACGCGACGAGGATTCGCTAATCGGCAACCGTATCGATATCTGGCGTCAGGTCGGCAACAGCTTTCAACTGGTCAAACGCCGAGCGATCCTCAAGCACAATGTAATGTTGAGCAAGAACCTCAACATCTACGTTTAGTCTATCCACCTTTATAAATAGTAATGATAAAACACGAGGGAGAATGCCAAATGACAAACCGATTGATGTATTTCAGGAAAGCCGTCCTGCGCGCCAGCGCCTCGGCGATCGTAGTATCTACCGGGCTTGTGCCGATGACGGCGCATGCGCAGGATGCAGCAGCAAGCGAGCCTCAGGCCGAGGAGCAACGGGCCGGCGGTCTAGGTGAAATCATCGTGACTGCGCGCAAGCGGTCTGAGAACCTGCAGGAAACGCCGGTCGCGATCACCGCTATGAATGCCGAGATGCTCGAAGCGCGCGAAGTCAACAACGTCGCCCAGGTGGCCAAGTTCGCGCCCAACGTGAACATGTCGCCGGTTGCCAACATCTCCGGTTCCAGCGCCACGATCACCGCGTTCATCCGCGGCGTCGGTCAGAACGACTTCAACATTACCGTGGATACCGGCGTGGGCATCTATGTCGATGGCGTCTATGTCGCCCGCTCGGTCGGTGCGCTGCTCGACATGACCGACATCGCTGATGTGCAGATCCTGCGCGGGCCGCAGGGCACGTTGTTCGGCAAGAACACCATCGGCGGCGCGATCGTCGTCAATTCCGTCCAGCCGCAACACGAATTTGACCTGAAGCTCGAAGCGGCGACCGGCCGGTTCAACCGCGCCGATTTCAAGGGCATGATCAACGTGCCGCTGAGCGACAATCTCGCAATGCGCGCGGTTGCTTCCTATGAAACCCGCGACGGCTACCAGAAGCGTTTGTTCGACGGCGGCCGCCAGGGCAACAAGGACAGCTTCGGCGGACGCATTGCGTTCAAGTGGGAGCCGACCGATAAGCTGACCGTCAGCCTCAGCGGGGATATCAACATCCGCCGCGAAGAGCAGACGGCCATTTCGCTGCTCGAACTGCAGGACCAGAACGTGCCGCTGCGCTTCGTCGATATCCCGAACAGCGCGACGACACCCGGCGGCCCCAACCGCCAGATCGCTGCGCCCAGCTCGATGTATTTCTGGAACAAGATCCGCGTCACCGATGGCAGCTGTGGAGCACCTTGGGGCGGGTTTGGCGTTCCGGGTACCCTTGCGCCGACCGGCAACCCGGCCTGCGCCAGCACCCGCTGGATCACTGGCGACATCGACACCACCTGGGCTGGCGGCGTCAACCGGTCGGACTTCGATCTATGGGGCACGAACCTCACCCTCGATTACGATTTCGGCGATTTCAGCCTGAAGTCGATTTCGGCCTACCGCGACCAGAGTTCGCACATGGAATACGATTTCGACGGCACTCCGCATACGATCCTGCGGATCGCAAGCGATATCGATGTGTGGCAGGCCTCGCAGGAACTGCAGTTTACCGGAAGCCTGATGGATGGCCAGGTGAAGTTCGTTCTGGGCGGCTATTATCTCAAGGAAAAGGGCACTGACTACACCCCGATGGAATTCGGGTTTGCCCAGTTCTTTACTGGCGGCGACATCGACAACGACAGCTATGCCTCATACCTGCAGGCCACCTTCAAGGTGACCGACCGGTTCTCGATCACGCCGGGCATCCGCTACACTAACGAGACCAAGCGGTTCGACCCGTCTGTGCAGACGATCTTCAACGACCGCTCGCAACTCGATCCAGTGCTGGCATCGGTCTATCCGCAGGGCGCATTCGTCGCGTTCAGCCAGTGCCTCGTCGGACAGGCAAACCCGGCGGCCAACCTGTTCCCGTCAGGCCCGCTGGCCGGTTTCCCGCTACCGAACTGCACGCCTTCGGCGACCAACCCGGGCGGCAACCACACGATGCCGGCCATCGAGGTTTCGGCCAAGGCCAAGGAGTGGACCCCGGCGATCTCGGCGGACTACAAGATAACCGACAATTCGCTGATCTATGCGTCCTATTCGAAAGGCTTCAAGAACGGCGGGTTCAGCCAGCGCATCTTCCCAGCTGAAATCGCGACCCCCTCGTTCACGCCGGAATTCGTCGAATCCTACGAAATCGGCCTGAAGAACGAACTGTTCAACCGGCGCCTGCGCCTGAACATCGCGGCGTTCCTTTCCGATTACAGCGACATGCAGATCACTGTGAACGAAGGGATCGCTCCGAAGGTTCGCAACGCCGGTGCCGGCCGGATCAAGGGCTTCGAGATCGAAGGCGAAGCTGCCCCGATCGAACAGGTTCGCGTGAACTTCGGCGTGGGTTATCTCGATGCCTACTACACCAAGATCGATCCGAGCGCGGCGCCAGTCACGCTGGATTCGAAGTTCGCCTTCGTTCCCAAGTGGACAGCTTCGGCCGCGATCAACGCCGACGTCTATGAAGGCAGCATGGGCAAGCTGACCCTGCGCGGCGATTGGTCCTACCAGAGCGGCACCTTCAAGGATGCAGTCAACAGCCCGCAACTGTTCCAGCCCGCGTACAGCGTGTTCGGCACCAGTGCCTCGTTCACCGACAGGAGTGAGCACTTCACCCTGACTGCGGGCGTCACGAACCTGACCGACAAGCGCTATCTGCAGGGCGGCTATGTCGATCTCAACGTCGGCGGCGCCGCAACGGCCAGCTTCTCGCGTCCGCGCGAATGGTTCCTCAAGCTCGCCTACAAGTACTGATGAAGGCCCGAGGGCGGCGGACCGCCACCGCCCTCACCCTTGCCTCGACGGGCAAGGCCAGAACAGAATAACTAAGGAGAAATCCGATGGACGGACTGCGCTATTTTCTCATTCCGGTCATGACCTTGGCGGGCGTTATCGGATTCATGCTCGGCGGCAGCTACGTCTGGCTGGGCGCGGCGACCTTTCCGGTGTTGATGACGCTGGATATCCTGCTGCCGGCGGACCACAAGATGCGCGCGCAGGGCACGGCACTGCTTGGCGATTTCGCCATGTACCTCCAGCTCCCGTGCATGATCCTGCTGGTCTGGGCCTTTGCCCGATCGGTTGCGACCGCGATCAACCCGATCACCGGCGCCGACAATTCAAGCTGGCAACTGGCCGGATCGCTGCTCAGCCTGGGTTGGCTCTCGGCGGTGCCGACCCTGCCGGTGGCGCATGAGCTGATGCACCGCCGCCACTGGTTTCCTCGCTATGTCGCCAAGTGTCTGAGCGCGTTCTACGGCGACCCCAATCGCGATATTGCCCATATCGTCACCCACCACGTCCATCTCGACACGGCCAAGGATAGCGATACCCCTCGGCGCGGGCAGACCATCTACAGCTTCGTGTTCCAGGCGAGTTGGGGTTCCTACAAGGATACTTGGGAAAAGTCGGCCGAAATCCTCCGCAAGCTTGGCCATGCTTCGCTGGGATGGCGCAATCCGGTGTGGCTACTGCCGCTCTTATCGGGCAGTATCATCGTCTTTGTGGGCTTGACGGCAGGCCTTGGCGCGGCGCTGACCGCTGTCGGCGCGATGGTAATGGCCAAGATGTTCGTGGAGGGGTTCAACTACTTCCAGCACTATGGCCTGATCCGGGTCGAAGGGGCGCCGATCGAGCTCCATCACGCCTGGAACCACCTTGGCGCGATCGTCCGGCCGATCGGTGCGGAAATCACCAACCACATCAACCATCACCTTGACGGGCATATCCCCTTCTATGCGCTGAAGCCCGAACCGCAAGCGCCGCAGATGCCCTCACTGTTCCTGTGCTTCGCCGCCGGACTGATCCCGCCGGTCTGGTTCCGCTTCATCGCGCAACCGCGCCTCAAGGACTGGGACGAACGTTTCGCCACCCCCGGCGAACGCAAGCTGGCGGATCAGGCCAACGCACAGGCTGGCTGGCCGCGCTGGCTGGCCAGCACTTGAACGCCAGGCCAATCGTCCACCCTCATTCGGGCGACAATCTGCAACTGCAGATTCCGCCCGCCCATTTCGGAAAAACCCGACAATGTTTTCTTTCCTGCGCAAATCCAAGATGAACACCGTAACCGTGGAAGGATCGCCGACCACGCTTGACATACCGGCGGGCAAGACACTTCTTGAAGCGATGCTGGACGCGGGTCTGGCCATGCCGCACGATTGCAAGGTTGGCTCGTGCGGTACCTGCAAGTTCAAGCTCGTGTCTGGCAAGATCGGCGAATTGAGCCCGTCGGCCCTTGCACTTGAGGGCGACGAACTGCGCAGCGGCTTTCGCCTCGCCTGCCAGGCCATTCCGCGCTCGGATCTGACAATCGCGGTTGATGCGCCACTCTCGCAAGGGATCGCCATTGCTACATATCGCGGCACCATCGTCGCCGCACAACGGCTATGCGAGGATATAATCGGGCTGACCATCGAACTGGATCGGCCACTGGCCTTCACTCCCGGACAATACGCTGATCTGACCGCTCCCGGCATCGAAGGTGCACGCAGTTATTCATTCGCCTTCGCGACGGTTGGTGAACCCACCCAGCAACTGCATTTTCACATCCGGCACGTTCCGGGCGGCGCATTTACCGACTGGCTGTTCTGCACCGATCGCACCGGAATGGAGCTGAAGGTTACCGCCCCCTATGGGCAATTCGCCCTCAAGGACAGCACTGCCCCCATTCTTTGCATCGCCGGGGGTAGTGGTCTAGCGCCGATCATCTCGATTCTGGAGCAGGCGCTCGACCGGGGCGCAGACCGGGCGGTGCACCTGCTGTACGGTGCGCGCCGTAAGTCCAATCTCTATGCCCTCGACAAAATTGCGGCCCTTCGTCAACGCTGGATGGCCCCTTTCGAATTCGTCCCGGCCTTGTCGGATGAAGAGCCAGACAGCGACTGGGCAGGAGCGCGTGGGCTGATCACCGAGCAGATTGCGGGCGTTGCAGACCTGGCGGCGCACGAAGCCTATCTGTGTGGCCCACCGGCGATGATCGACTTTGCCGAAGCGCAATTGCTTGCCGCCGGCCTCTCACGTTCGGTCATTTCGGCCGACCGCTTTCTTGATCGCAGCAATCGCACGTAAAAAAAGACGGGCGCTCGACGAATCGAGCACCCGCCAAGGGTGGAGAGATCTAAGCCGCTTCAGCTTCCGGGGCGTTTGCCGATGCCGATTCCACCGTCGCTGAGCAAAACCGTTCCTGTCATGTAGGCCGAGTCCCGACGCGAGGCGAGCAAGGCATAGAGGCCGGAGTGATCATCCGGTTCGGCGATCCGCGCGAGCGGCGTCATCCCGGCAATCATCGCGTCGAGCCCTTCCATATCTTCCATGTGAACATCGGCTGTTCCGCCCGCATGGGTACCGCCCAGCGGCGTTCGGGTGCCGCCTGGCGCCACGCCGTTGACCCTGACGTCGGGGGTTAGTTCCCAGGCGAGCTGGCGGATCAGGCCCAGCACGGCGTGCTTCGACGCCACATAGGGCGTACCGCCACCGCCGGTGTAGAAGCTTGAAGTCGAGGCAGTAAAGATGATGCTGCCCTTGGTCTTACGCAACTCCGGAATTGCGGCACGGGCGCCAAGGAAGTAGCCCTTTACGTTGACGCCGAAGATCTCGTCCAGCGTTTCCGAGAGCTTTTCGGGTTCCATGTCCGCAAGCGGGGTCATGAAATCCCAGATCCCGACATTGCCGACGAACACGTCAAGCTTGCCGAATGCAGCCACGGTTGCGACGACTGCCTTTTCGTTGTCGACATAATTGCGGACATCGCCCTCAATCACGACTACTGCGTTGCCATGCCGCGTACGCACCAAGTCGGCCTGAGCGGCATCCCTGACCAGGACGCCAACCTTGGCACCTTCTTCGATAAAGCGCGCGACGACCGCCTCACCGATCCCTGTGGCGCCGCCGGTTAGCAGCGCCACTTGTCCTTCGAGCCTTGCAGTCACATCGTTCCTCCCGAAGATCGCGGGTTCTCGATCACTGATCGAACATCCCGACGCGGCCTTCCTGAAGGTTGACCACGACCGACTTTGTCTGGGTGTAGTGGTTCAGCACTTCATGGCTGAATTCACGCCCGAAGCCGCTCTGCTTGTAACCGCCCAGCGGCATGTTGGCCTTAAGGTTGTAGTAGCGGTTGATCCAGACCGTGCCGGTTTCAAGCTGACGCGCGATCCGGTGGGCGCGGGCAAGATCCTTGGTCCACACGCCGCCGGCCAGGCCGTAGGTGGTGGCATTGGCCTGCTGCATCATGTCGGCTTCGTCGTTCCAGCTGATTACAGTGGTCACCGGCCCGAAGATCTCCTCCTGCGCGATGCGCATTGTGTTCTTCACATTGGTGAACACCGTCGGCTTGATGAAGTTGCCACCCGCCAGATTTGCAGCATCGGCGCGGGTGCCGCCGGTCAAAACTTCGGCCCCTTCCTCGGTTGCGAGCTGCAGGTAGCTTTCTACCTTGTCGAACTGCATCTTCGACGCCTGGGCGCCAAGCTGGGTTGCCATATCGAGGGGATCGCCCTGGCGGATGCCTTCAAGCGCGGTTTTGAACTTGGCCAGGAACTCGTCCTGGATCGACTGGTGCAGGAACAGGCGCGAACCGGCCAGGCAGACCTCACCCTTGTTGAGCACAGTCGACATCGTAGCGCTTTCCACCGCCGCGTCGATATCGGCATCGCCGCACACGATGTGCGCCGACTTGCCGCCCAGCTCGAGCGTCTGCGGGATGATGTTTGCGGAGGCATACTGGATAATACGGCGGGCAGTGGCGATCGAACCGGTGAATGCTACCTTGGCGACATCGGGGCTGGTGACCAGCGCCTCGCCCACATCCGCACCATAGCCGGTGACGACGTTGATCACACCCGGCGGCAGCAGATCGGCCATTTCCACGAAGAATTCGATCACCGAAAGACAGACCGTCTCGGCCGGCTTCAGAACGACAGTGTTGCCCGATGCCAGCGCTGGTGCGATTTTGCACGCCATCATCAACATCGGTACGTTCCACGGGATGATCTGCGCGCAGACACCGAGCGGTTCGCGGTGAACGATGCCGATCGCATCGGGATAATCGAGCGTCTGGCCATGCAGGCCATAGGCCGCGCCAGCGAACAGCTCGAACTGACCGATAGTCTGGGTCATGTCGAAGAACATCGATTCGCGCATCGGCTTGCCGTTGTTCAACGTTTCGAGCGTCGCGTAGTGCGACTGGCGTGCCTTCAGCCGGCGCGCAATTTCGATCAGGATCTCCTGGCGCTCGCCGGGCAGGCTTTGCGACCACTTGGGAAAAGCAGCCTTGGCAGCGGCAATCGCACGCTCAATGTCCTTGGCATTGCCGGCCTGGATCTTGGTCAGCACCTTGCCGGTCGAGGGATTGAGTAGATCGATGGTCTTGCCGCTGTCCCCGGCAATCCACTCGCCGCCGATATAATGGCCGTACTCGGACTTAATGCCGTAGTCGTTTTCTGTACTTTTCAACTGCGTAGCCATGACAACTCTCCCTTGGTTTTCATAGAACTTCGATGACTAGGTCATCCATCGGATAGATCCGACAGGCCAGGGCGTATCCCTTTGCCTGGTCGGCGACAGAAACCTTGGCCGTGCTCATCTTGCCGGTCCGGTATTCGCCTTCAACAACTCGAACCAGGCAAAACCCGCAACCACCGCCACGGCAGCCCACTCCTATATCGCTGGAACCAAACTGCTCCATCGCGATCAGTACGCGTTCACCCTCGGGGCAAGCGAACTGCCCCCCTCCGAGGATCCGGATCTGGTAGGGCTCAAGCCTCATTCGACCAATCTTCTTCGACTCGGGGCTGCGCGGCAGCGGCCTTCGCCGCAAAGCTTACCCCCCCCACCGCGAAATGCGCTGGGTCCATCTCGCGAAGGATGACGCGAACTGACTCACGCGGCGCCCCGATCGCACCGATGGCAGCATCGGTCAGCGCCCGGATCAGCCGCTCTTTGGCTTCCGGCGGGCGCCCTTCGAGCAGGTTGACCTCGATGATCGGCATATCAGGCCTCCACCTGGAACATGACCGCGCCAAGGTTCTGCACGGTCGTCCGCACGGTCTGGCCGGGAGCCAGGTTGGGCGCGGCGGTGATGCCGCCAGCCATGACGATGTCACCGGCGTTGATCTGTTCGCCCGCTTCGGCAACCAGCCGGGCCGCAGCAACCAGCGAACGGATGGGGTGGCCAAGGATCGCCGCGGTCGACCCGACCTGTACCACTTCGCCATCGATTTCGAGGATCACGCCCAGATTCGAAAAATCGATCCGGGGATCGTGCCAGGATCCGATCACCAGCCCCGACGAGGAAGTGTTGTCGGCGATCACGTCCTCGAGCGCGAACTTGAAGTTCTCGTAACGGCTGTCGATGATCTCCATCGCCGGGGCGATCGCTTCGACTGCTGCCAGCGCAGCGGCGGCAGTCACCTTACCGACCAGCGGGGCCTTCATCAGAAAGGCGACTTCCGGTTCGACCCGGGGGTGGACGTAGCGCGCGCGCGAAAGGGCGGATCCTTCCTCGACCAGCATCGCATCGGTCAGCCTGCCCCAGGCCACTTCGTCGACGCCGACCTGCAACATCTTGGCCCGGCTGGTCAGCCCCATCTTGACGCCGATGCGCCGTTCGCCACGCGACAGGCGCCGATCGACCGAGAGCTTCTGCACCTGATAGGCCTCTTCCACCGTGAAAGCGGTGTCCACAGGGGTGATTTGCGGGGTAGCTGTTGCTTCACGCTGTGCAGAGTCGAGCATTTCCGCGTATTTCGCCAGCCTGTCCATCTCAGTTGGCCTTAGCTTTGATCAGATCAAGCGCAACGTCGATGATCATGTCTTCCTGGCCTCCGACCATCCGGCGGTTGCCCAATTCGACGAGGATCTCGCGGGTATCGATTCCGTACTGTTCCGCTGCCTTTTCCGCATGGCGCAGGAAGCTTGAATAGACGCCTGCATAGCCCAGGCTGAGCGTCTCGCGATCGACCCTCACCGGACGGTCCTGAAGCGGGCGTATGATGTCGTCCGCCGCGTCCATCAGCGCCATCACGTCGCAGCCGTGCTTCCAGCCCTTGCGGTTGGCGGCGGCGATGAACACCTCGAGCGGTGCGTTACCGGCTCCCGCACCCATCCCGGCAAGGCTCGCGTCGATCCGCACCGCGCCCGTCTGCGCGGCGACGATCGAATTGGCCACGCCCAAGGACAGATTGTGGTGCGCATGGATGCCGCGTTGGGTTTCAGGCTTGAGCACCCGGTCATAGGCTTGGAGACGTGCGATCACGCCATCCATGTCGAGCGCCCCGCCGCTGTCGGTGACATAGACGCAATGCGCGCCATAGCTTTCCATCAGCAGCGCCTGCTGCGCGAGCGCTTCGGACTCGATCATGTGGCTCATCATCAGAAAGCCCGATACGTCCATGCCCAGATCGCGCGCGATGCCGATGTGCTGCTTGCCGACGTCGGCCTCGGTGCAGTGGGTCGCGACGCGCACGGAGCGCACCCCCATGGCATAGGCGCGCTTGAGTTCTTCGGCGGTGCCGATGCCGGGCACCAGAAGCGTTGTCAGCACCGCGTTCTGGATGACATCAGCGGCAGCCTCGATCCAGTCCCAGTCGGTATGGGCGCCAAACCCATAGTTGAAGGTCGAACCGTTCAGGCCATCGCCGTGCGAGACCTCGATCGCATCCACCCCTGCCTCGTCAAGCGCCTTGGCGATCGTGCGCACGCTGTCGGTGCCATACATATGCAGGATGGCGTGCATCCCGTCGCGCAAGGTCACGTCCTGGATGTAGAGCCGATCAGATGTTGGATCAAAGGTCATGCTGCGATCTTTTCCATATGAGTCTTGGCCAAGCTCTCGCCTGCCGCCTTGGCGGCAGCGGTCATGATGTCGAGATTACCGGAATAGTTGGGCAGATAATCGCCCGCGCCCTCGACCTCGAGGAACACGCTGGTCTTGAGGCCTTCGAATTCACCGTAGCCGGGGATCTTGAGCGGCCGGTTCGAACCGAAGCGTTCGAACTGCACGTCCTGCTTGAGCCGGTAGCCCGGCACGTATGACTGCACCCTGGCAATCATCGCCAGGACCGAATCGCGCACCTTTTCCTCATCGACCATTTCCGACAGCGTGAAGATCGTATCGCGCATGATCATCGGCGGTTCGGCGGGATTGAGAATGATCACAGCCCGGCCCTTGGCCGCACCGCCGACAGTCTCAATCGCCCGCGCGGTGGTGCGGGTGAACTCATCAATGTTGGCACGGGTGCCGGGACCGGCGGAGCGCGACGAAACCGACGCGACGATTTCCGCATAGTGCACCTTGGCCACCTGCGAGACCGCCGCGACGATCGGAATCGTAGCCTGGCCGCCGCAGGTCACCATGTTGATGTTGCGAACGGTCGCATCGACCGCGGGGTTGACAGGCGGGATGGTCGCCGGACCGATCGCTGCCGGTGTCAGGTCGACCATCAGCTTGCCGTCGCGGGCGAGTATCTCGTCATGCGCCTTGTGCGCATAGGCCGAAGTCGCATCGAAGGCGATGCCGATATCGGCATATTGCGGCATCCGACACAGGCCCTCGATCCCCTCGTGAGTGGTGGCCACGCCCCTTTCGCGGGCCATCGCCAGGCCTTCCGAGGCCGGATCGATCCCGACTACCGCTGCCAGCTCCAGAGTGTCCGAGCCCTTGAGCAGTTTGATCATCAGATCAGTGCCGATATTGCCGGAACCGATAATTGCGCACTTCATCCTGGCCATTTGACCAACCTCCACTTCCAATTCAGTCAGCAGCAAACGTAGCTCGGACAGTGCCAAGCCCATTGATCCGCGCTTCAACGACATCTCCGCGAGAAACCCCGGCCATCGGGCCGAGCGCGCCCGAAAGGATCACGTCGCCTTCCAGCAGGGGCCGCCCGGCATTCGCCATGACCCGCGCCAGCCACAGGGAAGAGGTGATTGGGCTACCAAGACAGGCGATCCCGGCGCCGACCGAAATCGGTTCGCCTTTTACCTCCATAACCATGCCGCACGTGCGCAAATCCAGCCTATCTAGCTTGCGCGGCACCGCGCCGAGCACGAACAGTCCGCTCGACGCGTTGTCGGCGATCGTGTCCCAGATCTTGATGTCCCAGTTGGCGACGCGGCTGTCGACGATCTCGATTGCCGGAACGACATATTCGACCGCGCGGATCATCTCGGCGGTGGTCATGTCGGGGTGGGGCAAATCCCGCCCAACGACGATCGCAATCTCGGCCTCGACCTTGGGCTGGATGACCTGATCAAGCGACACCGGGATACCTTCCGGCACGTCCATGTCTGCGAACAGCATCCCGTAATCGGGCTGGTCCACCCCCAACTGGCGCTGGACTGCAAGCGACGTCAGGCCGATCTTGCGCCCTACGAGCCGCCGCCCGCTAGCCAGGTAGTGCCGGGTGTTGGATTCCTGCACAGCATAGGCGGCCTCAACGCCACCGGCGGCAATCAGGTCTCGGATCGGACTGACCGGTGTGCCGCTTTCGGCGGCGCCGCGCAGCGCCAGAGCCGCTTGTTCGATGGTTTTAGGGTCGATAGTCATCGTCTTAAAGCTTTACGCAGATGTTGGTGATCTCGGTGTAGAATTCGAGGCTGTGCACCCCGCCTTCCCGGCCTATGCCGGAATGGCCGGACCCGCCGAAAGCCGTGCGCAGATCGCGCAGGAACCAGGAATTGACCCAGCACACCCCCACCTCCATCGCCGCCGCCACGCGGTGTCCGCGGGACAGGTTTTCGGTCCAGACTGAGGCGCACAGGCCGTATACCGTATCGTTTGCCAGCGCGATCACCTCGTCCTCGCTGTCGAACGGTAAGATGCCGCAGCACGGCCCGAAGATTTCCTCGCGCATCACGGTGTCGCCGTGGGCGACGTCGATCCACAACGTCGGTTCCACGAAGAAGCCGCCGGCTTCCGCGCCCGAGATTTCAGGAACGCCGCCGCCGGTGACCACGGTGGCCCCGTCCTCGACCGCACGGCGATAGTAGCCCAGCACTTTCTCGCGGTGCTCGGCGCTGATCAGAGGGCCGAGATAGGCGCGATCACCGGTCACGCCCGGCTTGAAGTCCTGCGCCGCCGCCGCCATCCGCGCCACGAAGGCATCGAAGATCGGCCGTTCGACATAGACCCGCTCGGTTCCGAGGCAGACCTGCCCGGTGTTCAGGAAGACCGAGCGCGACAGACCCTCGACCGCTTTGTCGAGGTCGGCATCGGCGAACACGATCGCCGGGTTCTTGCCACCGAGTTCGAACGAGATGTCGCGAACGCCGGTCGCGGCCTTCTGCATGATGGCCTGTCCGGTGCCGGTTTCGCCGGTGAAGGTGATGGCATCGACATCGGGGTTGGACGTGAGGAATTCGCCGGCCGAACCCGGACCGAATCCATGGACGACGTTGTAGACACCCTTGGGCATGCCCACCGCGTTCATCACTTCGCCCAGTAGGGCAGCGGTACGAGGCGTTTCCTCGGACGGCTTGACCACCACGGTATTGCCGCAGGCAAGCGCCGGGCCAACCTTCCAGGTCATCAGCAGCAGCGGGAAGTTCCACGGGCAGACGACGGCGACCACACCCTTGGGCTTGCGCACGGTATAGTTGAACGCCTGGCCGCCATCGGGGGTTGGCGTGTTGAAGCTTTCGCCCGGCATCGTCGAGACGACATCGGCGAACATGCGGAAGTTAGCGGCTCCGCGCGGAATATCGATATGCGACGCAACATGACGCGGCTTGCCGGTGTCGGCCACTTCGGCAGCCAGGAAATCATCCGCTCGGCGTTCGATCTCGGTCGCCACGGCGGTGATCAGCTTGACCCGTTCGGCCGTGGTCATCTTGCCCCACGGCCCGGTAAGCGCGGCCTTGGCCGCAGCCACGGCGTCGGCGACGTCTGCCTGGCTTGCTTCGTGCACAACCCCGATCTCGGCCCCGGTGGCCGGATTGACGTTGGAAAACGACTTGCCCTCGCTGCCTTCGCGATAGGACCCGTCGATGAAGTTCAGGATAGTATCCGTGATTGGAGAGGAGGAGACGGAAGTCATTGGTGCATATTACCTACGTTTTGCCAGAACCCATGGGGCGTCAGAATTGCCTTGCGCCGATCGCAGCGAGGCCGGCGTTGGCGTACTCGACGTCCATCGCTTCGCTCCCGCCGGAAATACCAATCGCACCGACGAATTCACCGGCAATTTCGATCGGTAGGCCGCCGCCGAACATCGCTATTCCCGGCTGCGCGACGATCCCGTCGCGCAAGGCCGGATTGCCCGAAACCATCGCATAGAGATCCGGCGTCGGGACGCGGAAGCTGGCGGCGCTGTAAGCCTTGTCCTGCGCGATCTTTGCAGACGGCGAAGGGGAGCCGCTGGCGCGCACGAACGCGACCAGGTCTCCCCCCGCGCCGACCACCGCGGCAACGACCGGACAGCCCGCCGCCGCACCCATGGCAACGGCGGCAGCCGCTGCCTTGAGCGCCAATTCGTGGCCTACTGTCCGGACCGAAACCACCCCGTCCATGATCAGGTGTTCACCGTCATGAAGCGGTCGTTGAGCGCCTTTTCGTAGTAGAAGATGGCCTTGCCGGCGTTCTCTGCCTGCCACAGGCGCTGCGGATTGTCCGGATAATAAATGTAACCGCCGCTGAAGGTTTCGTTGCGGTTGCCCGAGGGATCGAAGAAGTAGATCGTCTGCCCGCGGGTGATCCCATGACGGGTCGGCCCGATATCCAGCGAAATATCGTAGCGGCTGATGATGTCGGCGGCATGGCCAACATCGTGCCAGGATTCCAGGTTGAACGAGGTATGGTGGATCTTACCGTCTTCGGGATAGCCTAAGAAGGCGACATCGTGTGCTTTGTTGCTGCAGCTAAGAAAGATGCCGAGCCGGGCGCCGCTGGTTTCATCGACCAGTTCCTCGGCGACTGAGAAATCAAGCGCATCGACAAAAATCTTGGCCGAACTGGCTATATCCACGCCGTTGAGCGCACAGTGATCAAAGCGGGTGGCACGCATGCCACGTGGCTCCACGACCCAGACATCGGGGTTCTTGACGGCCGGACCGGTGGCCGACAGCGCCATCTCGGCGTAAAGTTCGAAGACGTGCTGTGTCGGCGTGTTAAACCGAATCTTGCGGCCTACACCGGGATCTTCCCCCGCCGGGATCACGTCGACATGGACACCGATATCGAGCAAGCGCTCGGTAAAATGGTCCAAGTCCGCGTCCTTGGCGACCTTGAAGCCCATCACATCCATGCCCGCCTGATCGGCCTCGCGAAGGATGATACTGTGACGATCGAATTCGTCGAACGCCTGGAAAAAGGCCCGATCCCCCTCGCGATTGACGAAGTTTAGACCAATCCGGTCGCGGTAGTGGATAATGGCCTCGTCCAAGTCCAGAACCCTGAGCTGGACATAGCCAGGACGAATTACACCAGTCAAAGCCATGAAGAATCTCCTCTCCGATCAGGCCTTGAGGCCATGCTTAAAGAACTCGGCAACCATCCGGTTGAAACTTGCCATCCGCTCGATCTGCACCCAGTGTCCGCATTCGGCGAACAGGTGCAGATCGGCCCGCTGCATCAGCGTGGCCAAGCGTACGGTAGAATCGAGCGGGATCACCTGATCGGCAATCCCGTGCAGGATCAAGGTCTCGTGCGCGATTGCGGCGATGTCCTCCTCGCGGCTGGCGAGCATCGCCACGTTGGCCTGGCGGTCGGCGCCGCCGAACGTTGCATGATAGGGTTCATGTGCTTCGGGCCGGGCGCTGGCGACATAGCGCGACTGGATCAGATCCTCCGTCAGGCGGCTGTGATCCCAGGCAAGGTACTTGAGCGATTCGCGCATGGCCTCAACTGACGGCACGTAGCCCCAAACCTTGTCGAGCGCAGGAGTAATCGGAAAGTTGAGCCCTGCAGGCCCCATCAGAACGGCGCGTTCCACCCGATCGGGGTGGGCAATCATGAATGCCAGCGTGATCCCGCCACCGAACGAGTTGCCGACCATCGAAATCTTGTCGATGCCCAATCCGTCGAGAAAACTGGCGAGCTGATCGACCCAGACCTGCTTGTCTTCGATCCGGCCCTTGCTGTCCGAATAGCCGAAACCGAACATGTCGGGCGCGATGACCCGGAAATCCTGAGCAAGAACCGGAATGTTCAGGCGCCAGTTGGCCCATGCAGTCACGCCAGGCCCGGAACCATGAACCAACAGGACCGGATCGCCCTCGCCGACGTCATGATAATTGGTCGAGCTTCCGCCGATGACGAACGAATTGGCGATTTCCGGTCGGCTCGTGTCCAATGTCGCGCTTGCCATGATAGCCAACCAGTCCTTTCCCGCTTCGTTGATTTTGTATCCACATGGTGTCGGGACCGAGTCGGCGAACTGACACCTTACAGTAGCTTTCATTGCACTATTTCAAACGCATTGGCAAATAAAGAATGCGGCGAGGCGGCAGAAATCGCCGCCTCGCGCATGCCCGATCAGACGAGCCCTTCGGCCTTGAGTGCTGCGCCAACCGACGGGCGCTGCGCGATCCGGCCGCAATAAGCACCAAGGTTGGGATAGGCGCTCATGTCGATCCCGACATGGGCCGGCCAGCCCAGCATCACGAACAGATAGATGTCGGCGACGCTGAATTCAGAACCGGCATAGTGTTCCTTGTCCAAAAGTTCCTTGTCCAGCGCACCCAGATGATTCTTGACGGCGGTCGAGGCCGCGAGCTTTGCTTCGTCGCTGCTGCCGGGTGTGAAAAGCGGTACGAACGCCTTGTGGAATTCCGACCCCAGAAAACTCAGTCGGCTGATCAGGCGGTAACGCTCCAACGTGCCATCACGAGGCGCCAGGGCCGCGTCTGGCTTCTGATCGGCGATGTAGAGCAGGATCGCAGGATTTTCAGTCAGGGTTTCGCCACTGTCGAGGGTCAGCGCAGGAACTTTGCCTGACGGATTGACCGTCAGGAAATCGTCTCCGGTCTCTACCTTGCGGGTCGCCAGATCGACCTTCACCGCATCGAACGCCGCACCGGTTTCGCGCAGGGCAATATGCGGTGCGAGCGAGCAGGCACCAGGGCTAATGAACAGCTTCATGGATAGTCTCCTTTTGGGCAAACCAGGAAATGCGGGATCGGCTCAGATCGGGGTCGCCAACAGGGTGGCGATTCGCAGCGTGTCGTAGATGCAGGTCCGGCTCTTCAGACGAACGGTTCCACCGCTAAGATCGAACCAGTCGACATATTTGCCGGCATTGTAGATACGCGTTTCACCATCGTTACGGGTCTGGAAGACGACATAGCTGGCTTCAGCAGAAACCTGGTTGCCTTCCGCGCCGGTGATCACCGCACGCCCGATCAGGTGCCGGTTGAAATGTTCGGGGAAGACGTTTGCCTTGCGCAGCGCGACAACCCGATCCGCCAGCATCCCTTTGCTGTCGCAATACATCACAGCTGCGGGCAAGCCGTTATCGACATTCTCGCGCGCGATCACCTGGTACAGGCAATCGTCAACGAACAGCGTAGGCCATTGCTCGAGCCGGTCATCATCAAGGCAAAGCCCGTAAGCCGCGTTGAAATCGTCGATCGCACTTTGCGCGACTTGCGCTACTTCGGCTGCAACGCTCATGCCCGGCCCTCCGCTGCGAGATCGGCCAAGGCATTGCCCATCAGCCCGAGATAGCCCTTCCAGAACCCGCGCACGGAATTTTCATCCATACCCATCGGGGCGTATGACGGTCGGACATCGTCCCCGCCCATCTCGACAAAGCTGCGCTTGCCTTCGGCACCGATCGTGCCCTGCTGGCACAGTTCGACCGCTTCGCCGTCTTCCATCGAAATCAACCCAGACGGTCCAACCAGGTTGAGGTTGCGAAGGCGGTGGCGAGTCGTTTCATCATCATCGTCGGCATAGCCGAAATAGGTCCAGACCAGCTCGGTCTTGTCGGTCCCGTGGGGCACGATCTGCCTGGTGGCGAGGGTGTTCTGGATCTGCTGGACAACGACAGACGGGAAGATCGACTGGATGTGCAGTCCGACATCATCAGCGATCTCCGGGCGGAATGCCAGCAGGCGCTCGTCCTGCAACTTGGCCTCACCCTGCATCTCGCGGTTGGCCTCGTCACCGAACGAGCCGTAGTCGACATCGCCCTTGGGCTTAGACACGGTAAAGACGGTGTGGTAGCCCTCGTCCGAAACCAGACCCGCGCTTTCCTGGCTCTGGCGGTAGATGCCGAAAGTGGGATAGAACAGGTGCAACAGACCGCCGTGGTAGCTGTCACGACTGTTTTCCGAATAGAGCTTCCAGTTGCCGGCCATGAACTGTCGCGCATAGCCCAGAACCTTGACCGGGCGCTGGAAGACGCGCTGAATGTATTTGCGCATCACTGGACCCAGAAAGTCGTCGAGCGGGGCGATGGTCGGGTTGAAGGTGCCGAACACGAGGCCGCCGAATGTCTCGACCCGCAACCGCTCCAGCGAATGCTCGGCCATATTGAATTCCTTCGAATAGCCGCCCACGCCTTTCAGCCCCCGCCGGAACGGCACGCCGACAAGCGCACCGGTCGCGTCGTAGGCCCACTGGTGATAGACGCAGACGAACGCCCCGTCGGCCTGGTTGCCACGCAGCGAGCGGCACACGGTTGCGCCCTTGTGGGCGCAGCGATTTACCCAGGCATGGATGGTGCCATCGGTTGCCCGCGTCACCACCACCGGAGTATTGCCGACATGGGTCGAACGGAAATCGCCGCTGTTGGCCAGCTCGGCTTCGAGGCCGAGGTAGCACCAGGTCTGTCCGCGAAAGATGTTTTCCTGTTCGGCAGTGAAGATCGCTTGGCTGTGATAGACTGCGTAATCGACCGCAGTCGGCTCCGACCCCGCGGCGACGGGCATGGTTTCGGCGTTCATGGTCTTCTCCCTAAGCTTGTTCGAAACCGCGGCCCGAAGCGAGTCGTCCGCAAGTGCGCATCGCGCTCAGCATCATCGCGGCATCGGCCTTGCCGGTACCGACGATGTCGTAGGCGGTGCCATGGGCCACCGACATGTGCAGGTACGGCGGCCCCATGATGATCACGCTATTGCCCGAAAAGCCCCAGGTCTTGACCGCGATGTGGCCCTGATCGTGGAACATCGCCAGGACCATGTCGTAGCGACCCTCGATGCAGTGGCGGAAGACCGAGTCAGGCGCGATAGGCCCTTCGACATCGATGCCCCTTGCCCGCGCGGCTTCAATCCCAGGCGCAATTTCAAGGCGATCCTCGTCGCCCATGGCATGTGGGTTGAGACCGGCAACCGCGATCCGCGGTTGGGCGATGCCCCACGATTGCATGGCCTCGTGCAGTTGCCCCACCGCCGTGGCGACGAGATCGGCTGAAATGACGTCGATCACTTGCCGCAGCGACATGTGGTCGGTGAGATGCGCAACCCTGAGCGGCCCGGTCAGCAGCACCAGATAGCTTTCGCCCGGGGTCGGGCTGATGACCCTGTCGAGCTTCTTGGCAAGTTTAAGCGAACCAGTGCTGATCGGCCCCATGATCGTGGCGGCGAAAGAACCGTCGCGGGCCAACGCGTCGAGCTCATCCAGCCATTGCGCGGTGGCGTGCCCGGCGGCCTCGGTGTCCTCGCCCAGGGGCAGAACGCCATCGGGCAGCGCGCCGGTATCGATGACGTCGATGATCGCGGGATCGTCGCTGGGTTTTTCGAAGCCGCGCATCACCCGCAGCCGTGCCTTGGTGCCAGTGAAATCGAGCGCCCGCTCTACCGCCGCAGCAGACCCGACCAGCACGGGGATCGAATCCGTGTGTACGGCACCGTCGGCCAGCGCCCTGACAGCCACTTCGGGTCCGATCCCGGCGGGATCACCGATCATCGTCCCCACGACGGGGCGCACCCGCTCAGAGGCTGTAGACATCGGCTACTTCTTGGAACAGATCGGTGACGACAACCGTCTTCTTGCGGCGGATCACGAACGAATCATCCCGAGGTTCGAGATCATAGAAGGCCCACCCGCTGAGAGTGGCGACTTTGCCTTCCAGCACCGAAACCGTGGTCCAAGACGTCCGCGCATGCACCTGGTCATCGCTCTCCTCAGCAGACAGCAGGGAGAACTGGTGAACCGTGCGTGGCTGCGGCGTGCTCGCCGCCGAGCGCCGGGTCCTGATCCGGAACACCCGATCCTCAAGCCCGCCCCGGTTGGGATAGTAGATCAGCGAGACTTCGTTCTGCGGATCCGCAGTCGGCCGTTCGTGATCGTCCCAGGCTGGAACCCAGTATTCCGCCTCTTCGTGATAGAGCGCCAGCCAGGCATCCCAGTCCTTGTCGTCAAGCGCCATGGCTTCCTGACCGATGAAGCGGGAAACCGCCAGCCAGCGCGAATGGAATGCGGTCATCGTGCCTTCTCCAGTGAACGCTCAAGGAAGGCGGCAAGCTCGCTGCACTCGCTGTCGATGGCCTTTTCCATGAGCGTGAGCCATTCGTCATGGATCGCCACATAGAGGCCTTCGTCGGCAACCGCCGGGCTGCTCAGCACCACATTGAAATCGAGCGGCTCGCCGAACTTGCCCGGGCCGGTGTCCCAGCGCGTCGAACCGCGCGACATCTCGTTGTAGCGGCCTTCGCCGGCGCCATACCCGGTCTGGCAGTTGTTGAATTCGGTCAGGTCGTCCGGGGTCGCCATGCCGGTCGAATTGAAGAAATCCTCATACTGACGCAGCCGCAGGGCCCGCGCCTCGGGGCTTTCGCCGACCGGGGCGATGCACACCGTGCTGACTTCGGTCTCATCCAGGGCCAGCGGCTGGATGATGCGGATCTGCGTGCTGGTCTGGTCCATCAGGAAGACGTTGGGAAACAGCTGCAGGTTACGGATGCGCTTGTTCATCCACTTGGCCTTTTCGGCGCCGTAGGACTCTTCGAGCCAGTCGATGATCTCGAAATTGGGGCGATCCATGAAGTTGGCATAGTCGGCCCACAACACCGTGTGTCCGTTGTGGAACGAGAACGACCCGCCATCGCGCGCGGTGAAGCCATTGAAGCTAATCGCCTTGGTTTCGTTCTTCGAAATGCCTTCGACGCGGCGCTGAACCGTCATGAAGTAGTTGGCATGCGTGGTCATGACGTGATAGCCGTCGAGCCCGTTCTCGACCTGCATCTTCCAGTTGCCGTGATAGCGGTAGCGGTTGGTTCCGGGCAAAACTTCCATTGCGCCGGACTTCGACTGGTCCACCAGGATATCGATGAAATCCCGCGCGCCGGCGAGGTGATCGACCAGCGGGACGACATCGGCGGAGAGGCTGGCAAAAATGAAGCCGCGGTAGCTTTCCACCCGGGCGACCGGTTGAAGCCCGAAATCGGCGCGATTGAATGCCTCCGGATAGCCCCCGATGCTCTCATCGGTGACGTCCAGCAGGTCGCCCCCGGACGAGAACGTCCAACCATGAAACGGGCACATGTGGTTGCGCTTGTTGCCGGCCCGCTCGCGGCACAGGCGCGCGCCACGGTGCGAACAGGCATTCACGAAGGCGCCGACATCGCCGGACTTGTCCCGGGTTACAAGGATGGGGACGCGGCCGATTTTCGTGGTGATGAAATCGTTCGGCTTGGAAACCTGGCTCTCGTGCGCGAGGTAGACCCAGTTCCGTTCGAAGATGTACTTCATCTCGAGCTCAAACAGCGCAGCTTCGGTGAAAGCGGCGCGGTCCAGCTGGAAGATCCCGCGCTCGTGATCCTTCTTGAGCCAAGCGCGCATGCGCCCTTTCAAGCCCTGCAAGTCGGCAATCCTGCCGCCGATTTTATCATTGAGTTCCATCGATCCTCTCCCGTTCTGTGCGTCGGGCACCCAATACCATCCGCGAATCAACCGCAGATGGCACACGGTGATTACCTCATCCCATCATTTCGTGCAACGTATTGCACAATGAAAAACGTTCTGGTAGGTAGTGGGTCAGAAATGGCTGAAACCGGCGGCTCGAATCGAAGCAAGGTTGCCAGCAAATCGCAAAATGGCCCTGTTTTGGGGTGAATTGGGAGAGTTTGAACTATGTCGGTCGTCACCGAACTCGGCTATCTTGGTCTTTCCGTTTCCGATCTCGCTGCCTGGCGCGCTTACGCCGCCGAAGTCGCCGGCATGGAAGTCGTCGATGAAGGCGAAGGGGATCGGCTCTATCTGCGGATGGACCTTTGGCATCACCGCATCGTTCTGCACGCTGATGGCAGCGATGACCTGGCCTACATGGGCTGGCGCGTGGCCGGGCCGCAGGAATTCGCCGCGATGCAGGAAAAGCTGAGCGCGGCGGGAATCCCCTTCACCGTGGGCACCGAAGCCGAAGCGCGCGAGCGCCGCGTTCTCGGGCTACTCAAGCTGGCCGATCCGGGCGGCAATCCGACCGAGATCTTCTTCGGCCCCCAGGTCGATACGCACAAGCCGTTTCATCCTGGCCGTCCGATGTTCGGCAAGTTCCTGACCGGATCGCAAGGCGTTGGGCACTGCATTCTGCGCCAGGACGATGTCGAGGCGGCGGCTCGTTTCTATGAACTGCTGGGTCTGCGCGGTTCAGTCGAATACCACCTTCATCTGCCGAACGGCATGGTTGCCCAGCCCTACTTCATGCACTGCAACGAACGACAGCATTCTGTTGCTTTCGGTCTTGGGCCGATGGAAAAGCGCATCAATCACCTGATGTTCGAATACACCGAACTCGATGATCTCGGCATGGCCCATGACGTTGTGCGTGCGAAGAAGATTGACGTCGCGCTCCAGTTGGGCAAGCACGCCAACGACCAGGCCCTGACGTTTTACTGCGCTAACCCGTCGGGTTGGCTGTGGGAATTTGGCTGGGGTGCGCGCCAGGCGCCGAGCCAGCAGGAATACTACACCCGTGACATCTTCGGTCATGGCAACGAGGCTGCTGGTTACGGAATGGACGTTCCGCTGCTGTGACAATCTTCGTGTAAATCAATTCTTGACAGGAAAACAACCCCATCATGTCGAACCAATTGCGCCTTTGTGAAGTTGCCGGCGTAAAAGACGGCGAGCCGGTCGCGGCGTTCGCCGAAGGAATGCCCGCCCTCGCAGTATATAATGTTGATGGCGAGATTTTCGTTACCGACAATCTTTGCACTCACGGCAATGCCATGCTGACCGACGGATATCAGGATGGCGACATCATCGAGTGTCCGTTCCATGGCGGCTCGTTCGACATCAAGACCGGCGCAGCCAAGGCCTTTCCCTGCCAAGTGGCGATCGCGTCCTATCCGGTCGAAATCGAGGATGGTTGGGTCTGCATCACGAAGCCCGAAGGAGCAGCCTGATGGGCCTTCCCACCCTTGAGCAGATGCAGTTTCAGCATGCCGCTGCGCAACTTAATGCGCTTCATGCGGAACTGATCGATGACGACCGGTTGGAAGAATGGCCTAACCTGTTTGAAGAAAAGTGCCAGTACAGTGTGATCTCAGCGGAGAACCACAATCGTTCGCTGAACCTGGCTGCGGTGTTCTGCGACAGCCGCGGCATGCTGGTCGATCGCATCGTCTCTTTGCGCCGCGCCAATATCTTTCCCGCGCACAGCTACCGGCATATTCTCGGTCCGACCCGCGTGAAGTCGACCAGCGGGCAGATCGTCACCACACAGACCAACTATGTGGTCCTGATGACGCGCAACGACGGTCAGACGTCGATCTACAATTCCGGAAAATATGTCGATCAAATCGACGTTTCCGGCGCTGGCTCGCGCTTCCTTTCCAAGACCGCAATCTTCGACACCCACCTCATCGATACGATGATGGTCCGCCCGATCTAGCTGCAAAGTTGAAAGCACCCAATCATGTCCATTGCCCAGCAACAAGACACCTTGGATCAAGCCCCGTCCACTGCCGGATGCCGGGTTCCGTACCGCGTTTTCACCGATCGCCAGTACTATGATCGCGAACAGGAGAAAATTTTTAAGGGTGACTGCTGGTCCTTCGTCGGACTTGAAGCTGAAGTTCCGAAGGCAGGTGATTTCAAATCGACCTTCGTGGGCGAAACGCCGGTGATCCTCACGCGCGACAGCGACGGCTCGGTGCATGTCGTGGTCAATCGCTGCGCCCATCGCGGTGCCCTGGTCTGCCGCGAAATGCGCGGCAACCGCTCAAGTCTGGAATGCGTCTACCACCAGTGGGCCTACGACCTGAAGGGTAAGCTGATCGGCGTGCCCTTCCGCCGCGGCCTCAAGGGGCAAGGCGGGATGCCTGGCGATTTTGACATGAGCCAGCACAATCTGAGACAGTTACGCACCGAATCGGTCAACGGTCTGGTCTTCGCTTCTTTCTCCGAAACGGTTGAATCCTGCCGTGATTTCCTCGGTCCGATCGTGGTCGAGCAGATCGAGCGGATCATGTGCAAACCCGTCACCGTTCTGGGCGACCAGCGCCAGCGCATCCGCGGGAATTGGAAGCTTTACGCGGAGAACACCCGCGATCCCTACCACGCGAGCCTGCTGCACCTATTCCACAACACGTTCGGTCTGTATCGCTCAACCCAGACCGGTAAGGCGCTTATGGATGCCAACAAACGCCACTCGCTGCTCTATTCGATCGCGGCCAGCAACGACGATGCCGCCGACAAGCAGGCCTACGGCGATTCCCGCACCTTCGACACCGAATTCAAGCTGCAGGACATGTCGCTGCTGAAAGGTCGGCAGGAGTTCGCGGACAATGTCACTCTGGTGATCCTCGCGGTCTACCCCAACCTCGTCCTCCAGCAGATCCAGAACACGCTCGCCGTACGCCAGACCGTGACTTACGGCCCAGACGAATTCGAATTGGTCTGGACCCATTTCGGCTACCAGGACGACGACGAGGAAATGCAGGCCATCCGGCTAAAACAGGCTAACCTGATCGGACCTGCAGGACTCATTTCGATGGAAGACGGCGAAGCGGTGGAAATCGTCCAGAACGCCATCGTCGGCGAGGCAAGCGCGACGTCCTACATCGCGATGGGTGGCGGTCGAGCCGAGGATGCCGACCATCTCGTCACCGAGGGCGCGATCATCGGGTTCTGGGACAATTATCGCAAAATGGTCGGCTTTGAGGTGGAACCGGCATGACCCGCACGATCGACTTCTACTTCGATTTCATCAGCCCGTTCAGCTACCTTGCCCAGCTCAAGCTGCCGGAGATCGCGCGGGCAGCGGGAAGCACGGTGGAATACTGGCCGATTGACATTCCTGAAGCCAAAATTGCCGCCGGCAACTATGGCCCGTCCAATCGCGAAGTCTTGCCCAAGATCAAGGTCATGAAGGCAGACCTTGAGCGCTGGGCCGAACGTTATGGGGTGCCCCTCACCTTCCCGGCGAGCTTCGCTTGCGCAGACTGGAATTGCGCGGTGCTGTTCGCCCGCGAGCACGGTAAGGCCGAGGCATTTGTGACCGATGCCTACCGCCGGATCTGGGGCCAGGGGATCGATCCGGGCGACCGCAACGAGCTGGCCGCATGCGCCAAAGCAGCGGGTCTCGACGCTGAGGCGCTGATTGCCTTCGTTGAATCGCCGACTGGCCAGAACGAATATCGCAAGGCCCGGAGCCAGGCGATCCAGCGCGGCGTGTACGGTGCGCCGCTGATGTTCGTTGACGACCAGGTTTTCTGGGGGAATGACCGATTGGATTTTCTTGCCGAGTATTTGAACAAGTCAAAATAAAAAATTCGATTACACAAGGGGGGATGCATGAAAAGGTATGATTGCTTTTTTGTCGCCTTGTTGGGAGTGACCGCGCTGACGCCGCAGATGGCCTTAGCACAAGACTTCACAAGCGAAACGGACGAATCCCAGCCTGCCAGCACGGGTCTAGGTGACATTATCGTCACCGCCACTCGGCACGAGGCCAAGCTGCAAACCGTGCCGGTTGCAGTTACTGCGGTTACCGGCGATGCTCTTGCTTCCGCCGATGTTTCAACGGTCCGCTCCCTCACTCAGGTTGTGCCAGGCTTCATCGGCAGCCGTAATATGGGTGTCTTCCAGCCGGTCGTACGCGGCGTCGGCTCAACCGGCATTTCGGTTGGTGATGAACCCAATATCGCAACCTACGTCGACGGCGTCTACCAACCGGAATCGGCCGCCAACTGGATCGACCTGGTCGAGGTCGAGCGGGTCGAGGTGCTGCGCGGGCCGCAGGGCACGACCTTCGGTCGCAATGCCACCGGCGGACTGATCAACGTCATCACCCCCGATCCCAGCTTCGACTTCCGCGGCAAGGCTTCGCTGCGCTTGGGCCGGATGAGGCGCGATGCCGGCGATTACGACGCCCGGCTCTATTTTACCGGGCCAATGAGCGACAAGGTCGCGGCTGACTTTGCCGCGCTTTTCCGCAAAAACGACGGATACATCGACGATCTGGTCCGTGGAGGCACTCTGGGCAACCAGCGCGTCATCGACCTGCGCAGCAAGTTGCTGTTCAAGCCGACCGACAATTTCAAGGTTGTTCTGACCGGGGAATACTTCAACCAGGAAAGCACCACCAATTCGCCGCAGCCGCTGGATGGCAACACCGCAGGCAACAATTGGCCGGGCGTGATCGTACCGACCCGTGCCTGGCAGGCCTCGTTGACCGAGGTGCCGTTGCTCAACCTCACACGTTGGAGCGCGGCACTGCACACCCGGCTCGATCTGGGTAGCGTCCTGCTTGAAACCACCACCGGTTTTCTCAACCTGCGCTGGCGGCAGACGACCGATGGCGATGCCTCGAACATAAAGCTGTCGAACTTTCCGGCAGTGTTTGAATCGGAGTCGGGCAGTCAGGAAATCAAGCTGAGTTCGGCCAATCCCGGCCGCTTCCAGTGGCTGGTCGGCGGGTACTTCTACCAGTTCGGCGGTGGTGCCCCGGTCCTCGAGCCTTGGACCACCACCAACCCAGCTCTGCCCTTGGCAGGGCCGTCGTTGACACCCAAGCTTGATGGACGCTCATTCGCGGTCTTTGCCGAAGGCACCTATGAGGTTCAGCCGAACCTGTTCATCACGCTCGGCGGCCGATACACTACCGAGACGCGCTGGTTTAGCCAAAGTAACAATGGCGTATTGCTGGTCAATGACGTTTCAAAAACGTTCAAAAAGTTTAACTACAAAGTCGGTATCCGTTATGAGGTGACCGACAAGACTAACGTCTACGCCACCTACAGCACCGCGTTCAAGAGCGGGGTATACAACATGGCGGGAATCAGCGGCACCCCGGTCAATCCGGAGAACATCAAGGCGGCTGAATTCGGGATCAAGTCCGATCCATTGGAATGGCTGCGCACCAACCTTGCCGCCTATTATTACGACTACAAGGGCCTCCAACTTCAGTCGAAGGCTCCGACCGGTCCCGGATACATCCTGCAGAATGCAGCCAACGCCGAAATCTATGGCGGCGAGTTTGAGACCATCATCAATCCGGTCCGCGACCTAAGGCTGCGTGCGGCGGTTGCCTATACCCATGCCCGCTACAAGGATTTCCCCAACGCCCAGGGCTTTACGCCGATCGTGAATGGCAACGGCAACTACGCCGGCAACGTGGCTGCTCCCTACGATGCTTCAGGCAAGGTCATGACCCGGGCGCCTGAATGGTCGGGCAATGTGGGGTTTGATTGGAGCCATGACGTCGGCAACGGGCGCGTCACTCTGGCCGGAAATCTGCTGTGGAGTTCCAGGGTATACTACGACTTCGCCAACATATTCTCGCAGCGCCCCTACACCCTGTCTAACCTCTCGATCAATTGGCAGCCTGGAAGCGAAGCCTTCAAGGTCGGCCTGTGGGTGACGAACCTGACCAACGAGAAGGTGCTGCAAACCGTGCGCCCCGGAACGTTGGGAACCGACGGGTTCTATGAACAACCTCGTAAGATTGGAATAACTATAGAAACGAAAATTTAAACAATAACTTTAATCAAGGAGGATGCCATGAAGAAAATTAATCATCCAAAAATAAAAAATCTACTGCTGTCGAACGCGCCCCCGATGCTCGCGCTCTTACTGCTAGCGCCGACCCATGTGTATGCACAAGACAGATCGGATAGTAACCCACAATCCGAGACAGCAGTTTCAGGACTTGGTGATATTATTGTTACAGCTCGGAAACGCTCTGAAAATCTGCAGGAAACACCCATCGCGATCACGGCGATGACTGGTGAGATGCTCGAAGAAAAGCAGATCGTCAACGTAGCGGAAGTTGCCAAGTTCGCTCCCAATGTCAACATTTCGCCGGTTGCTAACATCTCGGGTTCGAGTGCCTCGATTACCGCTTTCATCCGCGGCGTCGGACAGACCGACTTCAACATCACTGTCGATCCCGGCGTTGGCGTCTATGTAGATGGCGTATATGTCGCGCGTTCCGTCGGAGCGCTACTCGACATGGCAGACGTTTCAAGCGTCCAGGTCTTGCGCGGTCCGCAGGGTACGCTGTTTGGCAAGAACACGATCGGCGGAGCGATCGTGGTCAATTCGGTTGAGCCGCAGAAGGATTTCGACCTGAAGCTCGAAGCGGCAACCGGCCGGTTCAATCGCGCCGATTTCAAGGGCATTATCAATGTACCGCTGAACGACAACCTAGCGATGCGGGCTGTTGCTTCCTATGAAACGCGCGACGGCTATCAGAAACGTCTGTTCGATGGCGGTCGCCAGGGTAACAAAGATAGCTTTGGTGGGCGTGTCGCCTTTAAATGGGAACCGACAGACAAACTCACGGTCAATCTCAGTGGGGACATCAACATCCGCCGGGAGGAGATGGCCGCATCTACTTTAGTTAACCTTTTTGAATCGCCCAACCTGCTTCAGATCGTCAATCGGAATGGGCGGATCTTAGCATTCCCAAGCTCTACATATGCATGGAACAAGCTACAGGGGGGGGCCGGTGTTTGTGGCGCGGACGGTCAGCTTGCCCCAGTCAACAATCCCCTGTGTGCAACTACCCAATGGGTAACTGGCAATATCGACTCGACTTGGTCGGGCACGAAAAACCAGTCGGATTTCGATTTGTGGGGCACCAACCTGACACTCGACTATGATTTCGGTGGCATTAACCTCAAATCAATCAGCGCCTATCGCGACCAAAAGGCAACAATCCAGTTCGACTTTGATGGCACGCCCCATCCCTATCTGCAGCTGACCAACAATATCGACTTATGGCAGGCATCACAGGAGTTGCAGCTGACCGGCAGTTTGTTGAACGACCGGTTAAAGTTTGTGCTCGGCGGATACTATCTGAAAGAAAAAGGACAGGACAAGAATGATCTGCGCTTCGGGTTTGCGGATTTCTTCAGTGGTGGCAAGATTGACAACGACAGCTATGCCGCTTACCTGCAGGCCACTTTCAAGGTAACCGACCGATTTTCCATAACACCGGGAATTCGTTACACGGACGAAACAAAGCGTTTTGACCCGTCGTTCCAGACTATTAACCGTGATTACACGGCACCTCTCGGGCAGGCAGGAATTCTTCCCTATCCAGATGGTGTATTCATCGCTTTCAGCCAATGCGTTACTGGCCAACCCACGCCATTGCTAGTGACCGACCCAGCCAGCCCACTATTTGGTTTCCCACTACCTGGTGGATGCGCTCCTGCCGCCACCAACCCTGGCGGAAACCACACGATGCCGGCTGTTCAAGTTGCTGTAAAGGCGAAGGAGTGGACACCGGCAATTTCAATGGACTATAAGATTAGCGATGATGTTCTCGCATATGCATCATATTCTAAAGGCTTCAAAAACGGCGGATTTACTCAACGAATATTTCCTGCTGAGCAAGTTGCCCCTTCTTTCACTCCTGAATTTGTAGAATCTTATGAGATAGGTCTTAAAACAGAGATTTTTGATCGTCGACTTCGCGTTAATATCGCTGCGTTTCTTTCCGACTACAGCGACATCCAAGTTGTTGTAAACGAAGGCATCGCGCCTAGGGCGCGCAATGCTGGCACTGGTCGAATTAAGGGCTTCGAGATTGAAGGCGAAGCAGCTCCTGCCGATTGGTTGCGACTGACATTCGGTGTTGGTTATCTGGATGCTTATTTTCGTGAAATCGATCCGGCGGCATTCCCGATAGGCCTCAATTCGAAGTTTGCCTTCGTGCCGGAGTGGACTGGCTCGGCTTCTTTCAACGCCGATGTTTATCGAGGAGACAGGGGCAAGCTGACTCTTCGTGGCGATTGGTCGTACCAGAGCACAACGTACAAAGATGCGCTAAACAGTTCTGAATTAAAGCAGCCTGGCTATAGCGTATTCGGCGCAAGCGCATCATTTACTGAGAGTAGCGAGCATTTTACAGTGACAGCTGGTGTAACTAACCTGACCGATAAGCGGTATATTCAGGGCGGATATGTCGACCGTGACGTCGCGGGGACAGCGCTGGCAACTTACTCACGTCCGCGTGAATGGTTCCTTAAGCTGGCCTACAAGTACTAACGCAAGAGCAGAGGGCGGCGGTTCGCTGCCGTCCTCACCGTTTCGGACGTGCTTGCTTCGGAAGCACCGCCTAACCGACCAACATCCGCTTGGCATCTGGTCCTGCGGCCACAGGAGTTCAGACATTGGCTGTCACAATCCCTCCACTCCACCGCAGCGATTTTCTGACCAACCAGTCGATCATCAACGGGAAATCAGTAGAAGCCAGCTCCACCTTTGATGTCACGAACCCCGCCACCGGCAAGACGCTCGCAACAGTTGGCCTACTGGGCGAAGCCGAAACTCGCCAGGCGATCGAAAGCAATTCCCGCACCTATGCCGATTGGCGAAAGCGATCCGCGCAAGAGCGTGTCCGACTGCTGCAGGGCTGGCTAGCACTGGTCCAGCTGCATCGCGAGGATCTGGCCCTGCTGATGACCGCCGAACAGGGCAAACCGCTGGCCGAAGCGCTGGGCGAGGTCGATTACGCCGCAAGCTTCATCCAGTGGTTCGCCGAAGAGGCGCGCCGTGTCTATGGCGAGGTCATTCCGGCCAGTTCCGAGCGGCGGATTATCGTGATCCGTCAGCCGGTCGGCGTGGCTGGCGCCATTACGCCGTGGAACTTTCCCGCCGCGATGATCACCCGCAAGGTCGCGCCTGCACTGGCGGCGGGCTGCACCGTGACCCTCAAACCGTCCGAACTCACCCCGCTGACCGCTTGCGCTCTGGCAAAGCTCGCTCTCGAAGCGGGCATTCCGCCCGGCGTGTTCAACGTGGTCTGCGGGGATGCACCCGCGATCGGATCGGTCCTGACCAGCCATCCCGATGTCACCAAGTTCACTTTCACCGGTTCGACCGCGGTTGGCAAGCTGCTGACTGCGCAATGCGCCACCACCCTGAAACGGGTTTCGATGGAACTGGGCGGCAATGCCCCGCTGCTAGTGTTCGACGATGCCGATCTCGATCAGGCGGTCGAGGGGGTGATCGCATCGAAATTCCGTAACACCGGACAGACCTGCGTTTGCGCCAACCGGATCCTGGTGCAGAGCGGCATTCATGACCGCTTCGTCGAGGCGCTGGCCGCCAGGGTCTCCGCGTTCCGGGTCGGCAACGGCCTTGAAGGTGCAACCGACCAGGGACCGTTAATCACCGCATCAGCCTTGGCCAAGGTTCACGGGCATGTCGCCGACGCCGTGGCGCAAGGTGCCCAGCTGGTCACAGGCGGCAAGGGACACGAGGCCGGAGAGCTGTTCTTCCAACCAACTGTTCTGACCGGAGCGAGCCCGGCGATGCGGCTAGCGGACGAGGAGACTTTCGGGCCGGTTGCCCCGGTGTTCCGTTTCGAAACCGAGGTCGAAGCGCTAACGCTTGCCAACGCCACGCGCTCGGGGCTGGCGGCCTATGCCTTCACCCGCGACATTGACCGCGCCTGGCGGGTTTCCGAAGGACTTGAGACCGGGATGGTCGGCTTAAACAGCGGCATCGTCTCGACCGAGACCGCACCGTTTGGCGGCATCAAGGAATCGGGACTTGGCCGAGAAGGTTCGCGACACGGTATTGAAGAATTCTTGGAGATGAAGACCATCAGTGTTGGGGTCCGGAACGAGAGTCCGGTGTAAGCGGAATGCGGTCCCGAGGAGTCAAGATTTTCGTTGCTCAATGCGGAATGCATTGTATGATGTCGGCAAAAGAGTGGGAGACGGAATTCAGCATGCCCTTCAGGGTTAGGCCTTATGCTACCTTGACCGCCCAGAACGCGCAGGAAAGTGTCCTGCCGTGAAGCGCATGGTCGTGGGGATGACCGGCGCAACCGGCTCGGTCTATGGCCTTCGCCTGCTTGAGCTACTGCGCGAGACGGGCGGTTGGGAAACCCATCTGGTGATGTCTCCGGCGGCGCTGCTCAACATTCGCGAGGAACTGCCCGAAGGCAAGGCCCGGCTCGAAGCACTGGCCGATGTGGTGCACAACGTCCGCAACGTCGGCGCCTCGATCGCCAGCGGTTCGTTCGTGTGCGAAGGCATGGCGATCGCGCCCTGTTCGATGCGCACGCTGGGCGCGGTGGCGCACGCCCTGTCCGACAACCTTATCACCCGTGCGGCCGACGTGATGCTGAAGGAACGGCGCCGCCTTGTGATGATCACCCGCGAAACGCCGCTCAACCTGGCGCACCTGCGCAACATGACGGCCTGCACCGAAATGGGGGCGATGATCTTCCCCCCGGTGCCGGCTTTCTATGCGCGGCCGACCTCGCTGGCCGACGTGGTCGATCACAGCTGCATGCGGGTACTGGATCTGTTCGGGCTTCATTTGAAGTCGGAGAAACGCTGGCAAGGCCTTAGCAAAGAGGCGGCAAGCCTTGTTTCGGGTGCTGGGCAAATGGAAGGGAATTGAGAATGGCGTGGGATGTCAGCCGTCGCACCGTCGTGAGCGGTGGCGCCGTGGGTGCTGTCGTTGCCGGTCTGGGAATCGGCCGCAGCGCTTTTGCTCAGCGGCCGCGCAAGATCATCGTCATCGAAGAGACGCACGTTCCCGAAAGTCGACTATTTGCCGAAACCTTTATCAATTCGGGGCGCGCAGCGCAGGTTGTCCGGATCGACCGGAGCTTCAACGGCCTGCTGCATGAACTTGAAGCGGTTGAAGGCGTGCTGGTCGGCCTTACTTCCGATCCCGCGGCGATGATCGCCGGGCAGATCCTTGTGGCCGGCGGCGCCCGCCCGCTACTGCAGTGGACCCATCAATACCGCAAGCTGCGCTGGGAACACCAGACTGTCGGCGCGCCAACGCTGCTTGCGCGGGCCAGCGTCGGCTGGCCCAGCGTTCTTGCCCACCACATGCAGGATGCGCTCGTCGGCGATCGCCAGGATGCCGAACTGCGGTGCCAGTCAGGACATTGCGGCCTCGGTGGCAAGAGCCCCGGCATGCTGGTTTCATGGGCATTCGAAGTGGGAGTACAGCAGTCGTGAGTACGCGCATGCCACAAGGGGTCGACGCCGCAACCTTTACCAAGGCTCTGGACGAATTAGCGGCTATCGTCGGCAAGGAATGGGTCTTCGTCGATGAACTGCCGCTGTCGGCCTATCGCGACGCCTATTCACCGCTGGCCGATGGCGAGATGCTGCCCTCGGCTGCCGTGGCACCGGCCAACATGGAACAGATTCAGCAGGCGCTGAAGGTATTCAACGCTTACAAGCTGCCGATCTGGACATTCGGCAACGGCCGCAATTTCGCTTATGGTGGCCCGGCCCCGCGCCAGTCCGGTTATGTCATGTTCGACCTCAAGCGGATGAACCGCATTCTCGAAGTCAACGAGAAATACGGCTATGCGCTGGTCGAACCAGGCGTGTCCTATTTTCAGCTTCACCGCCATCTGCGCAAGATCGGCAGCAAGCTTTGGGTCGATCCTGCGGCACCAGGTTGGGGCGGCGTCATGGGCAACGCGCTTGAACATGGCGCGGGTTACACCCCCTACGGCGATCACTTCGTCATGCAGTGCGGCATGGAAGTGGTCCTTGCCGACGGTAAGGTCGTCCGCACCGGTCAGGGCGCGATCGAGGGGTCGCAGCATTGGCAATCCACCAAGCATGCCGCCGGTCCGCATTTTGATGGCATGTTCACCCAGTCCAATTTCGGCATTGTGACCAAGATGGGTATCTGGTTGATGCCCGAACCGCCGGGCTACAAGCCGTTCATGATCACTTACGAGCGCGAGGAAGACCTTGCCGCAATCTTCGATGCGGTGCTGCCGCTGAAAATCAACCAGGTTATCCCGAACGCCGCTGTGGCGGTCGATCTGTTGTGGGAAGTGTCCGCCAAGACCACGCGTCGCCATTACTTCGACGGCAAGGGCCCTATCCCGGATTCGATCCGCAAAAAGATCGCGTCGGATCATGGGTTAGGCATGTGGAACTTCTACGCAGCGCTCTATGGCCCGCCACCGATCATCGAGAACAACTGGAAGCTCGTCGAGGCAGCGATGATGAGCATTCCGGGTGCCAAACTGCACCTTGACCGCGAGAACGACCCCGCCTGGGACTATCGCGTCCAGCTGATGCGCGGTGAACCCAACATGACCGAGTTCAGCATCATGAACTGGATCGGCGGCGGCGGGCACATCAACTTTTCGCCAATCTCGGCACCCGACGGCAAGGAAGCGCTGAGCCAATACAACTTGATCAAGCAACGCTGCCACGATTTCGGGTTCGACTATATCGGCGAATTCCTGGTCGGCTGGCGCGACATGCACCACATCCTGATGATCATGTACGATCGCGCCGACGACGGCATGCGCAAGAGCGCCTATGACCTGTTCGGCAAGCTGGTAGACGAGGCAGCCGGTGCGGGCTTCGGCGAATACCGCACCCACCTCGCCTTCATGGACCAGATCGCCAAGACCTATAAGCACAACGATGGGGCGCTGTGGGACCTGCACCACCGTCTCAAGGACGTGCTAGACCCCAACGGCATCCTCTCCCCCGGCAAGCAGGGGATATGGCCCCAGGCGATGCGCAACCAAGCGCAATCACACGGCCGGCTGAACAAAGACTTCAAGGATTGACGACCATGACGCAAATTGAGCACTGGATTGGCGGCACCGCCGTGGCTGCAACGGGCGGGGCCTATTTCGACGATCTCAACCCGGTCGACGATTCGGTCTATTCCCGGGTCCCCGCCGGCACCGCGGAAGACGTGAACCGCGCCGTGGAGAACGCGCATCAGGCCTATCTCCAGCATCGCGATCTGCCCGCCGCAGTGCGCGAAGGGTGGATCGCGAAAGCCGCCGAAATCATGGAGCGCGATACCGCCAAATTCGCCGACGTGCTGGTCGACGAAATCGGTTCGCCGATCGCCAAGGCCGGGTTCGAAACCCGCTTCGCGGTCAGCTTCCTGCGCGCGGCGATCGGCGTGCCGCGCCGGATTCGGGGGGAAACGATCCCTTCGGACACCCCTGGGCGGTTCAGCATGAGCCTGCGCCAGCCGGTCGGTGTGGTCGCCGGGATTACCCCGTTCAACGTGCCGCTGATCAAGGGGATCAAACAGTCGGCCATGGCCCTGGCCACAGGCAACGCCTTCGTGCTGCTACCCTCGGAAGCCGCGCCAATGATCGCCGATCTGCTCGCTAAATTGTGGAAGGAGGCCGGCGTTCCCGACGGCTTGTTCAACGTGGTCTACGGCAATGGCGCGGAGATCGGCGACGTGCTGACCGGCCATCCCAAGGTCGCATCGATAACCTTCACCGGGTCCTCGCGCGTCGGCAAGCACATCGCCGAAATCGCGGCCCGCAACCTCAAGAAGTACACGCTGGAGCTGGGCGGCAAGAGCCCGCTGGTGATCTGCGCCGATGCCGATCTGGACAAGGCGGTCAACGCCGCGCTGTTCAGCATCTTCATGTACCAGGGCCAGGTCTGCATGGGGGCTTCGCGGATCTATGTGGAACAGTCGATCTTCGACCAGTTCGCCAAGGCCTTCGCCGCCGCGACAGGCCGCGCCAAGAGCGGCGACCTGCGCGATCCTACCACCATGCTGGGCCCGATAATTTCCGAACGCCAGCGCGACCGGGTCTGCCGCCACATCGACGATGCCCGGTCCAAGGGCGCAGAACTGCTAGCCGGTGCTGAGTGGAACGGAAACGTATGCTCAGCGACGGTACTGCGCGGCGTTACAGCCGAAATGACCGTGTTCGAGGAAGAGACCTTCGGCCCGGTCACCTCGCTCTTTCCGTTCAACACACTTGAGGAAGTGCTCGAACTCGCCAACAACACCGAATACGGCCTCAGCGCGTCGATCTTCACCCGCGATCTCGACAAGGCTCTGGCCTTTGCCCAACGTGCCGAAGCGGGGATGGTCCACATCAACGCGCCGACCCTTCACGACGAGCCCCACGTCCCGTTCGGCGGAACCAAAGCGTCAGGTTTCGGGCGCGAAGGGACCGAAGCCGATCTCGAGATCATGACCGAATGGAAATGGGTCACGATCCAGTCGGCGACTGAGGGCGGACACTGACAGGCGGGAACGAATGACCATGAACGATCTCCCTAACCGCGCCCGCTCGATCTCGTCGCTGCGCGACTTCCTCGAACTGCTCGAGGATGCCGGCCAGGCGATCACCTGGAGCGATGCGGTGATGCCCGAACCCGGCGTGCGCAACATAGCCGTCGCCGCATCGCGCGATGCCAACGGCGCGCCGGCGATCGTATTCGACAATATCACCGGTTACCCCGGCAAGCGCTTGGCGGTGGGCGTCCATGGTTCGTGGGACAATATCGCCCTGCTGCTGGGCCGACCTAAAGGCACGACCATCCGCGAGCTTTTCTTCGAGATCGCCGGCCGCTGGGGCGATCAGGAAGCGCAAATCAGCTTTGTCCCAGAAGCCCAGGCCCCGGTGCACGAATGCCGGATCGAACAGGACATCAACCTTTACGATGTCCTGCCGGTCTATCGGATCAACGAATATGATGGCGGGTTCTACATCGGCAAGGCCTCGGTCGCCTCGCGCGATCCGCTCGATCCAGACAATTTCGGCAAGCAGAATGTCGGCATCTATCGCCTGCAGATCCAAGGGCCGGACAGCTTCACCCTGATGACGATCCCCTCCCACGACATGGGACGTCAGATCATGGCGGCCGAACGGGAAGGCGTTCCGCTAAAGATTGCGGTCATGCTGGGTAATCATCCCGGCCTTGCGGTGTTTGCTGCCACCCCGATCGGCTACGAGGAATCGGAATATTCCTATGCCTCGGCGATGATGGGCGCGCCAATCCGGCTGACCAAATCGGGCAACGGGATCGACATCCTGGCCGACAGCGAAATCGTGATAGAGGCCGAACTGCAACTGGGTGAACGCGAGCTGGAAGGGCCGTTCGGCGAATTCCCCGGTTCCTACAGCGGCGTGCGCAAGGCGCCGATCTTCAAGGTCACGGCGGTGTCGCACCGGCGCGATCCGATCTTCGAGAACATTTACATCGGGCGCGGCTGGACCGAGCACGATACGCTGATCGGCCTGCACACCTCCGCCCCGATCTATGCCCAGCTGCGCCAGAGCTTCCCCGAAGTCACCGCGGTCAACGCGCTTTACCAGCACGGACTGACCGGGATCATCTCGGTCAAGAACCGCATGGCCGGTTTTGCCAAGACGGTCGCGCTGCGCGCGCTGAGCACGCCGCACGGCGTGATGTACCTCAAGAACCTGATTATGGTCGATGCCGATGTCGATCCGTTCGATCTCAACCAGGTGATGTGGGCGCTTTCGACCCGCACCCGTGCGGACGATATCATCGTGCTGCCCAACATGCCTGCCGTGCCGATCGATCCTTCGGCAGTGGTCCCGGGCAAGGGGCACCGCCTGATCATCGACGCGACCAGCTATCTCCCGCCCGATCCGGTGGGTGAAGCGCACCTTGTCACCCCGCCGACCGGGGACGAGATCGACGCCCTGAGCAAGCGGATCCGCGAAATGCAGCTGGGAGCCCTGTCATGACCACCACCGTCTGCGGGCGCTGCAAATCGAGCGGCGCTGTCACCGATCATCAGGGCAGGCAGGACGGCGCGGTCGTGTGGACGATCCTGCGCTGCCCGACCTGCAACTTTTCCTGGCGCGACAGCGAACCGGCCCGCGCTATCGACCCGGCTGTGCGCTCGGCCGATTTCGCCGTCGATGCCGGCGATCTCCAGCGTTATCCCAAGATTCTCCAGCAATAAGGCTCCCAACGCCATGATCGATCAAGCCCGCCAGACGGCCACGCTCGGCACCCTCGCCCAGGCACTCGGCAAGGCCGCCGTCGATACCAGCCCGCAGACCCTGGCCCGCTATGCTGTCCCAGGGATGGCACCGGCAGGCGTGGTGCTTCCGGCCGATGAAGCCCAGCTCGCCAAGGTGCTGGAAGCTGCGCGCACCAGCGGCGGTGTGGTCCAGACGGTCTGCAACGGCGCCTACGGACTTGAAAAAGCCGTACAGGACAAGGTGATCGTGCTTGACCTGCAGAAGATGAACAAGGTCCTCGAGGTCAATGACGAACTGGCCACCTGCCTTGTCGAACCGGGCGTCACCTTCCGCCAGCTCGATGCCCACATCAAGGAAAAGGGAATTAAGTTGTGGGTCGACTTTCCCGGCAATCCCGATGAAAGCGTGGCCGCCAGTTTCATCAACCGCCGCCCCGGCTACACCCCCTATTCCGATCATTTCCTGATGCAGTGCGGGCTCGAGGTCATGCTGGCTGATGGCAAGATGGTGCGCACCGGCATGGGCGCCATGCCCAAGAGCACCTGCTGGCAGCTGTTCAAGTTCGGCTATGGCCCTTGGGTCGATGGCCTGTTCACCCAGTCCGATTTCGGGGTGGTGACCAAGGTGGGCATGTGGATGATGCCGCAGCCCCCGGCGCACCAGACCTTCATGGTCTCGGTCCCCAAGGAGGACGATCTGGGCGCGTTGTTGGACGTGCTCGGGCCGCTCAAGCTCAACATGGTGGTGGCCAATGGCGTCGCGGTGGGCAATGCGCTCCACGAAGCGGCCCTGCTCGGCAAGCGCCGCGCCGATTTTGAGGGCCAGGGGCCGATGGCGGCAAGCGCGGTCAAGGCCGCTGGTGAGGTGCTCGGACTAGGCTACTGGAACCTTTACGGCTCGCTCTATGGCCTGCCCGGCAACGTCGCGATCCTGTGGGACATGGTCAAGGGCGCGTTCTCGTCGATCAGCGGCGCAAGGGTGATTACCGATGGCAAGGGCATCGATCCCAAGCTGTGGGCCTGGCGGATGGGCACTATGACCGGTGTGGTGGCCGATCCCCCGGCCAGGACAGCAGGCTGGAGCGGCGACATGGCGCTTACGGTCAACCCGGTCAGCCCTGTGGATGGCGAGGAAGCCGTCAAGCTCTATGAACTGTCGCGCGATATCTGTGCCAAAAACGGCTTCGACTTCGTTGGCGAAACCACCGCGATCTGGCGTTCGGCCAACCATCGCCAGGTGCTGCCCCATGCCGCCGGGAAGGGCGAGGATGCGGTACGGGCCAAGACCTGCGCCGAAGCCCTGATCGCCGCGCAGGCCGAGGCCGGCTTCGGCCAGATCCTGACCGACCCCGGGCTGGGGGCGGCGGTTGCCAAGACCTATGAAAAGGGTGGCCGCTCGGCCCTGCATGCGCGGGTCAAGCAGGCGCTTGATCCCAACTCGATCTTTGCCTCGGTCTGAGCCGATGCGTCGCCATGCCTGCGGAGGTAAAATGAATAAGTTCCTCGCCCTTTCGCTTTTCGCTGCACTTGCTGCCTGTTCGTCCGCACAAGGCGAATCAGTGGTGGACGGTGCGGAGAATTATGAGCGTTACTGCGCAGGTTGCCACAACCCCGGCCCGGGCCACGGTGGCACCATGCTGCTGGCCGAAAAAGGTGCTCCGGTGCCTTCGCTCATCGGTCGCAAGGACTTAGATTACGATTACCTACATTCGGTCGTTCGCCAGGGCCTGATCGAAATGCCGCCGTTCCGACCGACCGAATTGTCGGACGCGGAGATCAAGCAGATCTACGATCACATCGTGGCGCAGAAGCTTCCCCCCGCAAAGGCCGAACCCGCCAAAAACAAGGCACTTTGAGGTCAAATCAAGCTGGGCGGAAAAGGTCGACAGGGTTCGTAAGGCTGAAATTGCTAGGGTGCCAACGGAGTATGCGGATAGCTGGTTGCTTTGGTGAGCACGCACCTTGTGTTTGATAGTCGTCATTATCGATAGCTACGGTACACAAGTGATCGCTTAGTTACGCTGTTGTCTGGTTCCGCTCGCCGCACCACAAAAGCGCTTTCGGTCCAGCTTTCCTCGCTGGCCCGGTTGGCCTTGTGCTCGGCAGCGTAGCCTTCCTGGGAATTTCAGCTCGCTACAACCGCATGCGGGTATTTGCGTGGATTGTTTCACTTTCAGTCTTATCGCCCAAATCACAAAACTCGCGGTAACGGTTGAAGAACTCCTCGCCATTACGGGATATGAACTTAATTTCATTATATGACGAGCTGAATGTATGACTGAAATGGCACGCTTTAATTGGAGCGATCCCTTCAACTTTGACGATCAACTGACTGAAGAAGAACGAATGGTGCGTGATGCGGCTCATGGCTTCGCGCAAGGGGAACTTCAGCCCCGGGTCATCAATGCCTTCCGCGAAGAGCTGGATGCAGCAGAGTTGTTTCCACTCATGGGACAAGCCGGCTTGCTTGGAGCGACGATCCCACAGTCTTATGGCGGTGCTGGAGCTGGCTATGTCTCCTACGGCCTGATCGCGCGTGAGATTGAGCGCGTGGATTCGGGCTATCGGTCAATGGCATCGGTGCAAAGCTCGCTCGTCATGTATCCGATTTTTGCTTTCGGCTCGGAAGAACAGCGGTTTAAATATCTGCCTGGCCTAGCCGCAGGCTCGCTGATCGGCTGCTTCGGCCTGACAGAACCTGATGCGGGATCTGATCCTGCGGGCATGCGCACAATCGCGAAGAGGATTGATGGTGGCTATGTCCTTTCCGGCATAAAAACATGGATTTCGAATGCTCCTTTCGCCGACGTCTTTGTTGTCTGGGCAAAGAGCGAAGCACATGATGGGGCCATTTGCGGCTTCGTGCTTGAAAAGGGCCTGAAGGGGCTTTCCGCTCCCAAGATCAAGGGCAAGCTCAGCCTGCGTGCCTCGACCACCGGCATGATCTTGATGGACGAGGTTGAGGTTGACGAAGAAGCCTTGCTCCCCGGGGTCCAGGGTCTCAAGGGCCCCTTCGATTGCCTAAACCGCGCACGCTATGGGATCAGTTGGGGAGCGCTCGGCGCCGCGGAATATTGCATGCACGCAGCCCGCCAATATGGACTTGATCGGCACCAGTTTGGAAAGCCGCTTGCCGCCAACCAACTTTATCAAAAGAAGCTCGCCGATATGCAAACGGACATTGCGCTAGGGTTGCAAGCCTCATTGCGTGTCGGCCGCCTAATGGACGAAGGCAGGTTCGCGCCGGAGATGGTCTCTCTCGTCAAGCGTAACAATGTCGGAAAATCGCTTGATATTGCGCGCCATGCCCGAGACATGCACGGCGGTAATGGCATCAGCGATGAATATCAAGTCATGCGGCACATGGTGAATCTGGAAACCGTCAACACCTATGAAGGCGCGCACGATGTACACGCGCTCATCCTTGGTCGAGCACTCACTGGCATTGCCGCATTCTAGGGTAGGCCACCTTTCTTCTTCAGTGTTGCGCTGCCTGGTCGCAGCAACAGTCGTTGTGTCGAGTGAGCGGAAACGACGGAGCGTGGTGGCCGCCTCAATAGCTTCGCGGTAGTTTCAGGACATGCTCTGCGATGAATGACAATATGAGATTGGTCGAAACAGGTGCCACCTGATAAAGGCGGGCCTCTCGAAATTTCCGTTCGATGTCGTATTCCTCAGCAAAGCCATATCCGCCATATGTCTGGATGCAGGCGTTGCCCGCTTCGACTGCTACGTCCGCGGCAAGCATTTTTGCCATGTTCGCCTCGGGTCCATGTTCAAGCCCCGCTTCGTAAAGGCGCGCGGCCTCATGGACCATGAGCTCGGCAGCGCGCATATTTGCGTGGGCTCGCGCGATCGGAAAAGAGACGCCCTGGTTCATGCCAATGGGGCGATCGAACACCACCCGTTGATTGGCATAAGCAATGGATTTTCGGGTGAACCATTTCGCATCACCGACGCATTCGGCAGCAATAAGAACTCTTTCCGCATTCATGCCCGAAAGGATGCAATGAAAGCCCTTGCCTTCTTTGCCTAAGAGATTGGCGACCGGGATGCGCATCCTGTCGAAGAAAAGTTCCGTCGTGGCATGGTTCATCATGGTGCGGATAGGCCGGATCGTTAGCGAACCCGCGGTGCGAGCCTGGTTCATATCGACGATGAATATGGAAAGACCGTCGGTTTTCTTCGTCACTTGATCGCGCGGCGAAGTCCTCGCTAGCAGCAGCATGAGATCGCTGTGTTCGGCGCGACTGGTCCAGATTTTCTGGCCGCTCACCACGAAATAGTCCCCATCGCGAACTGCCGTCGTCCTTAACGCAGTGGTATCGGAGCCGCTTCCCGGCTCGGTTACGCCGAAAGCCTGCAAGCGCAGTGCGCCGCTTGCGATCGCGGGCAGATAAAGGCGCTTTTGCTCATCCGATCCATGTCTAAGGATGATGGCCATGTTATACATCTGGGCATGGCATGCCGCTCCGTTGCAACCCATCGCTTGAATCGTCTCAAGGATGGCAACTGCAGCCGAAAGGCCCAGACCTGATCCGCCATATTCCTCGGGTATAAGTACCGAAAGATAGCCAGCGCTCGTCAACGCATCGACAAAAGAAGTCGGATATTCGCGATCAGCGTCGAGCTTGCGCCAATATTCACCCGGGAACTTTTCACAAAGCCGGCGCACACCGTCGCGGATTTCGTGAAAGTGTTGAGGTTCGAAAGGACTAAGAAACTGCATCGCCCTCATCCGGAGAGATTGTGAAAAACCCTTGATCTGCAACGATGACGTCGCGCTCGAGCACCGATGCCCGAAAAGCGCCGTTATTCCAGATTTCGGTTCTGATGGTTTCACCAGGGAACACCGGTGCGGCGAAACGCAGTTGCACTGCGCGCAGGCGCTCGGTCTGGTAGCCGAGCCGCCCGCGGAGGATGGCGTGAACGATGATGCCCATCGTGCCCAGGCCGTGCAATATCGGCATCCTGTACCCGGCGCGCGCCGCGATTGCTGGATCGCTGTGCAGCGGGTTGAGATCTCCATTTAGACGATAGATCAGGGCCTGTTCGGGACCGGTCGTCAGGTCAATGACAAGAGCGGCATTGCCTTCCGCCACGGGTACCGGCGAACTTCGCGGAGCTTCGCCTTCCCCTCCGAACCCGCCGCCGCCGCGAATGAAGATCGTACGTTCAAGACAGGCAAAGCAGGTGCCGCAATCATCGCGGATATTGGTTTCGGTGAATATCAACGCGGCCTTGCCCACGCCTTTGTCGACAATGTGGGTGACGCGGGTTGTGCTTTCGACTTCGCCAGTTGCCGGAACCGGGCCAAGCAGTACCATGGATTGACCGGCATGCAGGACGGAAACCGGATCCACACCGGAATCAGGGTGCCCCAGCCAGAACCCGGGACTCGCGAGAACGAGCGCCATGCCGGGCATGGCAACCGGTCCACGAAGGGGATCCACGAATGGCAGCTGCGCGAGGTCGGTAGGATCTCGCCCCATCCCGATCGATAAGGCGTAAAATGCAGCATCGCGTGGAGTGACGGTCTGACGAACCGCAGGAATACGAAAGTTGAGCAATTTTTGCGGATCGATTGTCACTTTCAATTTCCCTGGAAGGTGGTCAAAGGGTGGCGCTGGCAACCATGATCGGACGGCCGTCGCGCGCATGGGCGACGAACTGAACACTATTACCGTTCGCGCGAAGCGCCAAATGCAGTTCCTCGCCGCAGATCGCGGCAGACACCGCTCGGCAATCGAAGCACCGAAGCGCATTGTCGCCGAAGTGCTGCTGGGCGAGTTCCAGCAGCAGTGTCGCCGTCAACGGACCGTGAACGACGAGGCCGCGATACCCCTCGATTTCGCAGGTGTAGGCCCGATCATAATGAATCCGGTGACTGTTGAAGGTCAGCGCCGAAAATCGGAACAGCAAGGCTTCCGAGGGGACCAGCGCGCGGTGCGCAACCCATCGAGATCCGTCGAAGGTCATGTCAGGCGGCCGCGGCAGCTCTGCGGGCCCCAAAGGCATGGGATCCCGATAAACGATCGCTTGGGTTTCGCGAACGAAGATTTCGCCTTTGCAGTGGATTTCCTGTGCCATCTCGACAAAAACAAGCTTGCCGGTCGCGCCTTGCTTTTCGGCGATGGAATTGATCCGCGATCTGCGCTGCACCTTCTGGCCGATGAGCAACGGCGAAAGAAATTCGATCCTGCTCGATGCCCACATCCGGCGCGACTGAGGAAGTGGTGGCATGAAGCTGCTTTCGCCGCCGCGCACCGGATGTCCATCCACGCTCAATGCGGCTGTTGGCGCGTCTGGCAGGCAAAGGCACCAATGATAGCCTTGCGGCACGCTGCCATCTGCCGGCGCAACGCGGTCGAAAGTCGCCAGCCACCGTCGTGCGGCAGCGGGTTCCAGATAGTCGTGACGCAATTCTTCACGACCAATCCAGCTTTGCCATTGTACGTACGGCTGGGTGGTCATATATCATCCCCGGTCAGGCCGCGGGCAATCACCTGAGCCTGAATTTCCGCAGCGCCCTCGAAAATGTTGAGGATGCGCGCATCGCAAAGGATGCGACTGATCTCGTATTCAAGGGCATAACCATTGCCGCCGTGGATCTGCAGCGCAGCGTCGGCGTTCGACCAGGCGGCGCGAGCGGCAAGCAACTTTGCCATGCCGGCCTCAATATCGCAGCGCTTGTCCGAATCCCTGGCTCGCGCGGCAGCATAGCAGAGTTCACGCGCCATCACAAAATCGACAAGGCTCATCGCCAGCTTGTCCGACACGCGCGGAAACCCGACGATGGCCCTGCCGAATTGCTTGCGAACCAAGGCATAGTCGAGGCCCAGTTCGATGGCCCGCCGCGCGACGCCGATAGCCCGCGCGGCGGTCTGGATGCGTGCGCCCTCGAAGGTACGCATGAGCTGCTTGAACCCTTTCCCCTCCTCGCCGCCCAGCAGGGCGTCTGCCGGCGCGGTCATGGCATCGAACTGCAGGGCATATTCGCGCATCCCGCGATAACCGGGGACCTCGATCTCGCTTCCGGTCATGCCAGGGGCTGGGAAACCGTCATCGCTCGTGCCCCGAGGCTTGGGCACCAGCAACATCGACAGCCCGGCGTAACCCCTGGCTTCAGGTAATGTTCGCACCAGCATCGTCATCAGATCTGATCGGCTGGCATGGGTAATCCAGTTTTTCGCCCCGTTGATGACCCAGTGATCGCCGTCGTGCCGTGCGCGGGTTTGAATGGAGCCAAGATCCGATCCGGTGTCGGGTTCGGTGAAGGCTGCTGACGGCAAAACCTCGCCGCTTGCGATCCTGGGCAACCACCAGGCCTTTTGCGCTTCGGTGCCGTTCAAGCCGATCAGTTCGCCGGCGATTTCCGACCGCGTGCCAAGCGAGCCCGCGCCAATCCAGCCCCGCGACAATTCCTCGGTTATGATGCACATCTTTAGCTTACCGAGGCCAAGTCCCCCATAGATTTCGGGTATGCAGACTCCGAATGTACCGAGATCGGCCATGGCCTGAATCACTGCCTCGGGGATCAGATCATTCGCCAGATGCCATCCGTGAGCCTGGGGCACGATGACAGCATTGGTGAAGCGACGGTATTGCTCGCGGATCGTGTCGGCTTCGGCATCATCGAGCGACTCGCTTGGCCATTGCCCCTGGGCCAGGGCTGCAGCCACTTCGCCTCTGGTTGCAGCATAGTCCACATCGAGTAGGTCCACGCACCGGTCGAAAAGCGTGCGGGCAGCGCTGCCAAGTCCGAGGTCGCCGGGGCGGAAGATTTCGTTCTGGCCCATCGGCAGGCCGCCACCGATCTGGCCAATGCATTCAGCGAAGGCCAGAGTGGCGATCCTGGCGTCAAAGTCATTCTTGCTGCCCCTGGCTTCGGACCATTCGAGCACCGCTTCAAGCGCAGCCACAAGCGTGGCCACCCAGGCATAACCGTGCGCGGCCCGCTGCTCCTCATCAATCCTTCCGGACACCAAGCGCGCGCCCAACGCTGCCTTGACCGAGTCGCGATAGTCTCTCGCGGCGTTCAGGGCCTGGCGCAGATCAGCCACCTTCAGGCCGCGCGCTCGAAGATTGCGGCGATGCCTTGTCCGCCGCCGATGCACATCGTCTCAAGACCGTAGCGGCCTTTCGTGCGCACAAGTTCGCGGGTAAGGTTGGCAAGAATACGACCACCGGTTGCACCGATCGGGTGGCCAAGCGATATACCCGAACCATTGACATTGAGGATTTCGTTCCGGCCGTCGTCATCCGACCAGCCCCATCCTTTCAGAACCGCCAGGACTTGCGGTGCGAAGGCTTCGTTCAGCTCAACCAGATCAATATCGCCCCAGCCAAGGCCGCTGCGGGCGAACAAGCGTTGCACTGCAGGAACGGGACCAATTCCCATACGACTGGGATCACAGCCCGCCGCGGCCGAGCTATGATAAAAGGCGATCGGTTCCACCCCCAGTTCGTCGAGTTTGTCTTCGGCCACCACAAGGCAAGCGGCAGCGGCGTCGTTCTGCTGACTGGCGTTGCCAGCGGTTACGACGCCGCCCTCAATCGCCTTCAGCGCGCCGAGCGAAGCCATCGTCGCGTCGCCGCGATAACCTTCATCGTGTGCGAAGATGGCAGGCGCGCCCTTTCTTTGCGGCACCACAACCGGCACGATTTCGTCGTCGAACATTCCATTCGCCCAGGCGGCCGCGGCCCGCTGGTGGCTGCGCACGGCATAGGCATCTGCCTGTTCCCGGCTGATGTCATAATCCCTGGCAAGATTTTCGGCCGTTTCGATCATGCCGGAGATAACACCAAAACGCTCCGTCGGCTGAGACATAAGGCGTCCGCGCGTCAACCTGTCGTGAAGGGTGATACTGCCGGAACGTTTGCCCCCGCGAAGGTCGGTTGAATAATGTTCGACGTTGGACATTGATTCGACCCCGCCGGCGACAACAACGTCGGACATCCCCGTCTGCACCATCATCGCGGCGTTGACGATCGCCTGTAGCCCCGAACCGCAGCGCCGGTCGAGCTGATAGCCGGGGACTTCAAGCGGCAGGTCGGCAGCCAGCCATGACCAGTGGCCGATGGCCGGCGCCTCGCCGTTGCCATATCCCTGACTGAACACGACATCGTCGACCCGGGCGGGATCGATCTTCGTGCGCTCGATCAGGGCCTTGAGGATGACTGCGCCAAGCTCGCCTGCAGTCATCGGCGAAAGAGAGCCGCCAAACTTGCCCACCGCAGTGCGGATCGGCATGACAATGGCTGCGCGACGAAGGGTCATTTCGGGTCTCCACTCGCCATGTTGCCCACAATACCTGCGTCGATCAGGCGGGCGATTTCGGCGGCAGGCAGCGAGAGCAGATCCGCCAGGACTTCTTCGGTATGCTGGCCATTGCACGGCGCGGGACAAGGATCCCGACGGTGCATTTGGGGAACGGTGGCGAATGTGCCCGCGGCGGGATAGTCGAAGCCGCTGGGATTTGGCACCATCCCGAAAATCGGATTGTTCGCTACCAGCGCTGGATCGTGAACCGCATCAAGCATCCTGCGATAGGGCGAAAAGACGATTCCCCCCGCATCGAAGGCAGTAGACAGATCGGCGTAATCACGCGACCGGATCGCCCGTTCAAACAAGGGATAGAGCATGTCACGCAAGGTATATCGGAGGCCGTCATCCTGTTCGAAAGAAACACCGCGCTCTTGTTCGATGGCCGCAACATCTTCGGAAAGGCCCAGCGCCCCCAGCAAATGGGCCCACTGGCGATGCGTGGCAACGACAATCATTGTCCGCACCCCGTCGCGCGTGGTGAAGTCGCGACCGAACAAACCATAAACTGCATTGCCAAGGCGCGGACGATCCCGGCCCGTATAGAGCATTTCTGCAAGTCCACCGAGGTTGGCGACCGTGCCAATCGCCACGTCTGACAACGGCAGCCGGATCTCGCATCCTTCGCCACTGGTGCTTCGCCACTGCATCGCGGCAAGCATGGCGAATGCTCCGTATGCGCCGGAAATGAGATCCCATGCGGGCAGGACATGATTGACCGGATCGGGGCCCGTTCCAGTCAGCATAGGGTATCCCACGGCATTGTTTATGGTGTAATCGAGCGCGGGCGAGCCATCGGCCCATCCCATTATCCGCAAGGTGACAAGATCCGGACACCCCTGCGCGAGGAGGGCATGGGACAGGAAACCATCCACCGGAAAATTGGTGATGAACTGGCCGGTTGCCCTCACGAGTTCCTGCACTATTTCACGCCCCTCAGGCCTGCGAAGATCAACCGCGACTGACTTTTTTGCACGATTGAGATTCTCCCAATAGAGCGAATCATTCGCCGCCGTCACAGGCCAGCGCCGGTAATCGGGGCCGCCGCCAATCTGGTCGACGCGTATCACCTGTGCGCCAAATTGCGCGCAATAAAGGCCCGCCGTGGGAGAGGCGACGAATGACGATGCCTCAATGATCGATAGGCCATCGAGAAAATTATACATGGCGTTTGATCCGGCCCGCAGGCGAATTGGCCATGCGCCAGGGCGGGGCGGAATGAACCCCCTGGCCGCCCATGGTGCAGCCTGCGGATGAAGTGCAACCCACGAAGGTCAATTCGCCGCCGCAAATTCACGCAGCATGTGCTTAGCGATCTGGAGTTGCAGGATCTGGGTCGTGCCTTCATAAATCCGATATATGCGCGCATCGCGGAAGAAACGTTCGGCATCGTATTCGGCAAGATAGCCGGCACCGCCGTGGATCTGGACGCAGGCATCCACCACGCGGCCGCACATTTCTGTCGCGAAAACCTTGAACGCCGCTGCTTTGCGCAAGATGTTCTCGCCTGCGTCGGCGCGCCGAGTGACATCGTCCATCATGCATTCGGCGGCATAGATTTCGATCTCGCTCTGGGCGAGCATCTGCTGGATCAACTGGAAGTTGGCAATCGGCTCGCCGAATGCCTTGCGCTCGGTCGCGTATCGGATGGCGCTATCCAGCGCCCGGCGGGCATAAGCGGTCGCTGCGGCGCCCACCGACATCCTGCCGTTGTCGAGGCTCATCATCGCGAATGCGAAGCCCTTGCCAAGTTCGCCGCCGAGCAGAGCCTCGCTGCCAACGTGGACATCTTCCAGCCCGATATCGGCGATATGGCTACCCGACTGGCCCATCTTCCTGTCCGACTTGCAGATCGTCACGCCGGGTATGTCAAGCGGGACGATGAATGCCGATATATGGGCGTTTTTGGGCAGATTTTCCATGGCCGTCCGCGCCATGATCAGTCCAACCTTCGCAAAGGGCGAGTTGGTAATATATCGCTTGGTGCCATTGAGAAGCCAGCCGTCGCCGGTCGGCACCGCAGTCGTCTGCAGACCCGCCGCATCTGATCCCGAACCCGGTTCGGTCAGGCCGAAAGCGGCGATTTCACCCGCGGCAATGCGCGGCAGCCATGCAGCCTTCTGCGCTTCTGTTCCACCATTCTTGAGGGCTGAGGCGAACATGCCGACATTGATCGAGATGATCGAGCGGAATGCCGGCATCGCATAACTTAGCGTGTGCATGGTGCGGATATACTGGCTGATGTTCATGCCGGCGCCGCCATGCTCTTCCGGTATGGTCAATCCAAACAGACCCATGTCGCGCATCGCTTCGAGGACGTTTTCGGGGATGAGGTCGGTTTCAATAATTTTGCGCTCGACAGGAATGAGCCGGTCGCGCACGAAGCGTTCAAGCTGTATCAAGAATTGTTCGAAGACTTCTGCATCCATGCCGGCGTTGCTCATCGGTTACCTGTCAGATTGGATCATAAGGAAAGACATGCGCCGAGACTTCATCGGCGCGCGCGAAGCTGCTGCGAAACGAAGGTACAAGCTCGTGGGCAATTGCCTCCGGCGTCCAGCCTTCGACCTTGGTCATCGACCGGATCGGCCGGGGCTTGCAAAACAGGGCGATTTCATTCTTGCGAACCGCGAAAATCTGGTTGGTCACGTCCTTGGATAGGTCGGATGCCAGATAGGCAACCAACGGCGCGATCTTGTCTGCCGACATGGATTGCAACCGTTGGACACGTTCGTGTTCGGCAGGCGTTGTCGCGGGAATTGACGAGGTCATGCGGCTCCACGCAAAAGGCGCGATGCAGTTCGAGCGGACGCCAACTCGCGCCATGTCGAGCGCGATAGACTGCGAAAGCGCGACGACGGCCAACTTTGCCGCCGAATAGTTCGCCTGCCCGATGTTGCCGATCAGACCGCTCGTCGAAGTGAAATGAACGAAACTGCCCGCCTTCTGTTCACGAAAATAGGGCGTGGCGGCCTTGGAAACGTTGAAGACACCAGTAAGATTGACCGCGATGACGCTGGTCCAGTCCGCGTGACTCATCTTGTGCCAGATGCTGTCTCGCAAGATGCCTGCATTGTTCACGACCGCATCGATTCGGCCAAATTTCCGTACCGCATCCTCGATAATGCTCTGCGCCTCCGCCGGATCTGCAACATTACCGAAGTTGGCCGCCGCTTTGCCCCCGGCACCGATGATGTCGTTAGCGGTGTTCTGAGCGAATGCGGTATCGCCGCCGTTGCCCGCCTGCGCCACGCCAGGATCGTTGACGATAATTGCCGCCCCCTGCGCGGCGCAATACAACGCCAGTTGGCGACCTATTCCGCGCCCGGCACCAGTGATCGCGACAACTGATCCATCCAGGCACCGATCCATATCCCGTTCCTCAAATGCAATTAGCCCGACAGGCAGGACTGGCTCAATGCCAGGCTCTGGCAACAAGCTCACCCAGTTCCTCTGCCACTCCGCCAGATGTGCTCGCCAAGGTACAATAGTTGGCAAAGCTTGCCTGGACTGCTGCTTCGGACGACTCGGCACGGGTCAACTGGTCCAGGTCCAGCCCAGCGAGCATTTGGGACTGGACCAGACGTTCACCATGCAACTCTGCCGTCTTCAGCGCCGCATAGGCTGCGGCGTTAATTTCCGACTCAGGCGTACATTGGCACCACTGCTTCATCCAGCGCCGCACCGAACGGACCGGTTGCACGAAGCGTTCATTCGCAGTTGCTGCCGAGTGCTGCGCGGCCTCGATGTCCGAAACAGCGAGAATGGTGCAACGCGCCCCTGCCAACCAAAGGCAAAGCAACACCGTGTTGACGTCACACCCATGCTGATCCTGCAAGGCAAGGCAGGAAGCTGCCACGCCCGGCTTGGCATAAATGTGTAAGGAATAGTCCCATAACGCCGCCGCGTGCTGCTCCACCTGAATTGAAGCTTCATCACCCACTGGCGGCACGGCCGGGCCTTGGTCCGACCGTGCCGAAGTACCCAATCGCGGACCTTGGTGAAAATGCTGACCAGACATGCAACGAGGCCAACCGCCTAGAACGTGCGGGCGCCGAAATGGATTTCCATCATCGGACGCATGACATCCCACCGTTCCAGCTGCGACCAGTGGCCCGAACGGTCGAGAACGTACAGTTCGGCATGCTTGAGATGCTGGATCAGGTATAGGCTGGTGTCGAGCGGCACCACCCGGTCCTGACGGCCATGGAAGATCAGCACTTCGTGCGGCATTTTGCCCAGCAGTTCGGGCGGCATGTTGAGCGTCTCAATGCCGTTCTTCATCGAATCGATCATCTTGACCGCGGTCTTCATGATTCCCGGATCGGTGGCGATCTTGTAACGGTTCTCGACGATTTCCTCCATGCCTTCGAACTTCTCGGCATCGTAGGCGAAGCTGTGCATCACCTGGCGATAGCGGGCATATCGTGGGTCGGAATAGAACGAGAGCAGGCGGATCAGTTCCGGGGTGCGCGGGCCGGGGGCTCCGATCGAACCCATCAGCACCACCTTGTCGATTGTGTCGGGCTCCTCGCTCATCATTTGCAGGGTCAGCGCGCCGCCCATCGAATTGCCTACAACGTGGGCCTTCTTCACACCGAGCGCCTCAAGCAGGCCAAAGCACTGGTCGACCCGGGTGCCGATCCAGCCCATCACGCTGTCAGGCCACGGATCGGGAATCACCGACTGGCCGAAACCGATCAGGTCGGGCGCGATCACGAAGAAGTTTTCGGCGAGGTCCGGCATCAGGTGATACCAGTTGGATGCGGCATGTGCGCCCGGACCCGCACCGTGAAGCAGCAGAATTGCCGGCTTGGACGGATCGCCCGCCAAGAGGGTGTGCGAGGTCAAGCCGCGGCCCGTGATCTTTTCTTCCCTGATAACCCCTTCAGCAGCCATGACATTCTCCCATGTGATCCTGACGATATATTCGCGCGACTCCTTGCCGGAGTTCACAGTCAATTTTGCCGGAGCCTAAGATATCGTTTGACATTGTGCAATGAGTTTTCCCAAGTGTTGCGCATTGGGAGCAGGACACATGACAGGCGAGACATTCGACGATCGACTGGTCGCGCAATTGGCGCAGGAACTCGACCATGCCGAGCAGACCCGCGAACGGATCCGGCCGTTCTCCGTGCGCTATCCAGGCATGCAGATCGAGGATGCCTACCGCATCAACCAGGCCTGGGTCGATCTCAAGCGAGAGCGCGGCCGGGCCGTCTTTGGTCACAAGATCGGCCTGACCTCGCGCGCGATGCAGCAGGCAGCCGGAATCACCGAACCCGATTACGGCACCTTGCTGGATGACATGGTGTTCGAACAGGGCAGCGACGTGCCGACCGCCCGGTTCATCACGCCCAAGGTCGAGGTCGAACTGGCCTTTGTGCTCGGGCGCCGCCTGGAAGGAGCACAGACGACGATTTTCGACGTCCTGAGCGCCACCGACTATGTGGCTCCGGCAATCGAGATCATAGACACCCGGGTGCATCCCAAGGATGCCGAAACCGGAGTGGCGCGCAAGGTCCTGGATACGATCAGCGACAATGCCGCCAATGCCGGAATCATCGTCGGCGGTCTGCCGGCGAAACCCGACGGGCTCGATCTGCGCCGCATCGGCGCCCTGCTCAGCCGCAACGGGGTGATCGAGGAAACCGGCCTTGCGGCAGGGGTGCTTAACCACCCCGCCAACGGCGTCGCCTGGCTGGTACGGCGGCTCGCGCCTTGGGGGCAAGGGCTCGAAGCCGGAGAAGTCGTGCTTGGCGGATCGTTCACGCGCCCGGTCGAAGCGGCGCCGGGCGATGTCTTCAACGCCGATTTTGGCGAGTTTGGTTCAATCGGGTTCCGGTTCGTTTAAGGGGCGAAAATGCAGACACCGGTCAACCGCTTCAAGGCGGCCTTGCGCGAAGGTCCGGTCCAGCTTGGCTTCTGGTTGGCCCTGGCCCATCCAGACATTGCCGAAATCTGCGCGGGCCATGGCTATGACTGGCTGCTGATCGATGGCGAACATGGCCCGCAAACCCTGCCCGGCATCGTCGCGCAGCTGCGTGCGGTCGAGGCGACGCCGCCGTGTTCGGCGATCGTCCGGATTGCCGGCCACGATCCGGTAGCGATCAAGCAGGTTCTCGATCTTGGAGCGCAGACTCTGATGGTTCCGATGGTCGAGACCGCCGAACAGGCCCAGGCCATCGTAACTGCGTCCCGCTATCCGCCTGCAGGCGAACGCGGCCTCGGCGGCGCCCGTGCCGCGCGCTGGGGTGGCTATCCTGCCTATGTCGCAGAAGCCAATGCGCAGGTTTGCATCATCGCCCAGATCGAGACCGCGACCGCCGTCGACAACATTGAGGCGATCGCCGCAGTGGACGGAATCGACGCGCTGTTCCTTGGACCTGCGGACCTGGCCGCGACCGAAGGTTTGCTGGGCGCAATCAATTTCGATGCCCTGTTCAAGCTGACCGGCGAAGCACTGGCGCGGATCGTCTCAACCGGCAAACCGGCCGGGATCCTTTCGCGCGACGAACGCCTCGTCCAGCAGTTCCTCGATGGCGGTGCCCGCTTCATCGCCAACGGGATCGACAGCTTCACGATGGCCAAGGGCGCGGGCGACGGACTCCGGGTCTGGCGTGAGCGTATCGCGGCACAGGGCGGCAACTGAGGCTATGGCAAAACCGGCTTGGCAGACGCCTCGTTCCAGTGACCCGGTCAAACCGCTTGATGGCGTCCGGGTGCTTGAATTAGCCCGCATCCTGGCTGGCCCATGGTGCGGACAGCTGCTGGCGGACCTTGGCGCCGAAGTGATCAAGATCGAACGGCCCCGCGTAGGAGACGATACGCGGCATTGGGGGCCGCCGTTCGTGACAGCAGAAGATGGCACCAATTTGGGAGCGGCTTATTTCCATTCGACCAATCGCGGCAAGCGGTCTTTCGCAATCGACATCGCCAGCGCGGAGGGCCAGGCCATCATTCGCGATCTGGCAAGCGGCGCAGATATCGTGATCGAGAACTACAAGGTCGGCGGGCTGTCGAAGTACGGGCTTGACCATGCCGCGCTTTCCGCACTGAATCCGCGCCTGATCACCTGCTCGATCACAGGGTTCGGACAAACCGGGCCATACGCCCACCGCGCAGGCTACGATTTCATCGCCCAGGCCATGGGCGGCATGATGTCGATGACCGGCGAACCCGATGGCGAACCGCAGAAGGCGGGCATCGCCGTGGCCGATCTGTTCACGGGCATGTACAGCACGGTGGCGATCCTCGCTTCGCTCAACCGCCGGGACCGCACCGGCAGCGGCGCCCACATCGACATGGCACTGCTCGACACCCAGGTGACTGTCATGGCCAATCAGGCGATGAACTGGATGACATCGGGTAATGTGCCGCGCCGGTTCGGCAACGGTCACGCCAATCTGGCACCCTATCAAGCCTTCCCCACGCTTGACGGGCCCTTGGTGATTGCGGCCGGCAACGACGGCCAGTTCGCCAGCTTGTGCCGCGTTTTGCGGTGTTCACTGCATGAAGACCCACGCTTCGCCACAAATCCTGCCCGTCTCTCGAACCGGGCGGAACTGGTCACAACGGTCGAGGGGCGCACGGCCCAGTGGAACCGACAAGCGCTGTTCGACGCGCTTGAAGAGGTTGGCGTGCCAGCCGGACCAATCAACGAACTCGACGAAGTGTTCGCCGATCCACAGGTCATCGCCAGGGGCCTCGCCGCAATGGCCGGAGGGCGCAAAGGCGTCGCCAGCCCGATCGTGATCGACGGGGTGCGAATGGTTTCGGATCTGGCCGCGCCGGGAAGTCCCGAGTCGGTCGGAGACGAATAGGCGGCGCAGTCAGTTCGCAGCCTGAACCGGTATAGGTCCCCCGAACAATCGCCAGCCTTCGCTGAACAGTACAAGCACGATGGTCACGCTCGCCACCCCGAAGAACGAATAGGCCAGAGGCAGCGGGGAACCATTGTAGGCCTGCCCGATCAGTGCGCCCAGCCCCGCGCCAAGCACCAAACGGAAGAACGTCTGAACAGAGGCCGCGGCCCCGGCCACCTTGCCGAATGGCTGCAGGGAAATCGCAGTGAAATTGATGAAGACCGTGATCAGCAAGCACATGTTCGCGGATGTCAGAAGCACGAACTGAAGCAGGGTTTCGCCCGGTCGGGATGCCACATAGATCTGGCCGATCGACACAAGGAAATGGCACAGGATGGCGGCATGGCCGATCCCTCGGATGCCGAAACGGTGTACGATAGCGGAATTGGCAATGCTGGCCAGCATCATCGAGCCCGCCATCAAGCCAAAGATTACCGAATAGGCCCCACCGGCCCCGAAATGTTCGCCGATCAATTGCTGCGAGCTGTTGATGAAGCCGAAGTGAGCGCCGAAAATCAGGGCCATGCCAATGACGTAACCGATCGACCGGCGATTTGTCAGAACGAGGCGGATGTTGCCGAACAATTCACTCGCACCATGAGACTGCCGCCGGGAAAGCGGCAGCGTTTCTTCCATGCGGAAGAAATACCAAGCTGACACTCCCATCGACAGCACCCCGATGACGATGAAGACGGCACGCCAGCCGAGCGCTGTAAAGATCACATAACCCAAACTTGGGGCGAGGGTCGGGACTGCCATAAACAGCATCGCGACAAAGGCCTGCAGCTTGGCCATGTCTTCGCCCTGATAGCGGTCGCGAACGATCGCCAGAGGAAGGACGGTCAGGGCGGAAGAGGCACAGCCAAGCAGCGCGCGGGCCGCCAGCAGGACCGAAAAGTCAGCCACGAAAGCACAAAGCAGATTGATCAGGGCGAACAGAACCATGCAAACCAGCAGGACCGGCCTCCTCCCAAGCCGGTCGGAGATCGTCCCCGGGACGAGCGAAAACAGGCCCGAGCAGATCAGGAAGGTGCCGATGACCCATTGCCGCTGGTTTGAACCGCTTGCTCCCAGATCGGTTGCCATGGCACCCAAAGCCGGAAGCAACGTTGTAAACCCAAGTGACTGCAATGCCTGGATCATCGCCATCATGGCGATGAACTCCCGTTTGCCGATTGGCTCTTTATCGGACAGCGACAACGTTCATACCTTCCGGATGGTCGGGCCTGGCAGCGCCCCCGCCATGAAGCCGGTCCACCAATATGGAGGCCCGTCCACTTCTGATGTAAAGCCGCAGGAGCTATCCTTGCCAGCCGATCGCACGACTCGCTGCTATGGCCGCCGAAAGGATCTTTTCGATCTTCGTCTTCGAATAAAAATGCTTGTCCTGAACTCGCGAGAGAACGCTCATCGTCGCAACAAGCCTGTTCGCGGAATCAAACACAGGTACACTCAAGGCAGAGAGACCAGGCACAACCGTACCCTGTGTGGTCGCGTATCCCAGCTCGCGCGCTTGGACTATCTGCCTTTCCAGTTCGTCGTCGGAAACCACCAGCCCGCTGGCGCGCTCTTGCTCGATGACGGGCTGGGTCAAAGTTCGTGAACAATGGGTCAAATACAGGATGCCAGTCGACGAAGCCTGCAATGGCAAAACAGAGCCGACGTGCAAACTGGTAAACAGGGGCAGACCGCCATCGATCCAGCGAATCACCGATGGCCCGTAATTACCCCAGACCGCCAGCAACCCTGTCGTTTGCAGTTCTTCCAGCACGCTCGCCAGATTATCGCCAGCGATCCGTACCGGCTCCACCCGCGCCAGCGCGGCCATGCCAATACGAACTGAAAACTCACCTAGTGCATAGCGGCCATTCTGGACATTCTGCTCGACCACGCCTGTATTGACAAAAGCCAGCAGGTAACGGTGTGCCTGGCTGCGTGACAGACCCGATTTCTCGGCAACTTCACGCAGATGTGCGCCATCCCTTGGGCAATCCATCAAGGCCCTGAGGACGCGAACACCAATTTCCACGGACTGGATAGCCTTGCGCGGCGAATCATTCGCGCTCAAATCTTCGGGAGGCAAGCGCTCGTTAGCCTGATGTTCGATTTCATCACCTTTAGCTGTAAGCTGGCTAGCCTTGCGTGCGTTCATCGGTATTCCCCTTCACCAGCCACTCCCCGGCCCCAAAGCCCCTTGCATTATGGGAAAGGAGTTGCATATTGTCCAACGAATAGTGTAAGGTGCAAACGCGTGCAAGGGGATGATCTGAGTCAATTGCGACAAAGAGGCCGAGCGTCAACCCAACCAGGCGCTTAAAAACCAGTGAGAGGAAAGGAAGTCGGGTAATGGCTGCAATCGCGTTTCCCAGATCGTCCGAAGAGCATTTCGAAGAGTTGCGAAAGGCGCCCGTTCTCGCCCTGCCGACAGCTCTCTTGTTTGTCGTTTCCATGGCAGGGATCGCAACGACCTGGTACCTGGCGCTGAACGCTATGCTTCCGCTTTGGGTCGGTGCGATCTCAAACGGCCTCGTCACCTATCTGCTTTTCAGCGTGATCCACGACGCCTCGCACAAGTCGCTGTCGAGCGTTGGCTGGATCAACGAATCGATCGGCGCGATCGGCTTGTTCTTCCTCTTTCCCTATGCCCCGATGGTCCTGCTCCGCTGGGTCCACAACAAGCACCACACGCATACCAATGGACCCAAAGACCCCGACCGGTTCGAGCATGAATCGCCCTGGTGGCAGGTTCCATTCCGCTGGACCTTCTTCGATGGTGCCTACATCTGGTATTTCGTCAAATATGGTCAGAACGTGCGCAAGAAACATGGCACCGAACTGCTTGTCTTCTATTCGCTCCTCGCGCTGCTGTTCGTTGCGGCAATTTACTTCGGCTTCGGCTGGGAACTGTTCATGCTGTGGTTCGTGCCGTCACGGATCACGCTGTTCATCATCGCCATCGTCTTCGTCATCCTGCCACATCATCCCGCGATCATCGCGCAAGACGAAGACCCTTACATGGCGACAACCATGCGGTTCGGCTGGGAATGGTTGCTCAACCCGCTGCTGGTTTATCAGAATTACCACCTGATCCACCACCTCTGGCCTGAAATCCCGTTCTACCGGATGCACAAGGCCTATTACCTCAAGTACGATGAAATCAACGCCAACCGCATCCCGCGCCAGAAAGCCTTCGCCCTGAAGCCCGAGAACTATGACGACCACTTTGCGGTTCGCCGGGAACTCGACCAGGCGCAAGGCAAGGCAAGGCCTGCCTAACGAAATAACGGCCGGACCGTTCGGTATGGTCCGGCCGTACCTCCAGACCGGGAAACGCACTGATGGCCAAGCAACTTCACCTTGGCGCGTTCATGCGCCCGGTCAGCATCCACACCGGAGCCTGGCGGTATCCAGGTGCCTTACCCGACGCGAACTTCAGCCTGGCAGCGATCCAGCGCTTCATCCGCAGCCTTGAAGCTGCCAAGTTCGATTATTTCTTCATGGCTGATCACCTCGGCGTGCTCAACCTGCCACGCCAGGCGCTGATGCGCAGCCACACTGTGACCTCGTTCGAGCCATTCACGTTGCTTTCCGCACTGGCCGGGGTGACTGAGCGAATCGGCCTCGTCGCAACGGCCTCGACCACTTACGACGAGCCGTTCCATGTCGCGCGCCGCTTTGCCTCTCTCGATCACATCAGCGGCGGGCGGACCGGCTGGAACGTGGTGACCACTTCGAATCCGGACAGCAGCCGCAACTTCGGCCTGGAGACCCAGCCAGATCACGCCGCGCGCTATCACCGCGCCCGCGAGTTTCATGACGTTGTGACCGGGCTGTGGGACAGTTTCGCCGACGATGCCTTCGTTATGGACGCAGCAAAGGGCATCTATTTCGACCCCGCCCGGATGCGTGCGCTGAACCACAAGGGCGAGCATTTCTCGGTCACCGGGCCGCTTAACATCGCCCGTCCGGTTCAAGGCTGGCCGGTCATCTTCCAGGCCGGTGCCTCGGACCCGGGCCGCCAGCTCGCTGCCGAAACCGCCGAAGCCGTATTTGCTGCGGAATCGACGCTGGAAGGCAGCAAAGCCTATTACGACGACGTCAAAGGGCGGGCGGCGACGGTAGGACGCAATCCCGATCACATCAAGATCATGCCGGCCGTATTCCTGGTTGTTGGAGACACCGTCGAGGAAGCCCACGCGAAGCGCGCGAAACTGGACAGCCTGGTCCACTACGACAGCGGCATCCATTCACTGTCCGGCATGCTGGGTCACGACGTATCGGGCTTCGATCCCGATGGCCCCCTGCCCGACATCCCCGAATCCAACGCCAGCAAAAGTTCGCGGCGGTTCATGATCGAATTGGCCAGAGCTGAGAGCCTGACGATCCGCCAGCTCGCCGCGAAGGCCGGCAGCTATGGCGGTTTGGCTTTTGTCGGCACCGCCAAGACCATCGCCGACGAGATGCAGCATTGGCTTGAGCAAGGCGCTTGCGACGGTTTTACCACCATGTTCCCTTACCTGCCGGAAGGCCTGGAAGACTTTGCCGGCAAGGTTGTGCCCGAACTGCAGGCGCGCGGCCTGTTCCGCACCGAATACGAAGGCGAAACGCTGCGCGACCATCTAGGCCTGCCGCGCCCGGACAACCGCTTCTTCGCCTGATGCGGTGAGCCGGTTTGTCATCATCGGCGCCGGGGCAATCGGCAGTTTCCTGAGCACGCGGTTGCACAACGCCGGGCATGAAGTTCTGCTGATCGCCCGAGGAGCGCGGCTCGAGGCCTTGCGAAACACGGGCGTGCTGCTGTCCGAAGGCGGGGCCGAGCGGCAAGTGCGTGTGCCGGTGTCCGCAGCATGCGATCCCGCAACGCCGCCGGATCATGCCATCCTGGCAACCAAGACGTTTCAGATCGAATCGGCGCTTGCCCTGCTCGAACCACTGCGCGGAAGCCGCTTCACGCTGCTGACGGTGCAGAATGGGGTCGAAGCACCCGGCATCGCCCAGGCCGCCCTGCCCCGCGCTGTCGTGCTTGGCGCACGCATGCACGGCTTCTTCGAGCTGGAAGACGGGATCGTGCGCCACACCGGCGTCCCCGCCACGCTGCTGGCCGGCCCGGTCGCCGATCGCGCAACCGACCCGGCTGCCGGACAGGCCTCGGCAATCCTTGCGGGCGACCTTATTGCCGCTGGGGTCCCCACCACTCTGACAGGCGACATGCGCCCAGCGTTGTGGGACAAGTTCCTGATGGCCGCGACGATCGGCGCGGTGGCCCCGGCGTTCGGCCTGAAGGTCGGTCAGGTGCTGGGCCATCCCCAGGCCAGCGCGCTTTTGCGCGAGGCCATGGCCGAGGTCGAACGGATCGCAGCGGCGTTGGGCATCGAATTGCCGCCCGATTGCATATACGAGAAGCTGGACTTCATCGGCCGCTTTCCACCCGACGTCACCAGTTCGCTGCAGCGCGATCTCGAAGCGGGCAGACCGTCGGAATTCGTCCACCTCAGTGGGGCCATACCCCGCTTCGCGCGACAGGCCGACCTGCCCTGCCCGGCCACAGACGAAATCCTCGCGCGGCTGCGCGCCCGCGGGCTTCAACCTGATTGATCAGACGATATCCCGCTCCATCGCGCGCCTGGCAAACCATGCACCCGCCATGATCACAGCATGCGCGGCCAAGGTCGTCAAGCCGACCCACAAGGCTTCGCCGCTCCAAACGACGCTATAGATGTCCCAGGCGGAGCCGACGAGTTCGGTCAGCACGATCACCGGAACCAGCGCCCAGTAGCGCAACGGATCGCGCGCGCCCCACAACGCCACGAGGCCGATTGCTGCCAGTTGGATGCCAACGATCAACCAGGCATCAAGCAGCAGGCCGAAAGACGGCGTCCCCTGCCCCAGCGCAATACCGGGGTAGATCAGCCGCAGGGCCCCCGCATAGACCGGCGGCCAGAGCAGCACGAGATTGCAGAGATACCAGATCCCCACGGCGATCAGGTAAGTGCGCAGAACCTTCATGGCGGCCTCCTCAGGCGATCGCGAAGATATCCGATGTGGCGCAGGCGATGCGCGCATCCTTGTGCGGCGCATAGTCCGGATCGTTCATGAAGGCGTCGATCGCCTCCATCGAAGGAAACCGGATCACCACGACATAGTCAGGTGCGGCTCCCTCGCCCTCATAACGGACGAACTCGTGCGAACGGCAGACCATTTCCCCGCCGTGGCGTCCGACCAGCGCCGGAACTGCGGCCATATAGCCTGCCACCCAGGTTTCGTCGTGCGATTTGATCGATCCGATGAAATAGGCAGCCATCACTCCGTTTCCTTTGGTCAGCGCCGGGACCGCCAGCTTTCCCGCTAGAGCCCCAGCAAGGTGTTGCGAACAGCTTGCGCAAATCCCGCAGTTGTCCCGTTTCCGCCAAGATCGGGGGTCCTCGCGATATCGGGCGCAATGAGCGCCGTTTCGAGTGCGCGCATCACCAGCGCGGCGGGCTCGGTTTCGCCGAGATGCTCCAGCATCATTGCACCCGACCAAATCTGGCCGATCGGATTGGCGATGCCCTGCCCGGCGATGTCCGGGGCAGACCCGTGGACCGGCTCGAACATCGAAGGGAACCGCCGTTCGGGGTTGAGGTTAGCAGAAGGAGCCACAGCGATGGTGCCAGTGATTCCCGGCCCCAGATCGGAAAGGATATCACCAAAAAGATTCGAACCAACCACCACATTGAACCGTTCGGGCGACATCACAAAGCGTGCGGCGAGAATATCGACATGATACTGATCGGCGGCAACATCGGGGTATTCGGCGCCGATCGCGGCAAAGCGCTCGTCCCAGAACGGCATCGAATGATAGAGTCCATTGGACTTCGTCGCGCTGGTCACATGCCTGCGCCCGCTCCGCCGAGCGAAGTCGAAGGCATAGCGCAAGATGCGGTCGGTGCCCCGGCGGGTGAAGATCGCCTGCTGGACGACGATTTCGTTCTCGCCAGTTCCGGTCCGACCGCCGATCTGGGAATATTCGCCTTCCGAGTTTTCGCGCACCACCCAGAAATCGATGTCGCCGCGAGCCTTGTCGCGCAGGGGCGAAGCGATGCCCGGCAGCAGCCGCACCGGACGCAGATTGACGTACTGCTCGAACTCGCGCCGGATCGGCAACAGCAGCCCCCACAGCGAGATATGATCGGGTACCCCGGGAAAGCCGACCGCGCCGAGGAACACCGCATCATGATCGCGCAACCGGTCTAGCCCATCATCGGGCATCATCTTGCCGGTTTTGAGGTAGGTCTGGCAGCTCCAGTCGAAGTGCCGGAATTCGAGCACGAAACCGCACTTGGCCGCTGCCGCCGTCAGCACCGCGATTGCGGCAGGCACCACTTCGCGGCCAATTCCATCTCCCGGAATGCTGGCGATGGAATAACGCCTCATGGTCAATCTTTCCCTACAGATAGCTGTTCAAAGTCTTGAGCACCCGATAAGCGCTGAGAAAGGCTGGCGCAGGAACCTGCAGTTGCTCCGCTGCCGCCGCGAGCGGCCCCAGGACCTCGTCAACTTCCATCCGCCGGCCCGCCACGAGATCGTCATGCATCGAGGTGCGGACGGGACGGTTTTCCGGCTTGAATCTGGTGCCCATCGCCATGACACCGTACACTGCCTCTTCAAAGCTTTCACGGTCAATCTCGACCAATCTGGATACAGGCGCGAAATAGTTCTGCGGTTCGTAGCCAAGTGCCTTGTAGATCGCCAGCAGATCCTTGACGACGTGGACATAGTGTTCGGCGCCTTCGCGAACCGCCACACCATCCACAAAATCGAGCTTTGGAAGCGCGCCCAGCGTACTGGCGCTCCACGACGATGCTCCACCGACCTGAACCACTTTTTCCCAATGGACATGGACGATATCGGGAGTTGAGCGCGAACCCATGCCCGCAGCGTCGAGCGCTACGGCCATGATCCGCGTGCGCTCGCTCTCCCCGCCTTCCAGCTCGCCGAAATAGGCGGTGACGGGAACCGCCATGTGATTGAGCGCCTTGCCCGGTTCGAGCAGGGTCGCCCCGTCCATGATCGAGCCGCCGATCACCTTGTCCTTGCCAAACGCGGCCTGGAGTTTGCCTTCCTTGCCCACGCCGTTCTGCAAAGTCAGCGCGCAAGCGGTGCGATCGACCAACACCTGCGCATCGGCCAGCGCCTGATCGGTACCCTTGGCCTTGGTCAGCAGGATGTAATAGTCGATGTCGCCTTCAACCTCCTCGGGCGTTTCGACCGCGAAGAGGTTTTCGCGCTGGACGAATTGCGCCCGCACACCCGAAATACTCAGGCCATCCCGGCGGATCGCCTCGACATGGGGCTTGCGCGCAATCAGCGTGACCTTGTGGCCGCCGCGCGCCAGGAATCCGCCGATGACCGAGCCTAGCCCGCCGGCACCGTGGAAACAGAAATGCAATTGCTTGGACATGCTTTGGGATTCCCGTTGGTTCGGCTCAGGCAATGCCCAGTTCGACCAGCTTGGCCCTGATCTGCTCTTTCTTTTCCGGCGTCACATCAGCCACCGGCGGCAGGATCGGGCCAGCCTTGAGGCCAATCGCTTCGTACCAGGCCTTCACATTGGCAAGTGCGCTGGCATAGGTCGCGGTGCGGGCGATATCCCACAGGAAGTTGTCGTGATAGAATTCGCGGACTTCGCTGAGCTGATCGGAAGCGGCCCGCGCTTCCTCCCATTTTCCTTCATGCGCCAGGCGGATGTATTCCTTGGCGAAATGGCGCTTCTTGCCGTACAGCATGTAAGACAATTCACCCCAGCAAACGGTGCCGCCAAGACGCAGATCGTCGAGGAAGAAGTATTCGAATGGCTCCATCGTGTTGAAGCCTTCGGGCATTAGCTGGCGGATTTTGATTGTCTCGGCACGGCTCATGGCACCTTGTTTGACGCCGATCACGGTATCGATATCGGCCAGGCGGCGCATCAGGTCCCAGCTCAGCACGGTTCCCGAAACCGGGGTCCGGTAGAGGCAGACGGCCAGATCGGTGTTGTCGGTCAGGAACTTGAACCAGGCATAGATTTCGTCGTCGCGCTTGAGCTGCACAACCGGGTTGATCACCTCAGCCCCGTTATACCCGAGCTTCTCGACGAACTGCATCTTCTCGATCGCGGTATAGACGCTGGGATCGAGCACGATGGTCCACAGATCGAGCCGCCCGGCATTCGCCTCGGCGACGATCTCGTGATAGCGAAACCAGTCTGACGCTGAGACGTTCCAACATTCGGAGATGAACCCGCCGACGGCCAAGCCATCTACGCCCATTTCGACATATTTATCGATGTTGTAGCGGATACCGTCCACATCGAACTTGTAATCGGCGGTCATCGGGGTAATCGGACACTGATAGAAGCCCCTGACGGTCTTCGTAGCCCAAGCCTTGGCGTCCTTACGATCATATTCCATTGATGTGCACCTCATCTCGATTTGGTTCAGAATTTCAGCTTGCATCTGCCGTTCATGAAGGCGCCAGCGCCGCCTGGGCCGCAGCCAGTCGGGCAATCGGCACCCGGAAAGGCGATGCGCTGACATAGTCCAACCCGATCTCCTCACAGAAAGCGATCGTGGCCGGATCGCCGCCGTGCTCGCCGCAGATCCCCAGTTTAAGGTCGGGCCGAGTTTCGCGCCCTTTGCGCGATGCCATTTCGATCAGCTTGCCGACCCCTTCGATATCGAGAGTGACGAACGGGTCCTTGGCGATAATGCCTTTTTCCACATAAGCACCCAGGAAACGCGCCGCATCGTCGCGGCTGATGCCCAGCGTAGTCTGGGTCAGATCATTGGTTCCGAACGAGAAGAATTCCCCGCTTGCAGCGATTTCGTCGGCAACCAGGGCTGCCCGCGGCAGCTCGATCATGGTGCCAACGCTAAAGGCGATCCGCTCGCCTTTTTCGGCGAACACGACTTCAGCTACCCTGTACAGGGTATCCTTCAGTGATTCGAGTTCACGCGGCAATCCGACCAGCGGGATCATGATTTCGGGACAGACCGCCATGCCCGCCTCGCCCGCGACTTCGAGCGCAGCCTCGAAAATCGCGCGAGCCTGGATTTCGTATATTTCGGGATAGACCACGCCAAGTCGGCAGCCTCGATGCCCCAGCATGGGGTTGGTTTCCGCCAATTCGATTGCGCGATTCCGAACCTGCTCCACGTCAATACCCATCGCCCGCGAAAGCTCGGTGAACTCGCTATCCGTATGCGGCAGAAACTCGTGCAGCGGCGGATCGAGGAGGCGGATGGTGACTGGCAAGCCTTCCATGATCTCGAAGATTCGTCGGAAGTCGGCGCGCTGTTCGGGCAAAAGCTGGTCGAGCGCGGAGCGTCGTTCCTTTTCGCTGTCGGCCAGGATCATCTGCCGCATAGCGAGGATCCGACTTTCATCGAAGAACATGTGCTCGGTTCGGCAAAGCCCGACCCCTTCGGCCCCGAACCGGCGGGCCATTTCGCAATCGAGCGGGGTTTCCGCGTTGGTCCGAACCTTCAGGCGGCGATGCTTGTCAGCCCATGCCATCACCGTTGCGAAATCGCCCGAAAGTTTGGGCTGGATTGTCGGTAGTTCGCCCAGGAACACTTCGCCGGTCGAACCGTCGATCGTAATGAATGCGCCCTCTTCGAGCCGCTGGCCGCCGATCTCGGCGACCCGCGCGACCGGGTCGATCTTGAGACTGGCGGTGCCCGCCACGCATGGCCGGCCCATACCCCGCGCGACCACGGCCGCGTGGCTGGTCATGCCGCCGCGCGCCGTCAGAATGCCGGTTGCGACGTGCATGCCATGGATGTCGTCAGGCGACGTCTCATGCCTGACGAGGATGACCTTCTCTCCAAATTCGGCCCACCGTTCCGCTGTTTCCGCATCGAATACCACACCCCCCGAGGCTGCCCCGGGCGAGGCAGGCAAACCCTTTCCGAGCAGCACCCGCGGCGCATTCGGATCGAGCGAGGGGTGAAGCAACTGGTCGAGCGAGGCCGGGTCGAGGCGGAGCAGCGCGGTCACTTCGTCGACCAGGCTCTCTTCGACCATGTCGACGGCAATCTTGAGCGCGGCCATGGCAGTGCGCTTGCCCGAACGGGTCTGAAGGAGGTAGAGCCTGCCGCGTTCGACTGTGAATTCGATGTCCTGCATGTCGCGATAGTGGCGCTCCAGCAGTTCGAACACCTCAGCAAGTTGAGCATAGGCCTTCGGCATCGCTTCCTGCATTGAGGGAAGCCGCGCACCTGCGGCTTCGCGGGCAGCCCTGGTCAGATACTGGGGCGTGCGGATGCCGGCGACAACATCCTCACCCTGGGCGTTGGCCAGCCATTCGCCGTAGTAGGCCTTCTCGCCGGTTGCAGGGTTGCGGGTAAAGGCGACACCGGTAGCGCTGGTCTCGCCAAGATTTCCGAACACCATGGCCTGGACGTTAACCGCCGTGCCCCAATCTCCGGGGATATCGTTCAGGCGCCGGTAGACCTTGGCTCGCGGTGAGTCCCATGAGAGGAACACCGCCTCGATTGCCGTCCAGAGTTGTTCATGTACATCCTGAGGAAAGGCCGCGCCGTGATGGGCAAGCACGAGATCCTTGAAGGTCGCGATCAGGCCGCGCAGATCGTCCACTCGAAGATCGATATCCTCATCGACGCCGCGATCTTCCTTGATGCGGTCAAGGGCTGCCTCGAATACGCCATGCTCGATTTCGAGCACGACACTGGAATACATCTGGATGAAGCGGCGATAACTGTCGAGCGCGAACCGCTCATCCCCGGAGGACTGGCCCAGGCCGGTGACGGTCGCATCATTGATGCCAAGGTTGAGGATCGTGTCCATCATCCCCGGCATGGATACCCGCGCTCCCGAACGCACCGAGACCAGCAGGGGATCGCGAGGATTGCCGAACGTCTTGCCCGTCGCCCGTTCGACCAGCCCCAAAGCAGCCGAAACCTCATCGCGGATGCGATCAAGTGAAGCTCTGCCGTGGTCAAGATAAGCGAGGCATTCGCCGGCGGAGATCGTGAATCCAGGCGGGACGGGCAGCCCGATCCGCGCCATCTCGGCGAGGTTGGCCCCCTTCCCGCCCAGGACGCGCTTGTCGAGGTCAATCTGACCTGCGACCAGAACGCCGGAACCGAAGGGAAACACACTCGACATTGTTAAATTCCTGAGGTTCAGGTGCAGGTCCAAGGCGGCGCAATTCGATTGGTGCGCCGCCCCAGAAGCGATCTACATTTTGAGAATGGCCTTGATCGCCTTGCCGGTCTTTTCGGTATCCTCGACGGCCTGGTTGATCTGGTCGAGATCATAGAAGGTGCAGAGCTTCTCGAACGGGAACAGCCCGGCCTTCTGCATCGCAATCAGTTGCGGGATGAAGACCTGCGGGGTGCTCGATCCTTCGACTACGCCACGCAACTTGCGGCCAAACAGCATGTTGTTCATGTCTAGCGAAAATTCGGTGCCCAGCTGCGCCCCGCCGACCACTGCGGTTTCACCCATGTTGTGCGTGCTGTCCACCGCCGAGCGCAGCACCGCTGGAATGGCGGTAGTATCCATGGCATAGTCGGCGCCGCCACCGGTCATCGCGACGATCGCTTCCTGAGCGTTGACCGTGTTGGCGTCGATCACATCGGTGGCGCCCAGTTCACGCGCCAGTTCCAAGCGGCCTGCGTTGCGGTCAACCGCGATGATCTTGAGGCAGCCCGAGGCCTTGGCGGCCATCACTGCGCTGAGGCCCACCGACCCGGCCCCGAAGATCGCGATCGAGGAGCCAGGTTCGGGACAAAGCGCATTGAGGATGCTGCCCGCCCCGGTCTGGATGCCGCAGCCCAGTGGGCCCAAAAGTTCGATCTGTGCGTCGTCGGCAACCTTGACGCAGTTGTTTTCCGACGCGATCGAATAGGTCGCGAACGAGGATTGCCCGAAGAAGCAGGCGTTGACCTCTTGGCCGTGGCGGGTAATCGGCGTCGAACCATCCAGGCGGCGGCCCATGAAATTGAGCGGGAACAGGCTCGGACAGTAGGCCTGATGCCCCTTGAGGCACGATGGACAGGTGCCGCAATAGCTGAAGGAGAGCACGACCTTGTCGCCTGGCTTGACAGTGGTCACGCCGCGTCCGACCTTTTCGACAACGCCCGAACCTTCATGGCCCAGCACCGCCGGCAGCGGCGTCGGGTAATATTGATCGCGAACCGTCAGGTCGGTATGACACATGCCAGCTGCAGCAACCTTGACCAGCACTTCGCCGTCGCGCGGATCCTCGATTGAGACGTTATCCAGAACGAATTCACCACCCTGACGCTCAATAATTGCCGCGTATGCGTCCATTATTTCTCTCCCGTTTCCTGATTTCTATTTGATCGAATTTGCTTATGCGAAGAAATAGAGATTCTTGTCCTGCACGACGCGCGCGTCGATATTCAGCTTCCTGCTGAATACCTTGAAGCCGCTGTCTGTTTTCCGCAGCTTGTCTTCGCGTCCCAGCGTGTGCACGTAAACTTCGCTCTGTCGGCGATTGCGGTGCACCAGAACATTGGAGAACACCTCGAATTCAAACGGTGCAATTTCGAATGCTTCGACATTGGTAACGAAATAGCGGATTCGTGATGGCGGATCTTCCATCCATACCTGGCCCGTCAGCAACCGGTCGACCCGCTGCTGCAGCTCGGCATAGTCATCGTTGTAGATTGCGGCATCCCCCGGGGTTGGATCCGGGCGGCGGTCACGTGCAAACCGCTGTTCGTAAACTGGCATCCAGTAATGGATATCTTCGGCGATTACAGTATCGAACCATTGGCGATATTGCTGGTTTTGCAACATCCGCACCTCGGCGGAATAGTGACTGACGATGGCATGATGCAGTTCCATGCCTACGGGCTTGCGTGTTTCGGTCATCTTGCGGTCCAGATTGCTGTCGGGATCAGTCTTGCGGCTCGGCTTGCTTCGCCGACAGACGTTCAGGCCAGAAATTACGGTTGGTCCACATTGCATCCCAGGTATCGTCATTGGCCCGGATGGCGGCCCAATCTGGCGCATCGAGAATTTCTTGCCAGAAACGATAAAAGCCTCGATACGAGGTTTCGCCGATGAAGCTGACCCCGACAATTCCTGGATAGACGGGGTGCGGCCCTTCGCGGTCCTTGCCCATGCTCGAATTCATCCGCCCCTTTCGGGTGATGATACCGTTGTTGTTGTAGGTGGCCGACGACATGTTTTCGCCATCGTCGCTTTCGAGCGTTCCCGCCGTACCAAATGAACGGATCGCTTCGCGCTGGATCGACCGCTTAGTTTCGGTGTCGGCATTCTTCGGCACCATGGTATAGGTCCAGACCTCGATTTCATGCGGCCCGCGCGGATGCCAGATCTTGAAGGTGTTGGTTCCGTAGAGGAACGAACAGTTGGGGAAGATCGACGTATTCCAGTGACCGACATAGAGCCGTTCGCGCTCCGGCCCGAATTTTTCGCGAATTCCGCCCCGCGTCTGCTCGAGATATTTGACGTACCCGTCGCGCTTGACGTGGATCGCAGTCGCCGCATTATCGATCAGGCCAAACCCGTGGCCATGCCGCATGGTGAATTGCAGACCAAGGTCGTCAAACGGCATGTCGGCGCGATTGCCCGACAGGCCAGCCAGCTCGCCCCCGATCATCTGGAGAGCGGCGGCATGCGTCCAGCCCACGTGATACCCATCGCCGACGAAGTTCTCGGTCGGGACTTTCCAATTGCAGGCGAGGGTGCTTTTCAACGGCGGCCCGACCAGTTCCAGACCACCGTCCGGACCGTCCCAGATCGTATCGAGGTACCAGCAGAAGTCCCCCAGATAGTCCTCAAGCGATGGCGCTTCGGGATCATGGCAGCCGAAGATGAAGCCCTTGTAAGTTTCGACCCGGATCGGCGCGAGCCCTAGCTTGGATTTGTCGAGATCGCTGTGATAGCACCGCTCTTCCATCGGAACATCGACGAGCGAACCATCCTGACCGAAAACCCAACCATGATAATTGCACACGAACGCCTTGGCGCTGCCGCTGTCAGCATGACAGATCTGGTTGCCGCGGTGCGTGCAGGAATTGATGAACGCCTTCAGCGAACCGTCCGGCTGCCGCGACAAGATGACACGGTCTTCTGCCATGTACGTCGTAATGAAGTCGCCCGGTTTGGGAACTAGCGAATCATGCCCGAGCATGAGCCAGCATCGCGAGAATATTCGCTCCAGCTCCAGCTGATAGACATCTTGATCCCAGAACACCCGGCGAGACTGGCTCGCACCGGCGTTATCGACGAGTGCCGACGATCCATTCATCGCATCGCTCCCATGCTTTTTGTTACGAGTGCCGCATAGTCGATTCGTGCTATACATGCAACGCGATGCACCATATGCAAAACCTACCGTTGGCGCAAGGACGATTCTCAAGGGGCGTTTGTGGGGAGAATGTTAGGTTGCAAGATGCCGATAGCAACACGTCCAGCATCCTTGGTCTTGGGTCCAGGCTCTGGCAATCACCAGCCCTATTGCTGTGTCTGGCCTCGTTCTTTTGGGCCCTGAATCCGATCGTCGGGCGGGCGGCCAAGGACTTGCTCTCACCTGTGACTCTGGCGTTCTGGCGGTGGGTGGTGGCGCTGGTCTTCGTGCTCCCTTTCGCTTGGCGGCACCTCCGCGACGACCTGCCCGCCATTGTTGGCGGCTGGCGGTTCCTTGGGCTCCTCGGGGCTGTAGGGGTGGGGCTGTTTTCTTTTCTCGTCTATCAAAGCCTGCAGTTCACCACCGCGACCAACAATCTTCTGTTGCAATCGACCATGCCGGTGATGACCCTGCTCATGCCAGTTGTGCTGTTTCGGGAGAGGGTGCGCCCGATCCTCCTCGTTTGCGCACTCCTTTCGATCACCGGAATCGCGTGGATCATGACCAAGGGGCATCCCGACTATCTGCGCTGGGATGCGCTGAACCGAGGCGATCTGCTCGCCATCATTGCGGTTTTTCTCTATTCCGCCTATGCCACCTTCCTGCGCCGCGCACCGGCGATGCACCACCTCAGTTTGCTGGCTGTCCTGTTCGGGGTCGGGATCGCGGCTTTGAGTGTGCCCTATGCCTGGCACCTCTGGTGGGCTGGCCTGACCGTGGCTTCACCTGCTGCGCTCGCATCGCTGCTCTATATCGGGATATTTCCTTCGCTGCTGTCCTACGCGCTGTTCAATCGCGCGGTCGCCTTGGTCGGCTCGGGCCGCGCGGGGGTCTACATGAACCTGCCATCGGTGCTCGGGGTCCTGATGGCCGTACCTCTGCTTGGAGAACGGTTCGCAAAATACCACCTAATCGGTTCGCTGTTGGTGGTTGCATCAATCCTCTTATCGCGTCGGGTCAAGACATAAGGTCAATGAGGCCCTGGCTGCTGCGGCGTATAGCAGAGCAGTCGCGGAATTTATGGTTCGCTCAAAGTCCTTGGCGAGGCGTCGGTTTCGATTGCTCCATGCGAAGTTCCGCTCGACGACCCATCGCCTTGGATGGACGACGAAGCCGGTCTGATCGGCGAATTTCCGGACGATTTCGACGGTCATGGCGGTAGCGTTGCGGACGCGATCGCTGTTGTAGGCGCTGTCGGCGAAGATATGTTCAACGCAAGGGTGGCGCTGGCGCGATTGCTTGAGCAGCGGCACAGCGCCATCGCGATCCTGCACCTCAGCGCTATGGACCAGCAAGGCGAGTGTCCGGCCAGGGCTTGCGGCCAGACAGCGCGCCCATTCGCCTCGTCCAGCGCGTGGCTGGAATTAGGCCGAGATTTGATGAACCGGACGATCTCCTTGGGACTAAAACTGAAGGCGTTGGCACGTCGCTTCCAAGCCGCGCCTTCATGGCGGCGTCGGCGGCGTTGAAGTCATTACAGAGAAGTACACGCGCGAACCGCGCGATGAGCGGACGCGTCGCGGAGCAGGCGCGTCTATTACCCTGGCGTATCCGGCGAGCTGATCGAGGAGCTTCACCACGCCCGCGGCTCCCGTCTCAGCGGGATCGCTCGACGCTTCGCCGGTGACGACTACTGCTACCGAGCGGGCTGCCGGTTTGGCGGACACCGAGATAGGTTCAACCAGGCTACGCCAGCTTCCCGTTCGAAATCTATGGGGCTGAGATAGCCAAGGGTCGAGTGCCGCCGGGTCCCCGCCTTGCGCCTGCTCAGGCGATTGGCGACGGGGCCATGAAGACCGCGCGCGATCGGGGCGAGAGCGCGCGAATGGTAGGAACGATTGGGGAGGCGTCGCGCCAGCTCGTCGCAGATCTGATCAAGACGGGGGATCGATGGACAATGAAATCGGCTGCGTGCCTCCGGCGCCGGAGGCACGCGATAAGAACCGCCGCCGCTAATTGCATCGAGAGGACCGCAATTGGCTATGCTGATATCAAAGCATATTTCAGAGCCCGATCCGAAAGTTGTTGAGCAATACCAGCATGTTGTGATTCACGCCTCTTTGCGACAAGAAGGAGTGGATGGTGGCATGGACTGGTATTGCCCGGCGTGAGCATAGTCGGGAAGGTTTGCGATATCCATCGGATATGACGGACACGGAGTGGGTGCTGGCAGCACCTTTCGTTCCACCGGCGAGGCGAGGTGGCCGACGCCGGACTACCGACATGCGCGAGGTTCTGAACGCGATGCTGTACATCGCGGCAAGCGGGTGGGCGTGGCGGCTTCTGCCGAAGTGCTTTCCTCCGGTATCGACGGTGCGGCGCTATTTCTATGCCTGGCGCGATGCCGGTCTGTTCGACGCGATCAACACGGTGCTGGTCATGAACCTGCGGGAAATCGAAGGGCGTGAAGCTTCGCCCAGCGCCGGAGTGATCGACAGCCAATCGGTCAAGACCACCGAAAGTGGCGGAATCTCGGGCTATGACGCGGGCAAAAAGGTGAAAGGCCGGAAGCGACATATCCTGACGGACACCTGCGGCTTCCTCATCTTCATCCTCGTACATGCCGCCGATATTCAGGACCGAGATGGGGCCGTCGATGTGCTGGCAGCCATTCGCAAACGGTTTCCCTGGCTGCGACACATCTTTGCCGATGGCGGTTACGCAGGCGATAAGCTACGATCCGCCTTGGTTGGCATGGGCAAATGGACGATCGAAATCATCAAGCGATCGGACAAGGCGAAAGGCTTTCAGGTGCTGCCCCGCAGATGGGTGGTCGAACGGACTTTTGCCTGGCTCGGGCGCTGTCGTCGGCTCGCAAAAGACTGGGAGCGATCCATAGCCTCGTCCACCGCTTGGGCCCTCGTCGCCTCAATCCGCATGCTCACGCGCAGAACCGCAAGGCTTTGTCAGAATTGAGAAACTTCCGAATCCGGCTCTTAATCCCGACGCTCACCGTGGTACCGCTGCCTTGGATGTCAAATCCTCACAGTGCAAGGTTCGCGCGGCAATTAGTCTGTCGCGAGTTCGATTGTCGCTGTCTACCCGCCCCATACCAGCAGGTAAACGCCTTGACCTGACGCACTCAACTGGCCCGGTCGGACATCAGTGATATGCGCGCGAACAACTAAATTACCTACCCGCTTATTATCGACCGCACGAGCGATCTTTGAGAGAAGCTTGTCATGGTCGAGGATAGTCAGCGATAACGGGTATGGCGAAAAGAATGCGACCATGTCCGAGCTGGGTGCGCGTCATGTCGCTGAGCTGCTGGCGCTGCGGATCAGGCGGCCGATCGCCGACAAAGGTCTGCCCCCCGCCGTCACGCGCCGGGCCGATTTACCCAGATTAGACCCAAAAAGGGAACCGTTCCGTTTCCTTATCGTTTGAGCCGTTGATCTTGGTCAATGTCTAACAAAACCAACGGATGATTTCGATGAAGATTGCGATATTTGCCGCGCTGCTTACCCTGGCGCCAGTTCCGGTGTTGGCTCAGGCTGTTTCGCCGGCGACTTCGGGAACGATGACCAGCGCCGACATCGGCGTCTCGCCGATCGCAAGCCAGAGTGGACCCAACTACGTGCTCGCCGCGGCCGACGCCAATCTTTACCAGATCAAGGCGTCGCAGCTCGCCGCGACGCGCGCGCAGCGTGATGACGTCAAGGCCTATGCGAAGCGCGTTCTGGCAGAGACGCAAAGTAGCCACAAAGCGCTGCTGGCGGCGTTGAAGAACGATCAGCGCACGATCAAGGCGCCGTCCTCGACCCTTTCCGCCGACCGCGCTGCCCTCCTCAAGCTGCTCCAGAAGGCGCCGAAGAGCGCTTTCGACAACCTCTATCTCACCCAGTCGGCGCAGGTTCAGCAGGATACCTGGGCGGTGCATAAGGGTTACGCACAGGACGGAACCGACCCGGCGCTGCAGCAGGTCGCCGGTACCGCGGTCCCGGTGCTGGAGAACGAGCTCGCCACCGGCAAGTCGCTGACCCCCACCGGGCTTGCAGGATAGGTGATACCCGCCGGGCCAGGTCGACGCAGCCCCCCAGACCTGGTCCGGCACCTGTTTACTGCCATTGATGCTGCGGTTGTAGCCGGCGGCATTGCTCGCCTGATCCGGCCAGCAGAGATGCTCCATCACTGTCAGCAGCCGTAACGGCCGATACGTTTGCTGCCCCAGTAAGCATTCGCCAGGTTGGGCCTGAGATCTTCGAAAAGCGCTTGCGCGAGAGCACGTCCCTCTTCGGTGAGCGAGGAGAGCTTCTGCCGACGATTGCGCTCCCCGACACGCCCGCAAGGTCACCATCGCTGATGGTGTGGCTGCGCGGCGACATTTACGATGGCCGGTTCAGCGGCAACTATGATGGCCGGTAGGATCGGTTGTCTGGCCTGATCGCAGGGAGGGGCGGAGCCCCGACCGGAGAGCAGGCCAGACAACCGATGGCGATCTTTTCTCCCCTGGGCGGGAGTGCGGATCGGGCTGCGGCGAGCGGTGGTATCGGAACACTCATCGAACATTGAAGCGATGGGTTGCGATGCCGGGCCACCACCTTTCCGATCAGCAGGTATTTCTTTTCATGGTTGAACGTCGCCATCACACCCAGTCCGTTGCGGCCGCCAAGGCCGGTATTAGCGAGCGTAGCGCACGCCGGATCGAGAACGATCCGCGCTTGCCTTCCCAGAAGAAGCAGGGACGCCATTGGCGCACCCGCGCCGATCCTCTTGAGCCTTTCTGGCCCCGTATCGAGGAGTTGCTCAAGATCGACGGCATTCTCGCCGTCACCATCTTCGAGACGCTACAGGACGAGTTTGGCGAAGAGGCCGTTCCCGACAGGATCAGGCGCACGCTCGAACGTCGGATTGCCCGCTGGCGGGCGCTGCATGGCGAGGAGAAGGAGATATTCTTCCCGCAGCGCCACGAGAGCGGGCGGCAGGGCCTATCGGATTTCACGGTCTGCGACGACCTGAAGGTCACCATCACCGGCGAGCCTTTCGCCCACCGGCTCTATCATTTCCGCCTGGCCTGCAGTGGCTGGGAGCATGCCGCTGTCGTACTGGGGGGCGAGAGCTTTGCCGCCCTGTCCGAGCATCTGCAGGATGCGCTGTGGAAGCTGGGCGGCGTCCCGGTCGAGCACCGCAGCGATTCCCTGTCCGCTGCCTACAAGAACCTCGACGCCGATGCGCAGCGGGATTTCACCCGCAGCTACGACGACCTTTGCCGTCATTACGGCATGATCGCGACCCGCAACAACCGCGGCGAGGCCCACGAGAACGGCTCGATCGAAGGCCCTCATGGCCATCTCAAGCGACGCCTCGACCAAGCCCTGCGTCGCCGGGGCAGCCGGGACTTCGACAGCCTCGGCGCCTGGCGCGATTTTGTAGAAGCCGAAGTCGCCAAGCAGAACCGCCGCAAGGCCAGGCTCGTCGACGAGGAACGCCGCCTGCTGGGACGCCTGCCAGCACACCGCACCACAGACTTTGCCATGATCGCGGTTGATGTCAGCCGTAACGGCACCGTTCCTATCGACAGGGTCATCTATTCGGTCCCCTCCCGCCTGGTCGGTCGTCGGCTGCACGCCCATCTCTTCGATGACCGCATCGATCTATTCCTCGGCCCCGACAAGGTGATGACCACCCCACGGGTCCGTATGCCGCATCCCCAAAGAGGCCACCAGATCGATTTTCGCCACATGATCGCCAACCTGAGGCGCAAGCCCGGGGCATTGCGGAACCTGGTATACCGCGACGCCCTGTTCCCCGCCCACGCCTACAGGCGGGCATGGCAAGCCTTCGACGACCAGCTTGATGCCCACCAAGCCTGCCGTGACACCGTCGCCCTGCTCGATATCGCGGCAAGAGGAGATTGTGTCGACGCGCTGGCTCTGCGCATCGACGCGGCACTCGATGCTGGTCGTCTCCCCGATGTCACCGCGCTCAGGCAGGAGTTTCTTCCGACCCTTCGAGCCAGGCACGAGGTGACGATCCCACCACCGGATCCGCGCGGATATAACAGCCTGCTTACCAGCATGGAGTTGCGCTGATGACCCGGACCAAGGATCAAGCCGCAGCCGTGCTGCCCACCATGCTCAAGGCCCTGCGCCTGCCCAGCATCAACCGCAACTGGAAGCGGCTTACCGATACCGCCGATCGGGATGGATGGCCTGCTGTTCAACTGCTCGCCTCGCTTCTCGAGATCGAGATGGCCGAACGCACCACGCGGCGTATCCAGCGGCATCGGGACCAGTCCGGCCTGTCAGCAGGCAAGACCTTCGCCACCTTCGATTTCGACGCTGCCCCTGGTGTGCGCAAACCCCATCTGCTCTCGCTCGCAACAGGCGATGGTTGGATCGACAATGGGGGCAACCTGTTGTTCTTCGGACAGTCGGGCACCGGCAAGACGCACGCCATCTCGGCGATCAGCCATACGCTTATCGATACTGGGCGCCGGGTCCTGTTCTGCTCCACCACCGATATGGTCCAGAAACTTCAGGCTGCGCGCCGCGATCTCAGTCTGCCCTCCATGCTCGACAAACTCGACAAGTACGACCTCATCGTGCTCGACGATCTGTCCTATGTCCGCAAGGATCAGGTCGAGACCAGCGCCCTGTTCGAGCTCATCGCCCATCGCTACGAGCGCCATTCGATCGCGATCACCGCCAACCAGCCATTTTCCGCTTGGGACAACGTTTTTCCAGATCCCGCCATGAGTGTCGCCGCCATCGACCGCCTCGTTCACCACTCAACCATCATCGAGATGAACGGCGAGAGCTACCGAAAACGCTCCGCCATCAGTCGCATCGAACCAGCCAATAATCACCCAACCGGCCCGGCATCGGACCGGCCATCGTAATTGTCGCCAACCTCGCGTCCAGGGAGCATTCCGCATAAGGCATTGCGACACCAGGTAATTGTCGCCACCGTCAATTACTCCCGCAATGCCACAGCTGCCTTCACCACCGGCGCCAGCGACAATTACCAACATCCGGTTGCCCAAGGCCCGTTGCCACTACAAGGCTCGCGTGATACCCAAATCCCACCACTCGGTGCGGCCGCTTACCGGCCATCATAATTGACGCCAACCGGCCTCCGTAAATGTCGCCCTACAGTGTGGCGGATCAGCAGGCCGCGGGTCCAAAGACCCGATTTGGTCTCATCATATTCGTCGGCGTCGAGATCGGCGAGTTCGCAATAGGCCCAGTCATGAAGCCGTGCGCCTTTGGTGCCTTCGCCCGCGGAGAGGCGCTGCCATGCATCGGGAGCAGGAGTATGGGCGATCTCCTTGTGAGCGTGGCGAGAAGACCGCGGCTCAGGCGGCGTTGGCGATCTGCTGCTGATCTGGCCGCCAGTTACATGGGATGAGTTCATCCCAGCGGGCAGCGGGCCAGTTGCCTGCGATCCTGGCGATGACATCCGCGATATAGGCTTGCGGATCGAGGCCATTGAGCTTGGCGGTCTCGATGACGGAGTAGATGGCGGCAGCGCGATCACCGCCTGCCTTTGAACCGGCGAATAACCAGTTTTTACGGTTATGGAAATGTATGCATAACCGTAAGAATGCCCTTTTCGCCGGCTCCGATGAGGGCGGCGACAACTGGGCGGTGATCGCTACGCTCATCGAATGCTGTAAGCTCAACGCCATCAATCCGCCTGGGGTTACGCCAGTCGATAGCCTCCAACATGCAGGCCATCTGCGAAGGGGAGATGGCAATCACCCCGTCCACGGCCGAAGGCCAGATGTACTTCCCGCGCTCGAGACGCTTGGCATAAAGCGACATGCCGACACCATCATGCCAGATGATCTTGCAGAGGTCGCCGCGGCGTCCCCTGAAAATGTAGAGATCCCCGGCGAAGGGATCACATCCGAAGCTCTGCTGCACCTGCAGGGCCAGGCTGCGCATGCCGCGCCGCATGTCCGTGTGCCCCGTTGCAATCCATATCCGAACGCCGGAGGGGACTGGGATCACGGCTTGACCGACCGCAGTACTGCCGACACCAGCCCCGGCGAGGCGCCAGCAGTTATCCGCACGATCGCCCGCTCGAACTCCACAGTGATCGCCGATCCGGTCACTGGCATCGGATCGGGCTGCACCTGCACTTCTGCAAAGCCTTGGGCTGCCTGCCCCATCTGCCGCCGCCATCTGTAGATCTGGTTCGGCCGCAGATCGGCACGGCGGGCAATCTCCGCCACGTTAGCACCGGGCGCCGAAACCGCCGCGACGAGTGTGCGCTTCTGCTGGTCGGTCCATACACGTCGCCGCTCCGGCCCCGAAATTACCGTGATCTGACTCATCGCACCGTCCTTAGTATCGGTGCAAACACCGGCGCTTGCACCGGTACCATCTCGAAATATCAGCCGATCACCGCAAGGCGGCCCTCACCGGAGCGATACGACCGGGCGATCATCGACATCGGGATTGACCGCCGCCATGTGCATGGTCGAACCGATATCAATGGCTGCCGCGCCAGGCGACAGCATGGGTAGAGCGTCAATGCCGCCCGATTTTGATTTGTTCACTCCATTCCTCCATCACAACTGGAGGGTATGGGCGATGCAAACCGTCATCTTCCTAACCGGGGTCGCCGAGGACGGCGCCACCACTCTCAAGTACGCAAATGCCCACGGGCCACGTTTTTTAACGGGGTATCACACCACCAATAAGCTAACGGCCGCGACCCTCCGCCTGCCATCATACCACGGCCCGTTTCTACCGCGAACAGGCGGGCCAAACCCGCGATCGTTTTTTAGTATATCGCGCTCCTCGGTCACCCGGGCCAACTCGCGCTTCAACTGACGGATCTCGGCATCCTTGCCGGCATCGCCAGACACCACCTTCGCCAGTTGCCGCTTCCATGCGTACAGCGAATGCTGGCTGACGCCGAGCCGCTCGGAAACCTCCGCTACCGGATACCCGCGCTCGGTGATCTGGGCCACCGCATCACGCTTGAACTCATCGCTGAAATTGGGCTTCCCCATCGTCGTCTCCTGTCCTCAAAATTAGGATAGAAGGCGTCCAGAAATCTAGGGGCTACTCACCGTGTATTGACGAGCGACACCGCAGGAGGACTTGCCCTGCTTGAGAAAGCCGGTCTCATTGATGACCAGGACCGCGTCAGCTGTGGCAAGGTTTTCCACGACATAGTCACGCACGATGTCACGCAGCGCATCCGCGTCCCAGCGTCCGCGACCCAGAATGGCCCGCTGTCGCCAGGGCTCAGGATCTCCGGCCGCCTCTGCACGCATCCATCCTGTTTTGCGCCGTTTCTCACCCAACAAACCATCCAGGAAAAGATTGGCCGATGCCGCAACGCGTTCCTGGGTGAATAG